>CAZQAC010000001.1:0-90012 GCA_964591125.1 uncultured Lachnospiraceae bacterium
TTCTCTCCTTTTTCTCAATCTATACCGAAAAGGGAGTAGAGCGTTCCCGCTCCACCCCCGAATAGTAGTTTTAGCCGTAAAAGCCGTTGTATATAATTTACCCCTTGCGGGGCAAGCGTATTTTTTACCACCGTTTCCACTCTCACCACGGATTTTGTATATACCCCTTATATAGTATCGAAAATCGCGCCTTTTTCTTCATTTTTCGCATAGAAAAGCCCCTGAACACTATTTAAGCGTTCAAGGGCTTTTACAGTGGTGTACCCGCTGGGGCTCGAACCCAGACTCGACAGCGTCGGAGGCTGTAATGTTATCCAATTACACTACGAGTACATATTATAAAAATTAAATTTTTACTAACAAACTCAAAATTACGTATCTTAATAAAAATTCGTTTATACAAAGGATTTAAGACAATCAGTTACGTATAACGCAATATATTTTATCACATACTCCGCAATAAGTCAACTCAATACATAAAAGCTTTTATTTTGTTTTTACACATTAAAACAAAATAACGATAAACGCCGATCACCGCTTCCCGACGAAGCGATAATCGACGTTTTTATAATCGTACTTTTTAAGATAAAATGGTCAAATATTTAATATCTCTCTATCTTTGCAACCACATCTTCGGGAATATCGAGAGAAAGTTCTATTTCTTTCGGAACGGACGCCGTATAAACGATTTTTCCGTCTTTTTGTTCCCAAACAGCTGTTATTTTGCCTTTTTTACTCATATAACTACCGTTCGCGCTTGTAAGTTTGCCCGATTTATCGGGATAGGGACGAAGCGTAAGCTTTTCGAATCCGGCCCCGTCGATCTCGGGTAATATTCCCAAACAGTATTTGAACATCCATTCTCCGCAACTACCGAAAGAATAGTGATTGAACGAATTCATACTGACGTCGCCGAACCCAAATTCTTTTGTATAGCTGTTCCAACGTTCCCACATGGTTGTTGCGCCGTTAACTGCGCTGTAACCCCAACCAGGATATTCTCGCGAAGTCAAAATTTTGTACGCCAAGTCGCTTTCGCCTAAATCGCAGAGCGTCGGGAGCAAGAATTTAATGCCGAGGAAGCCGGTCGTGAGTTTATCGTTCGCCGCATGCATCGTATCGATAAACGGTTCATAAACTTCTTCCTTGGTCAACATTTTAGAAGCATATGCGAGCAAATACGCCGTTTGAGTATGGCATGCCAACTTGCCTTCCTCAGTCAAAAATTTATTTCTGAAAGCCTGTTTTATATCGTTATGCAAATCGTAAAAATCCTGTGCTTCTTCGTCGCCTACGATTTCGCACATTTTTGCCGTAAGCAAAGTCGAAAAAGCAAAATATTCGGTCGAAAGCAAACTTTTATCCGTATTGCAATTCACGTTGAGCCAATCGCCGTAATTTTCTTCGGCGGGACGAATCAAATCGTCTGTTTGCTTTTCTTCCGCGCGAACGAATTTCTTTACGAAATACAACGTGTCTCGTAAAAACTTTTTATCTCCGTACATCAAATAATGTTCGTAAGGAATAACGGTCATCGCGTCACCCCAACCGGCCGCTATCAACATCGGACAACCTTCTTCCCCGTCGAACATGGTATTAGGCACGTGAGGAACAACTCCGCCTATCGCGCCGTTTGCATGTTGACTGTCTATAAGGTCCTGTATATATTTACGATAGAATTTATCGCAATCCATATTGTACATCGCCGTTCCGCAGAAAATTTGCGCGTCGCCCGTCCAACCGAGTCTTTCGTCTCTTTGCGGACAATCGGTAGGAACGCTCAAGAAATTTCCGCGCTGTCCCCATACGATATTCTGATAAATACGATTAACGAGTTCGTCCGAACAGCTCCATTCTCCCGTCTTTTCGAGATCGGAATACATTACCTCTCCTACAACCGATAATATTTCGGCATTACCGGTTATACGCAATTCCACATATCTGAATCCGTGAAAAGTAAACAGCGGACGGAATTCCTCTTCGCCCTCTCCGTTCAAAAAGAACGTGTCAGTAGCTTCCGCTCTGCGTAAATTTTCGACGTAAAGCGTTCCGTCTTTTTCAAGCATTTCGCCGAAACGAGCTCTTATACGAGTATTCTTATCACCCTTTACCTTCAGACGAATAACGCCGACCATATTTTGCTTCATGTCGTAAATAATCGTTCTGTCGTCTTGACGCAATACTTCCGGAGTCAAAACGTGTTTAACTCTTATACGTGGAGCGACTTCTTCGCAAGCGCAACTCATTAACGTTCTGCTCATATTATAATCGGCAACAATAGGCGCGCGCCAAGCCCCTTGAGCGTAATCGTAATGCGGTAAATAAAAACTTTTATTCTTCGCTCTGTTATGATCTATGAATTCGCCCATATAATTGTCGGTACGAACGATTTCGTCCGTATCCGCACGCCAATTTTCGTCCGTGCAAATAATCTGTTTGCTTCCGTCTTCGTATTCCACGGTCAATTTCGCACATACGTAAATTTCGCGATAATAATTCTTGCGATACATTCTGTTGCCCATGTATCCTACAGCCCAGCCGTCGCCGGCAACTATAACGATTGCATTATCTTTTTGGAGAAGAGGTAATACGTCGTAACGCATCGTCGGAATCCTAACTCTGTAATCGGTATAACCCGGCGACATATAATCGCCATCCGTTTCCATCCCGTTTATATAAGCCTTAAAAACGCCGACCGAAGTAGCTTGAAGCTCTGCTTTTACAGCTTTTTTTTCTTCGAGCGTAAATTCTTGTCTGAAATACGGACAAGGCAATCCGTATTTTTCGTAATCGTTTCGGCCATCATCGTAAGTATTGTATTTTATCCATTTTGCCGGATTCAACGTCTTCATAATATTTCTCCTTATTGGTTTTTTAATCGTATTACAATTATACCACCGAACCGACGGAAAATCAATGGGAAAATTCGTTTAATCGGTAGGGTTTTAAGACTTTATTTTGCCTTGCAAAAAATTAATTCTGTATTCTTTGGGCGTGCAACCGTAAATACGATGGAACTGCTCGTAAAAGTTTTTTTTATCGTTATAGCCATATTCAACAAGAATCGCGTCGATACTCGCGTTTGTAGTAACTAATTTTTCGCAAACGTATTCGAGTCTGTTTTCGCGCATAAAATCCGATAAATTCTTACCCGTATATTTCTTAAACAGCCGACTGATATGCGCCGGCGAAAAAAACATTGCTTCGGACAATTCTTCTATTTTGATTTTTCGTCCGCCGGCTTCGCTTAAATATTTTAAAATATCCGTGACTATTTTGGGTTGAACTGCAGTTTTGCTACCTCTAAATAAATATATAAGCACGACTTTTAACAGCGACTGCAAGACTTCGAGATAACCGACTTCTTTCCTTTCGTATTCGGCGAGCATTTGCCCGAAAAAAGTAGAAATTCCTGGAGCCATTCCGCTTTTAACAAACAATGTTTCGGACATTTCTTCTTTCGAAAAAGCAACGAAAACATTCACTGCAAGCTGTTTGAACAATTCGTCGTCGCGAATAGCCGCAGACAGAAAAGACGGCTGAAACAAGCAATTCAAGACGGTAAACTCGTCGTCGGCATTCTCGTAACCGTGTTCGGTTTCCAAATCTATCAAAAAGCAATCGCCTTGACTTACTCGCGTAGAAACACCGCCGGACATATGATCCGCCGAACCGGCGAACACATACACAAGCTCTATAAATTCGTGCGTATGAACAGGCGAATTACCACCGTATTTTCCTATATGAATTTTTTCGACGGGTTCGATAAATCGCTCTCGCGTTATAACGTGACCGGTTGTCATATATGTCCGTTGTCCTCGCCTCTTTCCGTAGCGTTAACGTCGTCGGGAATAAGCGCGTCGTCGAAATGAATAATAACGTTTTGCTCTTTAAGCTTTTGTTGCAACGCGCCCGTATCCACGGCATAAATCGGTTTTTCGCAATCTATCGCAAGACTGCAAGCGTTACCCGCCGCCTGTCCCGTAAGTATCGCCGGAGGAATAACGCGCAACACGTCCCAACCGTAACCTACCGCGCTGGCGCTCCTTCCGACCGTAATAACATTGTCGAAGCCCGTTTTTACCAACGTTCCGAATGGGACTTCATACAAGAAATCTTTCCTGTCAAAATCGTTTATGGCGCAAATGCTGTCGTCGCAATGTTTATACGCGTCGTCTGCGGTAAACGTTTTATCTCCGTCCAATCGACGAGTAGTGCGAAACTGAGGCATGTTCGGAAGCATAGTCAAATCGAAGGCATTGTTATCCTGCTTTTTGACTTCGTCGAACAAAATCATCTGATTGTCGATAATATATTCTGTAACGTCCTCTTTCGTCACTCCGACGTAACGTTTTTTTCCTTCCGGATGATTTCCGCCGTACAGATTTGCTTTTCCGCCCATATACCAACGTTGCGCCTCACCTATTTTTCCGTGGTCAAGAGCATTTTTCATCGTTTCCAAATTCATTCCGAGCGCAAAATACGTAAAATAATTACCGCCTTCTATCGTCGGAACTCCTGCGCGATACAATAAATCGGCGTCGCCCGTCGCGTCCACAAACATTTTCGCTTTAACATATTCTCTGCCCGATTTACTGTCGATGATTATTCCTTTTATATGCCCGTTCTCGACGTCAACGTCGCTTAACAGCGTATCGATAAAAATTTCTACTCCTTCTTTTTTCAGATAATCGACAAGAGCAAGCGAAAAGATAGCCGGAGAATATCTGCCGTCCAATCTCCCTTTTTTTTCGGGATAATCGAACAGCCAGCTGTCGTTAGTCGACGTCCAGCTGTATTTTTGAGATAATTTCAACATCTCGTCCGCCATTCCGAAAATAATCTGAGTGCCCCTACCGTTACACATGGGAACGAAATAATTGACTATTCCGTTAGTGGCAAGCCCGCCGAAATTCAACGTTTTTTCTACGATGAGCGTTTTTTTGCCCGCACGAGCAGCCGAAACAGCAGCTGCCACTCCGCCCACTCCGCCGCCGCAAACAACAACGTCCCATTCGCCGATTTCTTTAAGTTCTTCGCAAAATTTCATTATTTTTCCTCCCGGGATTATATTCAATCGAAAAATTCTTCCACGTCTTCCGAAACCTCGCTTTGTTCCGATTTAACTGTCGGTTTGTCGCTCAAACCTTTGATAGCCTTATAAGTAACGCTTCTGACTACGACGGACGCGCCGAATCCTATAAGCAAAATCAAAGCGCAAAAGAAAGTTCCCCAATCGAACAGCGTCGTCAATAAAAATATTTCGAACGCGGCAAATGCGAAAAAGAAAACCATTTGTATCTCGATTACCGCGAAAGTATGCCAATTTCCGCGCAACGACGGCAATTGATTTTCGAACCATTCTTCACGCAATTTATACACGGTAAAGCAGCCAACCAAACAATACACCGCAAAAATTATCAACGCAATCGCGCACGGAACGACTACTGAACCTATCCAATAATATTTCGCAAACAGAACCGACAACGAGTCCTGACGTATAAATATAAACAAAATCGCCGCTACGACGGTAACGACGGAAGCCGACAACACAATGCGGTTGTTTTTCTTTATCTTATTCGCCGACATGGAAGAATACAGCTTTTTAACCGTAAGTTTTTTTTCGTTCATAATTGCAATCTCACCAGATTAAAATTCGATTATATTATAACATTAAAAACGTTCAAATGCAAGCGTTTGCATTATTTCCTCGCTCTGACTTTTCTTCGTTTCCGATCACAGCGAAAAATTCGTCGTTCCAAGCAAAAAAGAAGTATAATAGGTTTTAACTGCGGATTAAACGTCAAAAATGTTTTTCTCGAAATACTCGTCGCTTTAATCGAAAAACCTGCTAATTTGAAATCAAGACCGTTTACCGTTTATGATTTAAAAATAAAAAGCTCGCGCTTGTCAACGCGCAAACTTTTTACGACCGATCAACTTTTAACATCATTTAAAACAACAATCGATACCATCGCTTTCGCTAACGTACCGACTGCCGTAATAAAGGAAGAAATGTGAGATATTGTTCATATCCTTTTTATATATTATTCCTTTGATGTGACAAACGCGTGATATTATTATGTCGTTTTATCGAAACAATGCCGACGTCGCCAATCTGTGTCTCTTATTCAATCAAAAGACTCTTCTCAACGAATATTTCAAATCGAATAATTTTACGGATAAAAGATTAGACGCCGAATAAAATTACGATAAAATCGGTTTGCCGAATAAAATTACCGTAACCAAATCGATTACCCACGTTACGGTACATGCTCCGATAATCCAGACAATTCCGATAACGACAAGAAACAAACTGCCTTTAACGATGCCTTTGACTATACGATAGATCGCCCAAACAATATCGATTCCGAACAAACACAGAATAATCTTAACGATTAAAGGAAGTCCGTCGATAGCTTCGATTAATTTTTTCATGATTTATCCTCCCGATAGATTTTCGTAGTATATCGAAACTATTTACACTACTATTATCAGTATATCATTTATTTCGATTTTTGTAAATAGTTTTTGCAAAATTTTATTCGCTTATACAAAAAGCCGCAACGCGTATCGCATTACGGCTTTTTATTCTGACTTTTTTTATTATTAATGAGTAAGGAAGAACATTGCGACGAACAACAAGCTGATAATCAAAGTTGCGATGTCGGAAAGGTTCTTGCTTCCGTCTTCGTTCTTGCAGAACTTACCGGTGAACAATCTTACGAGAACGTAAGTGATTAAGCCCAAACCGATTCCGTCCGAAATACTGTAAGTAAATGCGGACATAGAAATCGTGGTAAATGCGGGAAGAGCAACCGAAGGATCAAGCCAATCGATCTTTGTAACACAGTTCATCATCAAGATACCTACGTAAATAAGAGCAGCTGCGGTCGCATATGTCGGGATAAGCTTTGCGATCGGGCTTACGAACATTGCAACAAGGAAACCAATCGCGGTTACTATCGAAGTAAGACCGGTTTTTCCGCCTTCCGCAATACCTGCGGAAGATTCGACGAACGTAGTAACGGTAGAAGTTCCGCAAACAGCGCCTACGCAGGTTGCGATAGCGTCGGCAGCCATTGCTTCATTCATACGAGGAACGTTATCGTTTTCGTCAAGCAAATTACCTCTTGCGCAAGCTCCGTAAAGAGTTCCCATGGTATCGAACATATCAACGATACAGAAAGCAAACGCCCCGGTTGCCAACGTAAGTATAAGAGAACCGGTGGTATTTCCTTCGATTGCAAGATAAGCGTCAAAGTTGAAGCCTTCGGTAAATACCTTAGCTACGGACAAATCAGCCCAATCGGCAAAAGCAGTGAACGGATTGTCGAAAGTAATACCTGCAAAAATTCCTTTGCAAACTTCGTCTTCCCAAGCAAGACCGAGAGCGGCAAAAGCATAGTAGAATACCGCTGAACCGAGAATTCCCCAAAGGACGGCGCCTTTTACGTTCTTTTTGGAAAGAACTGCAATTGCCACTACTCCGAGAAGAGTGACTACTACAGGGAAAATAGTGGAATAAGCGGCTCCTTTCAAATTAAGCACGTTCAACGAAATGAGCGCGACTTTAGTAGAACTGTTCAAAACGATTATTCCGGCATTCTGCAAACCGATAAATGCGATAAACAAACCGATTCCGGCAGGAATTGCGACTTTTACGCAATCCGGGATAGCATTGAATATAATCTTACGAAGTCCGGTAAGCGTCAATACGACAAATACTAAACCGTCGAGAAGAATAAACACAAGACCGTTAGCGTAAGTCAATCCGTTCGTTTCGCCGAATCCGCAGACCGTGTAAACGAAAAACGCGTTAAGTCCCATACCGGAAGCCTGCGCGAGCGGAAGCTTTGCCATAAGACCGATAAGCACGGTACCGATAATTGCGGAAATAGCTGTCGCGATATAAACGGCGTTGTACATTCTCGCTCCGTCGGGAGTAGAAGCTCCGAATTTAAGATCGGCAAACATGCCCGCGTTAACCATAAGAATGTAAACCATAGCCATGAAGGTAACGATACCTGCCATGATTTCCGTTTTTACGGTTGTTTTGTTTTCTTCAAGTTTGAAAAACTTGTTTAAGAATTTAACCATAAAATCCTCCAAATTTTTACCGGATATTTCCGGATTAATAACTGAAAAAATAAAAACGACGAGAAACGACCGATTATCCGATATAAACTTCCTCGCCGACAACAATGAGAACTTCCGTCGACCTAAACGACGCGTATTCTCAAAAACAATTACCGAATTCCTTTCCGATAACAAACAAAGTTTAGCACATTTTTCTCTTGTTGTCAACACATTTTTCGTTGATTTTTCATAATTCGACAACTTTAAATGTTTTTCAAGCAAATACGTTTTTTCTTAATATTGACGCTTTTATAAAGAAAAACCGACGAATTTTCGTCGGTCGGCGTCAAAACTTCGGTTGTAATCCGAGTAACGCGCAAATTTCCATAGCAAAAGCCGTCGCAGACATAGGTCCGTCCGCAGTAACGAGATTACCGTCGGTTTCGACGTTTTTTCCCGTATAACGCGCGCCTTCGAGTATATTGACAAAATCTTCAGCGGGATAACAAGTAACTTTTCTTCCGACCGTCAAACCGTTCATACCGAGAACGACTGCAGGCGCGGCGCAAATCGCGCCGATGACTTTATGCTGTGCGTCAAAACTTTCGACGGCGCGAATAACGGCGGAACATTCTCCCAATATTTTTGCTCCGGGCATGCCGCCGGGCAAAATTATTGCGTCGTAATCGTTTTCGTTAAAATCGGCAAGCAATTTATCCGCCTTAAAAACAATGCCGTGAGAACCCGTCACGTATTCGGTGCAAACCGACACCGTATCGCAGATCGCTCCGGAACGGCGCAAAACGTCAACAGGAGTAATAGCTTCCATCTCTTCGCAGCCGTTTGCCAAAAAAACAGCGATTTTTTTCATGTTCAACCTCTTTATTTATTGTTTATAAAAATCTGATCGACGGGCAACGCGGTTCCTCTTTCGTTTATCGCCTGAACGAGCGCGGCCGGAATTCCCAATCCCGCGTCGCGACGATTCAAACAATCGAAAGTAACGCTTCTTCCGTTCGCTTTGAATCCCGTAACGAATTTGCCCTCGCAAGTAACTTTATATTCCACCGTTTTATCTTCGAATTGTTTTTTCCCGATATAAACAGCTCTGTTGCCGCCTTTTTTTTGACAAGACTCGAAATCGGCATCGTAAGGCGCGTTCCAAGACAAGTACGCATTCATAATACCGTCTATTTCGTTTACCTCTCTCTTTTTATATTCGAGAGTGTATTCGCCGTTCGAAAAAATCACGTGTTTTTCGCTTATGACTTGAAAAACGAGATACTTGCCCGTGCATTTAAACATTACTTCGAAATATCTCGACGAACCTTTTGACGAAGACAACAAATATATCGCCACTACTACGGCAGCCGCACCCGCTGCCGTCCAAATAGCATACGAAGCTATTTCGCTGCCGCTGTAAACGAGGCAAATCATTATCCCGAGCACCGCAATCGCAACCAAAACGTATATTACCGCTCTTACGCACGACGGCAAAGCGTTCACATCAGCTTTAACCGTCCCCGTATGATCATATCTTTTTCTGACTTCTTTATCGAACTCTTTCATAATGTCAACTCCACGGAATATCGCTTTTGAATTTAGCGGGATTCAGATATATTTTGTGTTTTTTTTCTTTCATCGTTTTCATCATGTCGCCGATCGTTTTTACTCTTTCGGGCAATTCGGTCACGCCGAGCAAATCTCTGTCCGCCCAATGAATATCCGATCCTGCGGTATGAAAAAATCCGTAATAATCGGCATAAGCGCGAGCCAGATAATTACATTCCAACGTATTCGGGCTTGCGTTAAGCACCTCCACGCCGTCTACACATTCGGGAAATAAACACATGTGATTCATATATCCTTTTGCCAATCTGAACGGATGAGCCTGAATTACCGTTCCGCCCGCCGCCCTGCAACGATTCAGATATTCGTTCGTAGCGCACGTTTCGACGTCGCCGCCGTTATCGATAAGCCAAGCCGCGTCTATCCCGAACACGAGAAAATCGCATCCGGCATTGTTATTGATGTCGCCGCCGTTGTGCGGAACCGTGTATTCGAACCCAAAAAACACGTCGAGACCTTTTTTATCTCCGATTGTCTTGGTCTTTTCGTATCCGTCGCAAAACCGTTCCACACGATACTTCCAAGGCTCTTCTCTGCCTGGTGCCGCCGTATTTCCGTTAAAAAAATGATCGGTCGTACAAATTCCCGTATATTCCTGACTAACGAAATAATCTACGAGTTGTTCGGGCGTAAACCGTCCGCATTTGCTCGATATCGCGTTATGCGTATGCAATTCGTATTTGAAACTCATACTTAATTTCTCCGTTATTTAACCATTTTGCCGAACTGTTTTTCCATTTCGGCAACCAACTTAAATTGAGTTTTCGCTCTGAAAACGTTTTGCTTATCGTAATGCGTTTTGAAATATACGTCGCCTTCCAGATAATCGCTAAGAAATCTTACGCCACATTCGTAAGTCATGAGCATTGCCGAAAAAGCAACGTTCTCGTTTTCGGAATCGGTCAATATATCTCCCAAAACTTCCGTGTAACCTTTTTCAAAAGCTTTATAATAAGTCAAATCGAATTTAACAAGATCCAAATCATGCTCGTCCTCCGCCGCAGTATTGCAACCCGTTCGTATCGCGTCACCGAAATCATACAAAACGCTGCCTTTCATTATGGTATCGAGATCTATTACCGAAACGGGATCTCTCGTAACCGAATCGAATAAAAGGTTATTGAATTTGGTGTCGTTATGCGTTACTCGTAACGGGATGGTTCCTTTAGCCAAGGCATCGACTACTTTACTTGCCGTCTCTTCGCGTTCGAGCGCGAAATCTATGAGGCTCGCGGTTTCGTCTTTTCTGCCGAAAGAATCCGCCTCGACAGCCGCTTTCAATTTTTTTACGCGAGCCGTCGTATCATGAAATCCGGGTATTACGTCCACCAATTCCGAAGCGTCGAAATCGAGCAACGTCTTCATAAATTCGGCAAAACGTTTCGCGCCCTTGCCGAAATGTTCGGCGTTATCGGGCATATCTATCGCAACGGTATTTTCTATAAAATTATACACTCTGTAATAACCGCCGTCACAAAAAGCATACAATTGCCCGTCCGTAGTTTTTACGGGAATCAACAATTTGGAAACGTCGCCGTTTTGAGCTTTCACTTTTTCGAAACTGTGCGAACAAACCGCTCCAACGTTGCGCATAAGTCCGTCGACGTTGGGAAAAACAACATTGTTTATTTTTTGCAGAATGAATTTTTTTCTTTTTCCTTCCGCCAAAAAAGTATCGTTTATATGCCCGCTTCCGTAAGGCGTCAACGAATAATCGTCCTTCGGCAAATCGAATTTATCCAATATTTTTTTATCCGTCATAATCTAATCACCAATATATATTTAGACTTCTTTTTAATTATATCAAATTTATTTGCAACCGTCAAACCGTTTGAAACGTAATTCGAGCTAAAATGAGTTTACAAGTCGACAATTTTATGATATTATTTACAGGCACTAAAAAAATAACGGAGTTATCATGTTCAAATTACTGAAATATCTTAAAGGTTACAGACTCAAAACAATACTCGGTCCCATCTTCAAGCTCACGGAAGCCGTTTTAGAACTGCTTGTCCCCGTGGTAGTCGCCGCGATAATCGACGAAGCCGTTCCGCTCGGAAAACAAGGCGATTATACGTTATTGATTCGTTACGGAATCATAATGTTCGTTCTTGCCGCGGTAGGACTCGCGTTTTCTTTGACGGCGCAATTCTACGCGTCGAGAGCGTCCATGGGTTTCGGCACGAATTTACGACGCGGTCTTTACGCTCATATCAATTCGCTTTCGCAATCGGACGTGGACAGATTCGGTTCGCCGTCGCTGATTACGCGACTTATAAACGACACGACGCAATGCCAACAGGGCGTAGCCATGTTTATTCGACTTGTGACGCGCGCACCGTTTATCGTAATAGGTTCTATCGTAATGGCAATGCTTATAGACCTGAAATTGTCTCTTATATTTATAGCGGCGTCGGTGCTTATTTCCGTCGTGCTGTATTTTATAATGAGCAAATCTTTTAATTCTTACATGTCCGCTCGCGAAAAACTCGACGACGTATCGTTGTCGGTACGCGAAAACTTGTCCGGAATAAGAGTCGTTCGCGCTTTTTCGAGAAGCGACCGCGAAATCGAAGATTTCGAACAAAAAAATAACCGCCTCACGTCGGTTTCCGTCGCCATAGGCAAAATAAGCAATCTTTTAAACCCCGCAACGTACGTAATAATCAACATTGCCGTCATTCTCGTTCTGTGGCTCGGCGGAAAACAGGTTTATTGGGGAGACTTGAAGCAAGGTCAGGTTATCGCGTTGGTAAATTACCTTACGCAGATCATGAACGCGCTCGTCGTTCTTGCCAATCTCGTGGTTACTTTTTCTCGAGCGGCAGCGAGCGCAAAACGAATCAACGAAGTTCTCGACACTCCCGCAGGCGTTTCCGGAGGGTCGGGCGCGACGCCGAATTACGAATCTTGTGCCATCGAATTCGATAACGTCGATTTTATGTATAAAGGAAACAGAAAAAATACTTTATCGAATGTGAATTTTTCGATAATGCCCGGTCAATCGTTGGGCATCGTCGGCGGCACGGGAAGCGGAAAAAGCACGCTCGTGCAGTTGCTAGCAGGTCTTTACGACTGCACCGACGGAAAAATCAAATTGTTCGGTTCGGACATAAAACAATATTCGGCGGAGCAAAAAAACGACATGATAGGTTTTGCGATGCAAAAATCCACTTTATTCTCGGGAACAATCAGAGATAATATGCTCTGGCGTAAACCGAACGCTTCAGACGAAGAAATAATCGCCGCGCTCAAAACCGCGCAGGCATACGATTTCGTAACGGAAAAAGAAGGCGGTTTGAACTATGTTCTGAACGAAGGCGGCAAAAATCTGTCCGGCGGACAACGACAAAGACTGAACATTGCAAGAGCTTTAGTAGGAAAACCGTCCGTACTCATTCTCGACGACAGTTCGTCGGCGCTGGATTTCGCGACAGACGCCGCTTTACGCAAAGCAATAGCCGCCGATTGCAAAGACATGACGCTCGTCGTTATTTCGCAACGAGCCACTTCGATGCGACACATGGACAAAATAATCGTTCTCGAAGACGGAGCGGTCGCAGGTAACGGAACTCACGAAGAACTTCTGTCCGACTGTCAGGCTTATCGCGAAATATACAATTCTCAAGTTACGGAGGAAGAAAGAGTATGAAAACTAAAAAGATAAAAGATAAGACGCTTTCAAAACTTCTATCGTACATCAAACCTCATCTGCCTTTAATCGTCCTCGCGCTGTTTTGCTCGTTAATTCAGGTAGTAGCAACTTTACTCGCGCCCGTAATAATAGGTGAAGCAGTGGATTATATAGTGGAAGAAAACAACGTTGATTTTGCCATGATAGCACACTATGCGCTTTATCTAGGAATATGCGTATCTGCGGCGGCGATTTTCCAGTATCTGGCTTCGCTATTCATAAATTACGCTTCTCATCGCGCCATAGGCGATCTTAGAAAATCCGCGTTCGTAAAAATACATCGCGTTCCGGTAGGGTTCATAGATTCGCACAAACACGGCGACATATTATCGACGGTAGTCAGCGACATAGATCAAATATCCGACGGGCTTCTGCAAGGCTTTCAGCAACTGTTTACCGGCATAATCACCATACTCGGCACTCTCGCGTTCATGTTTTCGCTTAATTGGCTCATAGCAGTCACGGTACTCGTCCTTACGCCGATTTCGCTGTTTGTGGCATATTTTATAGCTAAAGGCTGTCATAATTCGTTCGCGATGCAAGCAAAATCTCGCGGCGAAATGAGCGGCTATGTCGGAGAACTTATCGACAATCAAAAAATGGTTCGTTTTTTTAATAAACAACAAGACGTAGAAAAAGATTTCGAAAAAATCAATCAGCGACTCAAAAAATACGGTCAGGACGCAGCGTTCTTTTCGGCACTAATCAATCCGAGTACTCGTTTCGTAAATGCCGTAATATATCTTGCCGTAACGATTATAGGCGCCGTTTTGGTAATTCAAGGCGACTCGCCCGTTCTTTTCGGGCTCTCGATGCTGCCGTTATCCGTCGGCGGACTGTCATGCACGTTGTCCTATGCGAATCAATACACCAAACCTTTTAACGAAATAACAGGCGTAATAACCGAAGTTCAATCTGCTTTAAGCGGAGCGAAACGCGTATTCGATTTATTGGAAGAGCAAGAAATGTCGGACGATTCTAAACTGCCCGCCCCGACCGACGTTTACGGAAACATGGAAATCGAAAACGTGAATTTCTCGTACGTACCGAACGTAAAATTAATCGAAAACTTTAATCTGTCGGTAAAACAAGGTCAAAAAATAGCCATTGTCGGACCTACGGGTTGCGGAAAAACGACGTTAATCAACTTATTGATGCGTTTCTACGACGTAAAAAGCGGAAAAATAACTCTTGACGAAAACAACATTCTGTCGTACAACCGTAACGATTATCGAAAAAATTTCGGCATGGTATTGCAAGAAACCTGGATAAAAAAAGGAACCGTGTTCGATAACATCGCTTACGGCAAACCGGACGCAACGCGCGAAGAGGTCGAAGAAGCTGCAAAAAAAGCGCACATACATTCCTTTATTTCCCGTTTACCCGACGGTTACGAAACGGTAATGACGGAAGACGGCGGAAACATTTCGCAAGGACAGAAACAATTGCTGTGCATTGCCAGAATTCTGCTCGTTCAGCCCAAACTGCTGATACTCGACGAAGCTACCTCCTCCATTGACACCAGAACCGAACTGAAAATTCAAGACGCTTTCGCCAAAGCAATGGAAGGCAAAACGACTTTCATCGTAGCGCACAGACTTTCGACCATACGCGGAGCGGACGTGATTCTCGTAATGAAAAACGGAAACGTGATCGAACAAGGCAATCACGAAACGCTCATGAAAAAAGGAGGTTTTTATCACGAATTATATTCGGTTCAATTCGAAAAATAACTTCTTTGTCCGTTACGTTAGGAAATACGCGAAATTAAAAACAAGCGGCATTATTTAAAACGACAAACCGACTCTCTCGAAAAATAAGAAAGAGTCGGTTTTTGATTTATTCTTAACTATAAAACAATTATCGAAAATAAACGCGAACCGCTTTACATAATCTTACGTTTGGCGTTACAAAGCTCGGTAATGAAAACTTTATCCAATTCAGACAATCTGTAATCTTTTTTATAAATCAACACGTCCTTGTAAATTTTTGTATTTTCGGAACAATCCTTCAATAGCAAACCGTATTTATCCAAAAGCTTTTGCGGAGCGGGCGAAACCCACATAAAAGTTTCGGTGTTTTCGGAAAGCAATTCGAGCTGACTCGCTCGTTCGAAAACAAAAATTCTGCGCGAAACGTTGTCGGGTAATTCTTCTTTTTTTACCGCAGACAACGGCAACGACGGAACGTAAGGATCTGCATGAGCTATTTCGATATAATCTTTCAAATCGTCGTAACGAATATCTTTTTTGCTCGCCAAAGGATGTTCTTTGCTCATAATAAGCCGATACTTAAATTCGGTCACAAGCTCGCCGACAAGCCCCTTATCGTCCAACATTTCCTTAAAATGCTTATCGTTTTTTTCCGCATAACGAATTATTCCCAGCTTATAATCGGCATGAAGAATATTGTTGATTGCGCGAGAAGCGTTGGTTTCTTTGTAAAAAATTTCGGCTTTTTTTTGATTGACAAGCGACCAAGAAAACTGAGCGAACGCTTGCGAAATGTAACACGCACGCGGAACGGATATGGAAAACGTCGCTTTTTCTTCGTGCTCTTCCTTAAAAATAGCTTCGAGTTCGTCGACCTGTCGCAAAATGCGTTCTCCGTAAGCAATCAATTTTTCGCCGTCGGGAGTCAAAGTCATTCCTTTCGCGTTTCTGTCAAAAACGGTTATTCCCAAAGAACTTTCAAGTTCCTTTATCGCCCTGCTTAAATTAGGTTGCGCCATATACAGATTTTCGGCAGCTTTTTTAATAGAACCCGTTTTTGCAACTTCCATAGCGTATTTTAATTGTAAAATATTCAATATTCCGTCCCCATGCTTTTAATCTGTATTTATTTTAGCACTAAAACGGGCAAAAGTCAACGCCGCATACGTTAACGTCAAAAATATTCGATAATTGAGTTTTCTTATTCCGCTTAGATAAAAACGCAGCCCCGACAATACGATTTTAACGAAATAAAGATTTTTACACCGATTTTAAAAGTAAAAACACGTTGCATTTATAAACGCAACGTGTTTTTATGTTTATTTTTTAGTTAGGCAGCAGTAGAGGGTGTTTGAGCTTTTTTAACCAATTCAAATACGCTGCTATTTTTTGAGCTTACTTGATATTCATTATTTTCGCTCGCATTAGGTTTTTCTTTCAACACATTTTTAGTATCAAGTTGCGAATCTTTAAATTGAAAATAATAAGTATCACCGGATTTCGAAATTACAACATAACCCTCTGTTGCATTTTCAGGAGCAGTTTCTGTTAAATAAAGCGTATACTGATTCTTTGCTTCTTGCAAAGCTGCAGATTCATTAGCTTTTTCAACTACGCCCGAGAAAGTAGGGATAAGTACTGCTGCGAGAATTGCGATTACTGCGATTACGATTACGAGTTCTACGATAGTAAAACCTTTCTTGTTGTTCTTTTTCATTTTTAGTTCTCCTTTTGTGAATAACTTTTCGTATTTTTCTCGATTCCTCGGCTCAATTTAAAATATTAACCCGAAAAATAATACGAACAGATTATAAACTACCCCCCCCCGAAAAGTCAAGCGTTTTTTGACGTTTTTTGTAGTTTTTACAATTTTTTTTCTTCCTCTTACTTTTTTAGGCAAAAAATCAAGCAAAAAACCTTTGAGTAGGGATTTTTTTATTTCATTCTCGTTGCCTCTGTTGCCTCTATATCTTATTTCCGACTACACTTCATTCGCAAAAAATCAAGCAAAAAACCTTTAAGTAGGGATTTTTTTTAATTCATTCTCGTTGCCTCTGTTGCCGCTATATCTTATTTCCGACTACACTTCATTCGTAAAAAAGTAAGCAAAAAAACTTGCCGCAAGTATTTTACGACAAGTTTTTCATTATTGAATATTAAACTAACAATAAGATTTTGCTTTTATTCGCTTAAAAAAGATCCGGGATATCGAGTTCGATTTCCTTACCGAGGTCGGACGAACGCGCGATACCGTCAAGAATCGCCTGATTATAAAGAATCTGGCTGGTAGGTACGGGCGCAGGTGTTCCGTTTTTAACTGCGTCAAGGAAAGAACGAATCTTCTTATCAAACAAGCTGTTGTTCGGATCTTGCGGAATAACCGGGATAACGGTTTCTACCTGCGAACCTGCAACTTCGTGATAAATCTTCATAGGACCGCCGACAGTTCCGTTCCAGCAATCGGTGGAAGGAATACGCAAACCGCCTTTCGTTCCGAGAATGATCGTATCGCCGGGGGTGTCTACGTTCATAGCCCAAGCGATTCTGAAATCGAGAATTATGCCGCCGTCGAGACGAATAAACGCAGCCGCAAAATCGTCTACGCCGAATTTTTCGGCATATTCGGGATGTCCCGTCGAAACGTAGTTACAATATTTGGGATCGGTTCCGAAAAACGCGGATTTATAACCGGTTACGGTCAACGGCTTCGGATATCCGATTGCGTTAAGAACCATATCAAGAGAATAGCAACCTATATCGGCAAGAGCGCCAAGTCCCGCAGTTTCGTCTTCTATGAACGTCGTTCCGAACGGAGTCGGGATTCCTCTTCTTCTTCCGCCGCCCGTCTGTATATAATATACTTTACCTAATTCGCCCGACTGAACGATTTTTTTAATCATCTGCATGTTTGCGTCAAGACGGGGCTGGAATCCGATCGAAAGAACTTTACCGCTCTTTTGCTCGGCTTTAACGATTTCGATCGCTTCTTCGAGCGTAACGCACATCGGTTTTTCCAACAATACGTTAATTCCTGCGTTCAACGAATCGATAGCGCACACTGCGTGAGTACGATTGTAAGTACATACGCTTACGGCGTCGAGCTTAAGAGATTTATCTGCAAGCATTTCGGCATGATCTTTATAATCGGTTTTAACGTTTTCCACTCCGAATTTTTCAAAAAACGCCTTTGCTTTGCCCGGAATAAGATCCGCACCTGCAACTATTTCGACATCCGGCTGTTTCATATAACTTCTTATATGAGCTTCCGCAATCCAACCGGTTCCGATAATACCTATGCGAACCTTTTTATTTTTATCTACCTTACCTTCCTCGGCGGCATTGTTCTTATATGCGTCAAGAACAGAATCATTATTTGCCATACCATAATCCTCCGAATAAAATATTGGCTTTCGCCTGTTTATATGTTATATATTACCACTAAATCTTGGCTATTTCCTATCAAAAATGGCTTTTTTATTCCTATTTATTGCCATTATAGCCGACTACGAACCTATCCGCCTTTCAACTTTGCGACTTTGCTTTTATAAAATAAGAACCCGTGCGAATCGTAAATTCTGCAAACGGATTCTTTTATCGTTATTCTAATTGTTGAGACATATCGCTTTCGACTTGTTTCTTGGCGTTATGATCTTTTATGTACTTGGTCCACTTAATGTAACCGTAAGTCGTATTGGTGAAATAACCTACTTTCAAAACGAGCAACACGTACTGTCCAGTTAAAATATTGATTACAGCTTCCAATGCCGCGTCGATATACCACGCAATCCATTGTTCGCGATAACGCAACAAAATGAACACACCGTTTGCTATTCCGACTGCAGACACGCACGCGTCCAAATAACAGACAACGTTTTCGAGAACTTCGTTTCCTCCAAAAAAGTCGGTTTCGATATTAAGTCCCGAAAGAAGATACCCTACGCCTATCGTCCAAACGACTATTCCCGTGATTACGAGAGCCGCCATCCAGCCTGATAATTTTTTTACCTGAGTCAAATCTTCCTGTTGTTTGTCGGGATGCTTATGCCAATTAATAAAACTGATTATGTCTATCGGCAACCAGAAGAACAAAGTAACCGCCATCGTCGCAAATCGAGAAGCCAACACGATAAGCGTGACTATCTCGGTGATTTCGACGAAAACCGATACGATAAAATTCCATTTACTCTGCTTGGAAATGAGCAATTCGCAAAGAATATTCAAGAAAATATCGGCGAGATAAAGTCCCATTATAACAACGCCGTTTACACCGTTAGTATCCTCTTCGGGAAATACGAACGCGAATATTACCGACAGAATAAGTATCGAAAAAAACCAAATTTTTTCGTACAAAGTAAAATAGTTCCACAAGTCTTTAGCTCTTTGGCAAAAAGACTTTTTTTCTTTAGCTTCCATAAAAATAATTCTGCTCCTTTTATAAATATGTTTCAAAAACAGCATTAATTTTACAATATTTCGTTTTTAATGTCAAGCTTATCGAATAATAATTGAAAAACAATTAAAACCGATTCGTTTATTTTGAATCATTCCGTCTCGATTTGAAATAAAAAATTTCTTCTCCGCGAACAAAAAGCGCAAAGAAGAAAGCTTTGTTTAGTTGAATTCTATTTTTCTATATGTTCCATGGTCTTGTCGATAAGAGATTTAACGCTCGCTTTGCCGATACCGAATACGGACGTATCCAAATATCCGTGAATAGGTTCAAACCATTTTTTATCCAAAGCGTCGTAACCGTTTCTCATTCCCAAAATCGAACCGACCGTCGCGCCGTTGCAATCCGTATCGAAGCCCGTTTCGACAGCCATGCAAATCGACTTTCCGTAATCTCCGCCACCGTACAACAAAGACGCCGCCACGATCATTGCGTTGGAAATCGTATGACACCAATCGTGTCCGTTATGCTCGTCGAAATCGTAATGAATTTTTTCGAAAACGCTGTTTTTATTCTTTTTTTCGCGATACATCCGAAGTATTTCGTCGATTTTTTCGAATAATCGCGACGTTGTCGGAATTTGCGATAATCCTCCGAGAATAATTTTTTCGACGTCTTTTTCGACTGCGGCGCAAGCAATCGCGGCAGAGACGAACATCTCGCCGTAAATACCGTTTTTAACATGCGAAACGGAAGCGTCCCTCCACGCCATATTCGCCGCTTTTGCCGGCTCGCCGGGGTTGATGTATCCAAAATAATCGCCTCTGATTTGCGCGCCTATCCATTCTCGATAGGGATTTTTGTATATCGCGGAATAAGGCGGCAGGTAACCTTTTACAAAATTACAGAACGCTACTCTTTCGGCAGTGCAATACGCGTCTTTGGGTTGTTTCGCCAACCATTCGCGAGAGATGTCGTACGGCGTAAAATCTTTTCCGTAACGCTCTATCAAGTCTTGATACAAAACCGTATAATTGGTGTCGTCGTCGACGGGCGCGCATTCCACAGTATCGGCAAAACAACGCCCTTTCAATCTATATCTATATTTTTGAACCGCTTCGTCGGTTACGTCCGTCGATTTTATATAACGTCGCATCGGCCAATTATCCGATTCTTTCAAAAACGGATGCAGTTCGTCCGTTCTTATTCCCTCAACCGTTTTACCGAGCAAACAACCGGCAATACGCGCATACCAAGCTCCGCCGATTTTATCGTACAACGAATTCTTATCGACGATACCGCCCTGCCATAACGTATTATCGCATAACGCTTTTATTGTTTCGTAATCGGAAGGTTCATTATAAACATAATTCGTCCGTTTCGGCAAATTTAATCTCAATTCGAAAAGAACATCCGAAATTTTTTCTTTATATTCTCCGTCAGGCATCTTGCATACCGCGTCGAACAACGCTTTATACTGTTCTATATCGTACCCCTCTTCTTCCGACTGTCTGTATTCCGCTGCAAGATCCGCCGAATAACGTTCCCAAGGATGAAGCTGAGTAAACGCAGGCTTAATTTCTTTTTCTCCCGGCAACTCTTCCGCTATTCTGGCATTGCTGTCAAAAACCAAACTGTCCAACGATACGCCGAAAAGTTTGGATATACGAATTAAATGCGGTAAATCGGGAATTCCCGCGCCGCTTTCCCACTTCTGTACGGCTTGACGAGTAACGCCGAGCGTCTCGGCAAATTGTTCCTGCGATAATTTCGACATACTTCTTATCTTAAAAATAGCGTCCGATAAATTCATTGTTTTTCTCCGTAAATATTGGATTTTATAACTATTAGCTTTTACATTATAACAAGCGCGATTCGATAATGCAACCAAACCGAAGTTGCTATATTCGCAACTTAGGCTTGCAACAAAAAAAACATAAAATAATTTCTTAAAGTCGTTTTTCCGTTAACTTTAGACGACAACAAAAAAATCTCAATAAGCAACGTAACAAGAACGTTAAACTCGTCAATGATTTTATCAAAAAATCAATCCCTCTTTTCGTCATAAAAATAACGCTCGAGATCGACTTTTCCCTCTTTAACCGCTATTCCTTCCGCTTCCAAAAGCATAGCTTGAACTTCCGCTCCGCCGAAAGCAAAAGCCGGCGCAAGGTATCCGAAACGATTCAAAACTTTATAACACGGAATGGTGTCGGGCGATGGATTCCGATGAAGAGCGTAACCGACCATTCTCGCGGCTCGCGGGCAACCTATAGCTTTAGCTACCGCACCGTAAGTAGTCACTTTTCCTTTGGGCACGGTTTTAATATACCTGTAAACCGCATTGAAAAAACTTTCGTCACTATTATTCATAATCTTCTACCTTCGCCGAATAAATATATCATCGTTCGGACATAAAATCCGATTCTCGCTCACGCAGCACAAAACAAAAACGCTTAAAAAGCATCGCAAGGCGTATGCGTCACGTTTATTTTCAATATATCGTCGCCACCGTCGGGGTTTTTTACAAATTCGGCTTTGTCTACGCATGTGAGTCGCGGATGAACGTTATTTTCGTCATGATGAACGTGATAAACGCATAACAATTGTTCTCCGTCCTTAGTCGTAGTAAAACTATGATGTCCCGTTCCGCACATTTTTTCGTCACGTTTTAATATGGGATTACCCTCGTACTTAACAAACGGACCCATCGGGTTATCCGAAACGGCGTAGCCGACCGCATAATCTTTGCTTCTGTAATCGTTACACGTAAAAGTAAGGTAATATTTTCCGTTATGTTTAAGCATAAACGGACCTTCGGCTGTTTTTAACGCCACAGTCTCCCACGGAAGCTCGGCGGAAATCAATTTCTTTTCTTTATCGTCGAAAAGCGTTTGCAAATCGTCCGACAACGGCGCTCCGTAAATCACGTTCCCGTCGTCGACGCGCACGTAATACAAATACGCTTTTCCGTCGTCATCTATAAAAAAGCTTCCGTCGATTGCTTTTCTCTCGCTAAGCCATCCGAGTTTTTTCTGTTTAAACGGACCGAGCGGACTATCAGCAACCGCAACGGCAAGATGTTCCTCGGCAACGTATACCATGTATATTTTACCGTCTTTCACCGTCAATTCGGGCGCCCAAAACCATCTATCTCCAATAACGCCCTCTCCTTTTTTCAAGCAATACCCTTCCGCCTTCCATTCCGCCATATCGTCCGACGACGATACCTTAAAACCGCACGAATCGTTCGTTGCGTAATGATAATACTTGCCGTTGTAAGGCAAAATAAAAGGATCTGCTCCTTCTATTATAGGATTAATATATTTTCTCATACATCTTACTCCTATCGTTTATTGTTTTTTTCAATTGTATCATACAAACAAATTGTTGTCAACTTTTTAAATAAAACATTTTATCTTTATTAAGCATATTATACAACAGGCACTAAAACGCCTTAATTACTATTCGGGAGGAAAAATCATAAATGTTTTTCAGAAGAAATTGTTGTTGCAATCAAGATTGTTGCAACGATACGCAACAATCTTATCCGCCATGCACAGAACCGCCCTATCTTAATCCGACGCCACCCGTTAACTGCGTTTGCCAAGGACCACCCGGCCCCAGAGGTCCGATGGGACCGCAAGGAATTCAAGGTCCGATAGGTGCAACGGGAGCTACGGGAGCGGTAGGACAGCAAGGTCCCCAAGGTCCGATAGGTCCGCAGGGACCGATAGGGGCTACAGGTCCTACGGGTGCTACGGGCCCCACAGGCGCTACAGGTGCGACAGGCCCCACAGGTCCCACAGGCGCTACAGGTGCTACGGGCGCTACAGGTGCTACGGGTCCCACAGGTCCCACAGGCGCAACAGGTCCTACGGGTGCGACAGGCCCCACAGGTCCCACAGGCGCTACAGGTGCTACAGGTGCGACAGGCCCCACAGGTCCCGCAGCCGTTATAACACCGGCCACAGCCGTTGCAGATGTTGCGGAAACAGCTACTACGGAAGCGATAGGAACCACTCTAAACGAACTTTTGGCATCCTTACGTGCCGCCGGTTTTTTGTCGACTTAATCAACGACGACGCGACAATTTAAATCCGCTAAATCGTACTCACCGTCCACGATAATCCAAAAACATCGATACGATATAAAAAACGTCGGTATCGGTGTTTTTTTATAAAAACGTATTTTTTACTTGACAATCGCATAGCGACACATTATAATAACAATTGTTACATAACATACGTATCAAATAAGGAGAATAGCTTTGCCGCCCAAACCGAAATTCACAAAAAAAGAAATAATAAACGCTGCGATAGATATTATTCGCGACGGTGGGATCCACGAAATAACCGCGAGAGAAATAGGAAAGCGCATGCAAGCCTCTTCCAGCCCTATTTTTACCGTATTTAAGAATATGGACGAGCTAAAAACCGAAATATTACGAACGCTATTGGAAGACTACAATTCGCAAAGCCGCTTTTTTGATCAAAGCAAACCGCTTTTCAAACAATACGGCGAACAGTTGGTTCGTTACGCCATCGAACAACCGAATTTATTCAAATACCTTTTTTTACAACAAACGGACGTTAAAATAAATTCTGCTCTCAAAACACAATCGGAACAACTGCCTCGCGAATGTTACGAAATACTTGCAAAAACATATTCGTTAAACGAAGAACAAATACGTAAACTGTTTAACGAAGTATGGATTTTTACGTTCGGACTCGCGACGTTGTGTGCTTTGGGCGCGGCAAAACCGTCGGAAGAAAGAATAAGCGAAACGCTTACCGACATGTTTTCGGGCGCGCTCGCAAAGATAAAAGAAAAAAGTTAAATCACCGAAAAACAAGGAGAATCTATGGAAAACATAATAGAAATCAAAGGATTAAATAAAAGTTTCGGAAACGTTCACGCAGTAAACGATCTCAGTTTTAACGTGAAAAAAGGGGATTTATTCGCTTTTTTGGGCATAAACGGAGCCGGAAAAAGCACTACAATTTCAATGATTTGCGGCACGCTCACTCCCGACGGCGGAGAAATAAAAATAGACGGAACCTCTTTTAAGGAAAACTCCGAGCAAATTAAACGCGATCTCGGCGTAGTTTTCCAAAATTCGGTTCTGGATTCGGCTCTATCCGTTTACGACAATCTCGAAAGTCGCGCGGCTTTGTACGGCATAACGGGCAAAAAATTTGCCGAAAGACTGAACGAACTCGCCGATTTATTAGATTTTAAGGCTTTATTAAAAAGACAGGTCGGAAAACTTTCGGGCGGACAAAGACGACGCGTAGACATTGCTCGAGCATTGATTCACAAACCGAAAATACTTATTCTGGACGAACCGACCACCGGTCTCGATCCGCAAACTCGAAAACTGTTGTGGAACGTGGTATCGAACTTACAAAAAGATACGGGAATTACCGTTTTTTTGACCACTCATTATATGGAAGAAGCAGCCGCCGCAGATTTCGTAACCATAATAGATCAAGGAAAAATAATAGCCGAAGGCTCTCCTTTGACTCTTAAAAACACTTATACCGGCGATTATATCACATTATACGGCGTTTCGGAACAAGAAATAAAAAAACTCGGAAAGCCGTATACGAATTATAGCGAAGCGTTCCGAATCGAAGTGGAAAATACTGCGGAAGCAACGTCGCTGATTATTGCTCACCCCGAAATTTTTAACGATTACGAAATTACAAAAGGCAATATGGACGACGTATTCTTAGCCGCAACGGGAAAAATTCTGGGAGGAGAAACGAAATGAAAACTTTTTTACTCATGACAAAACGAAATATTAAACTGTTTCTGAAAGACAAAGGATTATTTTTCGTATCGCTTATAACGCCGTGTATTCTGTTATTGCTATTCGTTACCTTTCTCGGCAACGTATACCGTTCTACATTCACGTCCGTTATTCCCGATGAAGCGGGTGTGCCCGAAAAACTGATTAACGGCT
This sequence comes from uncultured Lachnospiraceae bacterium, assembly GCA_964591125.1. Classification (GTDB taxonomy): domain Bacteria; phylum Bacillota; class Clostridia; order Christensenellales; family Pumilibacteraceae; genus Neoclostridium. The sequence goes on from CAZQAC010000001.1 coordinate 25,473, forward strand.
TGGTCGGCGGACAGTTGATAAGCTCTTTGCTTGCCGTTTCGTGCATAACGGTCGCATTTTGTTCCAATATGATTATGGTTCAAGACAAAATAAACGGCGCGTTCAAAGATATTTGCATGACTCCGATAAAAAAATCAACCTTATCGATGAGTTATTTCGTCGCAACAATGATCAGTTCGCTGTGCATATGTCTTGTTGCGTTTGCCGTTTCGCTTATTTATCTCGCGTGTACGGGTTGGTATTTGACCGTAGCAGATATTGTTTTTATAATATTCGATATAATAATTCTCGTTACTTTCGGCACCGCACTCTCATCCATCGTTAATTTCTTTCTGTCGACGCAAGGACAATGTTCCGCCGTAGGCTCTCTCGTCAGTTCGGTTTACGGATTCATATGCGGTGCGTATATGCCGATTTCTAATTTCCCGGCCTTTTTGCAAAGTTTACTTTCCTTCTTACCGGGAACTTACGGCACCGTTCTTTTGCGCAATCACTGCATGGGCAACGCAATCGAACAATTATCATCGTACGGCGTTCCCGAACAATTTGTCAATCAGCTGAAAGACAGCATCGACTGCAACATATACTTTTTCGACAATTCCGTTCCCGTCTACATGATGTTTACGATCATTACAGCAACAACCGCTTTGCTTATAATCGCCTATATTGTCATAAACATTTTTGCAAAACGTAAAAATCGCTAATTTCGGTACTTTATATAAAAGCAACACGCCAAGAATTTTACTTCTAAGCGTGCTGTTTTTTATATATCGGGTTTATTTTCCGAGTTCTAATTATTTTAAGCATATAAATAAACGCAGACTCAGTGTCGCAACCTCATTACTTTTGCGATAACAAGCCAAATCAGATTTGCGATAACAATAGGAACATAACATAGCGTCGATATAACAGCCAATATAATAGCCCACAAAATCGAAATCAAAGGCAAAGCCAAAAGAGTCGAAAAGAGAAAAACATATTGAGGTTGATATATTTTGTAATTAGAAGCATAACTTTTATTGCTTTTTCCTATTTCAAGATTTTCATTGAAAATATCAAAAATCATATTCCAAAGACCGATATAATATTGTTTTGCCGCATAAGAAAACTGCGATAATTCCACAGACGCGGTAAAATCAAAAGCGAACATCTCGCCTATATAATCTTTTTTCGTGTTTTTGACCGACCAAAAAACGGAATAAAAACAAGCAAACAAAAATGCTATTGTAAAATATGCAAGCAAAGCGCCGACAATGATTTGAGCAAAGAATAAAAAAATCATAATTTGCAAACCGATAACGCCGATTACAATCGCCGTACCCAAAACAACTACCGCGACAGCAACCATAAACCACATCCAACGCTTAGGCGACAACAGCCTGTATTGCCCCGATTTTGCCAATGCATTCGAAGCAACCGACATATTTTCTTTAAACGAATATTTCGACGCAACCAAAATAATCGTTACCCAACGTTTTAATAAAGCCCAAAACGAATGAATTTCGCATCCGCTTAATTCCCTTACTGCAACGACAAAAGACTTTACATAAACAATGAGCGCGTAAATTGCGGCGATTCCTACTCCCACCGCAAGAAATACGCTCAAGACCATCAAGCCTATAGAAGAAAATATAGCCGATACAAAAATTAATATAATGATGGTAACTAATATACTGGATAAAATATTTCCGAATAGTTTTCTGCCAAACATTTTTCGCCTCAATATAATAATTGCAACAGTTTATTCCAAAACTTTTCATTTGCTTCGATAAGAGCTTTTTTACCGCTTTTCAAAACAATGGAAATAATATACTTACTTTTCATAATGCCGGAAGTTTGATTAACGATTTCATATTTCGAAACCGTATCTTTACTTATTTCTTCACGATTTAGGATATTCGTAAAATACAATCGCGGTTTATGCAATAAATTAAAGCTTTCGACAATATCCCAGCCCTTAAAATCTCCGGCAATTATTTTACTTTTCATTTTTCACCTCCGCAACGAAAACAATTCGACTCTTAAGCAATTCCTTACAATTAATCGTCGGACTCGCAACAAATTGCTAATTAATAATTCTTTGATGCACATTTCCATAAAAATGCGGTCTTTAAGCACTATAAAATCAAATTTATATACTTTTGCCCCACTTTTTTTTCAAATCTATCGATGGGCATACTTTATCGATTATCCAAAGAGCGGGCTCATAAACTCCGTTCGGAGAAAACGGAGTTCCGTCTTCGTTGTGTCCCAGCGCACTACACGTAAAGAATTGTACGCTTTTGAACTTGGACTTCAGATTATTTAGGAAATTCTCTTCTTCATAATCTTGCAAGAATTTTTCGCAAACAACGTTCTTTGCCGCAAATTTATCCTTTATTTTTCCATCTTTCAAAAGATTTTGAACGGCTTTTTCGCCGATTAGTTCATCTATTCCGGGAATATCGCATTTATTGAATACAAGCAAAACGTCCGTTTTTAACATATCTTTTGAATTGAGGTTATACATATTCTGCAATGTGTTTACGAGAGAACTTAACACTTCGTCCATGGATTTTTGGCTAATCGTGTACGCGGTTAAATCCACGGATTTTTCTATGGATTTTCTGTACGCGTTAATGGACAGCGGATCGACGACCATAATAAATGCTGAGGCATAACGGAAGCCGAGCTGATGCTCCAACGCAGAATTGTTATCGTAAGCTTCACCTGCCACATCACAAAAAGATATTAAATTGCGAACTTTGACTTTTTTGGGGGTTAGATAAAACTGATAATATTTTAATTTTTGATTATCCGTTTTGGGAAGACGGTGTCCTTGCTCCAATGCCATTTTGTTATCGGCGTAATCGTCATCGAGCAAATCGTTATTAATGTATTCAAAAACAAGATCGTTTTCGGAAGCTTTTTTTTCGAGCTCGCTAATAGCCATATTAATGAAGCATGATTTACCCGAACCCGTTCCGCCGACTACCGGAATACACCTGTCTACTTGCAAACCGTTAGAATGAAGTTCGTATTCACAATGCGGGCAAATCCATTTACCGGGCAACTTATGACGTCCGTTAAGAAAGGTCGTCGGCAATACTCTGCCGCATTCGCATTTTCGATGCATTATTCCGTAGCGACTCGGAACAAGATTCGTATGAATCGCGCCGCACTCGCATACATATGCCGGCAACGCGTATTTTCTTTGACAATTCGGACAACTGGTAGATATGTTTTTAATATGATTATATAAAAAGTCGATAAATTTAACGATAACAAAGTATATATATGTAAACAAAAAGAAAACACTTAAAATTATCGTATGCAATACCGACATAATCGCCGTAACGACAATGGTTATCAAAGTTCCGCCAACCAATTTAAATAGAAAAAACGAAAATTTTATAAGAGACCAAATGCCGCTAAAAAATTCCGACCATTCGAAATCGTCTCCGCTTAGACCGAAAGAAATGCATTTTTGGAACAAATACCCGACATGCTTTAATTTTTGCAAGCCCAACAACGCAAGCCCCAATTGAGCCGCAGAAGTTTTCATATGCCCTACGCATCTTTGAAAAGCATTTTTTATTGTGTTTACAAATTCAACATATCCGCCTTTAAAGAAATAATTTATAAATGCAGGTTGTTTTTTCATTGATTTTTTCTCCTAACTACTGTCTGAGTTTAACTTGCGAGAACAATGCGGCAAAATAGTTTTTAACACCCATAACAGCTCCCAAAAACATGCCGATAATCGCCCCGCCGACAAAAGTCAAAAAACAAATATACAATACTATACAAAAACCGGCTATTACCGCCGCAATATATAATAACGTAAATGCAATTTGAAATAACGAATCTAAAAAACCTTCCATCTTTCACCTCCAATAATATTAATCGTCGTCTTTATTTGTTTTATCTTTTTTTCCGAATCCGAAAATCTGAGAGAAAAAGCCTCCGCCTTCCTTTTTGTCTTTCTCTTTCTTATCGTTGTTTTTCTTTTTTTCTTCTTTTTTATTGACAAAACCTAACTGTTCCGTGAAAATTTGTATATTTTGCTTAAATTGTTCCGGAACCGACGAAAGAATATCGCCAATTAATCTCTCTGCCTTTTTTCTGTTGGAAAAACTGCCTATATAATAATTAAGAAGCCCCCTCAAATCATCGGCAAAGCTATAATGATAATTGCAAGCAAATACAAACATATCGGATAACAAAATCATACTGTTCTTCGTATTAGATTTTGCCATTACATTCATAAATTCGCTTTTGAAATACCTACTTTTTATAAGTTCGCTAAATAATAAAGTCAAAACCCTCATATTATTATTGCAAATATAGTCATCGTTTTTTTCATTGGAGTTTTGCACGGTGCGATAATTTAAATAAATGTTAACTATAACGCAAAGATAATTTGCGACCAATTCGTCTATTTGCCTTTCGTTAAGAATCGGAGTTACGAACGAATTGTATTGTATTAACTTTTCAACGAACCAGACGGTAGCCTCTTTGCTCCCCTCAGCCGTCTTTAGATTTTGTATTAAATCGACATAATTTCTTTTCGGATCGAGTTCGATGCGGTTATTATATAATTTACTGTCTAAATCCTTTCTAAGCGACGTTTCTTGCGCGGAATATTGAAGTATGTATTCCGCAGACGGCTCATACATTTTTTTGTGAATGTAAAGCAATACGTCTTTCATATCTCCCCGATTAATATCCACGCCGGTACGACATATATCCGAATATATTTCAAAACAACTTTTTTCGTTAGGAGAATGTGCCAAATAGTACTTAAGCTTTTCTAAATACAACCCTCTATCAAAGCCTTTAAGATAATAATTATTAAAATAATTATTTAAATCGGATCTGACGATATTGTTATTTACGCTGAACGCATATGTTTCGCGAATTATTTTGAAATTAGAAAATCTCTGCTCTCGTATAAGTTCGTTTTCGAGCGCCGAATAAAGCGAAGGGTTGTTGTTATAATATTTCGTATACTCCGAAATAAAATGCGAAGATTGCTCATTCATTTCAACCACTCGTTTAAGTATTTCAAGCTGTAACGATTGAGATTTTACCGCTTCTATAAAAAAGAACATCATACGATTATTATTTTCGGCGTTATCGAATCGACATATCGTGTCCAAAATTAGTTTTTCTGCAAGCTTGCCCGAAACCGAATACGCTTCGGAAAGAAGTGTATTAACTTCTTTAACTGTCTTTTCATTTGAATAAAAGACAAAAATATACAGCATAACCGAATAAATTTTATCAGAACCCGAGTGCGATAATTCTTTAAGAAGAGTCACATAAATCAAATTATTCCATCTAAAATCGTTTTGACTCGCAAAACCCGCAGCAAAACTGTTTTGCGCTACAAGATATTGTAAAAATTCGCTTGCAGAAAACGGTGCAGCCGAAAAAAACGATTCGACATATTCCAAAGCGTCCGCCGATGACGACGCATAATTTTCAATATGCGAAATATAATAATCTATTAGATTTTTTCTTATCGCCGTATCTCCGTATCGATACATCCGTTTAAGAAGAGCCGCCGAAATCGTCACATCATTCCATTTTTTCTGAACAAAATACGAACTATAAATGTTGCTAACCGCATCATTGGGCGTTAAAATGTTATATTTTTCGGCAATATTGTTAGTTTCGATAAATTCATCGAAATTCGAAAACCACTGAACTCGATTATTTTTAAGCATAAACAACGGAACTGCCTGCTCACGATTGCAATCGTATGCGTTACAGAGATTATCGATTTCGTTAACGTATTCCAACGCTTCGAGAAGACTTTTACCGAGAGCGTCGCGAATTCCGGCAATATACGCATCTAAAGAAATGCTTGCGATTATGTTTTTTGTTAAGTCAAAAATCGGTTGGCTTGTCGAAAACGACGACACGGCTACATTTCGAATTGTAAGAGGTTTTGCTCCGGATAACCCGCTCGACGCATTAAAATTATTAACCGCGGCTATCTTAGAACCGAACGTTACTTTTTCGCGCAACTGAGGAGGAAGAAACAATCCTATTGCGGTATACCATAATTCCAAATTGGCGTCGGTGTCGATCAAAACAACGGAACTGTCAGTATTCGCCGCATTTATAACAGCCTGCAACAATATAGGAAAACTCTGTTTTCTTTCGGCTGTCAAAAAAGCTTCGACTTCCCGAAAGTTCAACGCGTCGGGTTGAATATCTATTTGCGGAAGCGTTTCCGGACAAGGGTTGTCATGCCATTCGACAAATTCCAACTTACTTTTAAATTTATTTTTGTTTAAAAACGACATCGGAAACATTTCGCCCAAACTGTCGAAAACATAAGCATGTATAAAAAAGTTGCCCCATCGCGTATCCTGACCGTATTCCGTTTTGCCGCTATAAACCCTACCTATGAAATTTGATTCCGCCAAAACTTTTTTGCCCGTTGACAACACAAAATAAGCGTATTTCGTCGGACACGCTTTTTTTATTTCTTCTTCTGACGCCTCGTAAAGATTAACACCCGAAGGGTTCTTATACGTCATAAGTTGATGAATTTCTTCACCTTCCGCATCGGTAATATCCGCCGTTTTCGACCAAACGGTAAAATCGCCGTTTTTTTGTTTTCCGCATGCCGTAAATATATACTGAGAAACTAACATGGTATCCTCCTCCCCTTTATCTTTTAACTTTCTTTATATAATTTTTTTCCGCAAACAACCACAATAGCGGATCCAAAACGCGATGCGGCTGTATTTGAGAACCGGAAATTTTCATATCGTTAGGAACATCACCTAATGCGCTTACACCGAATAGCGAATATTTCTCAAAATTTTTCATACATTGAAGCACTTCGCCCTCAAGCCAATGCGAAAGCAAATCTTCAAGCTCGGTATTGACGCTTTCTTGATCTTGAAGAACGAAAACTCCGCGTTTTAAATGTTCGGATTCGCTTGCGACCGCATAATCGTTTCTGATTACGCCATATTTAATAAGCGCGTCTATTTTTGTGAAAACGACAGCTAACGGCGTTTTTATGTTGCCCTTTGTCTTTTTGACGTTTTTAATGTTGGTCACTATTCGATTTAATATTTCTACAACGTCGGTATTTTGCGGCGGTAAATTCATTTTTCCTTTAAGTTTTTCTCTAACCGGAGGTAATTGTAAAGGATCCAAAAGTAAAATAATACCGTCGGCATTAGGTATATAACGATTAAAATGTATCATATTTTCCGCGTTGTCAAGATTTTCTCCCGCGGTATCGTAAAATGTAAGCGAAGCGGTATTTTTAATTCTGTTTTTATTATCCATAAAATTAATGGGAAACAGTAACGGCGGTATAACTCCGCTATCCGTTGCGGAAATGACATATCCGTCTACAAATAACGGTTTATAATAGTTTTCGTCATAATAACGTTTAGATTCTTCGCTACAACAAATATTCAGCGAGCAATTAAAACTGTGCGACATTTTACGCTTGATTTCGTTTACGAGCACGCCTATGTAATTGGATTTTCCCGAAGCTTTTGCTCCGACAAGCGCAATGGTCATACCGTTATTGGTTAAATAATCTCTCGGAATAACTTTTTCACTTTCTTTAAATTCGGGACAATAGATATATAAGCTGGCTTCTTTGCAATTAAGGCATTTGCTTTTGCTTGTTTTTGGGATATACATCGACGGAATCTCTTTTTTTACTCCGGATGCGCAGACTTCACGCGTTTGTCCGTTCATGTTATCGGAACATCTCATGTCACATTCCAATAATTCGTGTTTTCCGTAGCAATAAGGGCAAGTAAATTTGGGCATATAAAATTCTCCTTTCTTTAAAGTGTATTGACTTCTCGAAGTCTTACGTCGCATTTCTCGTCGGATACAAATATATTAAATTTCATATTCTTTGCAGTCGGAGCGAGCTTAACCGTATATTTTCCCGTATATTTATTTGAGAAAAAGCCTTTCTTCAACTGTATCGGCTCGATACGTTCAACAAGTTCTCCTTCCGTTTTATCGATCGGACGAGGATATCCTTTTATTAAAAGCAAAGAAGGTATCGTAACTTCGGAATTTGCTTCGAATAAAATATTTAATTTAAATTGTTTTAACGCCGAAACAGAATAATCGAGTTTATAATGAACGAATACTTTTTCTCTTTCGCCCAAAACTTCATCTATCACAAACGGCTGAGAATAAGATAAAATTCCGTTTAATCTAAATTCAGAAAAAACCGAAACGTAACTCAGCGTATTTGCTTTTAGTTTTAATTCAGCTTTGCCGTCTCGAACAAAATCGACGCGTTTATATCTAAAACATTCGCCGTCATCCTCCATCGTTTTCGGGAAAGCTTTGTTGCTCACTTTCAAAACTAAATTTTCGGCTTTTTCGTTTATATTGCCCTTAACAACAAGCGAACCCGACAGCAACTCGTATTCGAGCGCCTGACCTTTTATTGTATTGAAAACAATCGGCTCCGAAATTATAAATAATTGCTCGTTTTGAGCAACCGGATACAACCAACCGATTTTTCCTTCGGGCAGATTAACAAGAGTATTTCCTTCTATATCCACAGACGTAGATAATTTCGTTAAACCTTTCGCCACCGTGCCAAAATCCGCAAGCCTCTGCGTTTTATTATACGGTAACGGTTGTTTGCTCTCGGAATAAAACATGCTTATCGCGTTAGCATTTTCGTCGCTGTTAAAAATATACTGGTTTCCGTGTGCAAATGTAATTCTTGCGTTTGTAATTTTATTTAATACTTTAAACGGGGTAAATACCGATCTGATACCTCGCGACAATATCTCATTTCCGTCGACGACGTATTCGCAAACAATTAAATATGCCGCTTCTCCCGAAACGTCGTAATCGGCAAAACCGGACAAATCGCAAGAAACAGATTCGCCGTCACCGATCTTCTCGGGGGCGATATTGCCTCTCTTCTTAAACACTTTGACAGCCTTGACGTTTTGCGGAGCTTTCCAGGTAACTTTTATACAATCATTAACTATTTCTTGATGGATCTGAGTAACCTCGGCGTAAATAATCGGCGCTTGAGTTGTAACTAATTTAGATTTAATTCCGCAACGATCGGCAAAAACCGCATAATAATATTTAGTCGCCGGAACGACTGCGAGATCTTCATAAAACATGATCGACAAATTTTCGGCAACAATCGATCCGTCATCCGGTCCGGTCGGACATACGCCTATTTTTTTAATTATCGTAAAACTTACGTTTTCCTGCGCAGCCGTAACCGACCATTCTATTTTCATGGAATTGCCGGAAATAAAAGTTCGCACTGAAGTCGGCGCATTAGGAGGATATTTCTTTAAGATTGCTCTCGATTCTTCACAATCTTCGCATAATTCGTTAACTTTTACAGCATTCGCGATTGCCGTTTTAGAATCGTTTTTTTCCGCAGCCCCTTTTGCTATAGTAAGAAATTGACGAATCTTGCTCAGTTCCGTAGAAATCGAAGAAAGAAAAGCTGCCGTGCTGTTTGCATTATAGGTCAAATATTTTTGTTTTAACGTTTTTGCCAAAGCTTCCGCCGAAAAAAGCTTTTTTTCGGCAATGAGCTTCTTCAATTTTGCTTCGTCTTCTCGATAAGATTTACCTAGTTTTTCCTCTACCGCTTTAAGATTTTTAATCGAGTCTTCATAGCTTTTTATTTTCTTGCTTACAACCGAATTGGGCTTTGACAAATAATCGGGAAGAATATTACACAATTCAAGAAACGCGTTATCGAGTTTGGAAATATTCGGTTGCGATTGACTTAATAAAGCATCGATTTCGCTTGATTTTTGCTGCAATTTTTCTTCCGTTTGCTTGGCGGCTCCGCAACTCGGACAAGTTTGCTTGTCTTTGGAATAAGCCATTCTTTCACCGCAATTCCAGCAAATGATTTCAAGAGGTTTACCGCAGTGAGGACAGCTTTTTGCGCCTTTTTTATAAATTTTGTTACAGTACGGACATGTATCGAAATTGCTCTCGTCTTCCTTGCCACTTACAAACAACTTATAATAATTACAACCTACGGAAAGTATTTTTTCGGCTTCGTCAACGGTTACGCCAAGCGCGTCCACGGCAACCTGAACAAACTCCTCGTATTCTTCCATGGAAAGATTAAGACCGTAAACGTTTTTAAGTTTAAACTTTTCCCATATACTGTCTTTTAATTTTAAATAATAATCATAATTAGACCGATATTTTGCATCTTTATTTAGCAACAATTGCGTCATACTTCCGCACAGTCCGCTTATAGCTTGTTTTAATTTTAAATCGGCTGTTTTTGAAGCATTCGAATTCGCGGTTTTTATGGCAGCGGATATTTCGTCGCTTGTGGCATTAGCTTTAACCCCCAAAAACTCATATAAATCTCGCTTCTTTACCACTTTTAACATGTCTTCAACTTCTTTATATTTATTAAAAGGCATGCTTTTATCGATATTATCTATTATTTTAATACCTTGCTGCTGCAAATAATCGATTTTTGTTTTCAGCTCATCTAACGTAAAATAATTATTGGCTGCATGGCGAATGTTTTCCAAATCGCTAACCAAAATAAACTTTCGATTGGATTTCGTGCACATATCCTGAATTATTTCCACCGCTTCCGAAAGCTTGAATTCTTTTGCACGAGCAGCTTCCTCTTTACGAGCGCCTTTTTTCGGTTCGTAAACTTCACCGTTTAATTTAGCGTCGTTGCACATTACTTCAAGAATATTTTCTCTAAGCTCCAAAAGTCGTTTTTTGTGCAAGTTAGTACCGCTGGCATCCCCAAGTATTGTTTTTACTTTTTGCTCGATATTCTTCGAATTGGTTTCAGTAATATCGAAAGCAAATGCAATAAAATAATTAAACTTCGGATCTTTTAATTCTTCCGCAGTTCTTTGTGCATGAACAGCCATGTTTTAACTCCTCTTTTGTATTTTGATTGTTTTTGGGGTTCGTTTAGAATTTAAATTTATTACCCAAAAAATTAGAATTCTTCAATTTTTGTTCTTTATGATAACCAAATCTTTCAACGTTTGCAAGCCAAGCCGCAGCATTAACGACATATCTGTCCGTCCCCGCACTCTCCCATTTGCAATAAAGTCGAGTATAACCGCCATCCGCCAACACGCGTCTTCCGTTATCGTCGCAACAAGCCGTAACTACGCCCAGATCGGAGCCGTATACCAAAGGCTTTAATATGCTTGTCGTATGCACGTCCGCGATTGTTTCTCCTTCATAAAAGTTTACCAATCCCGTTGTTATCGGATGATTTTCTATAATTCCGGGTTGTCCCGCCGTGTGCTGTATCGATATAACCTTGCATCCGTGTAAATTACCGTCCATATATGTTCCGAACAATCTATCCAAAATAGCATTTGCATCCACATACCACGGATCATTGTCGCCCCACAAGTAAATGCCGTGACCTTTTTGATAATAATCGTAAATAAGCTCTAAACATCTGTCGTCAATGTGACGCTTTACTCCGGAGATTACCCATAATTGAGAATCAGGTTCCGACAAAATACTTTTCAAAGACAAATACGATGGCGTTTCGCTATATTCTTGCACTTCAAAGCCTTTTCTTGCCAATGCAACTTTGGGCTTTCCCATAATATCATCATAAGTTCCGCTTGTTCCGTCATTGCCGAAATTCAAAACGATAATTTTATAGCCCTTAAACGCTCCGTCTTTCGCAAGATCGAATTCTCCGCCTTGCGGATTGCCGTATCGGTCGGTTGTAGTCGAAGGTATGTTGCTGATTCCCGCCCATTGAGTGTACGGGGTATTCATCGCTTGTTTATATTCTGCTTCCAATTTATCGCAAATAGAATCCAAAGATTCCGTAATACTTACTCTTTGCACAGGCAAAGGGTTTCCGTTAGAATCTTTGGCGGTAACTTCCACAACGCCGTTTTGGTTGTATAAAAACGCAACCGAAAAATCATTTTGAACCCCTTTTTTCAGGTTGCTTAAGACATATTTATCCAAAAGCAAACATTCGTAAGGATTTTCGGATTCGCCTTGCAAAACATAAATCTCGGTAGAATCACTTTTGACGTTATACTTCTTTTCTTTTGCAATGCCGATTTTACTGTTTTTTTCAAGTATAATGCTGTTTATAAATTTAACACTCGTTTCGCTTATAGCCGAAGTAGCAAGCAATCCGAGACTGTGCGCGGTTATGTCTTTAATGTCGGAATTGTGAATAGTCAAAGCCATCGGTTGACTGCTTCCGTTTTTGGACGGTCCCATCAAAGTAATTACGTTGTTTACGCAAAGTTCGGCTTGCATTGCCGCACCGGTCGCAACAATCGTATCAACGTTTATATCTTTGGTTACAGGCGCTTTTCCGTATTCTTTTATAATCCTTTCTTTTACTTGCGGCATTCTCGTCGAACCGCCCACAAGCACGACTTCGTCGATGTCTTTCCAACCGAAAGGACGTTGTTGTTGAACACTAATTTCTTCGAAACACCTATCTATAAGCAAAAAGGTTTCGTTTAATAAGCTTTCCGTTCTTTCTTCGAACATTTCCTTCGTAACTTCGTATTTTCCGCTACAACCTTCGCACGATGCCTGTATCAACGTTGTTGCAACCGACGAAAGTCTTTTTTTGGCATCTTCGCATTTAACCTGTAACTCTTTGAAATCATCCGAATGAGAACGAATGTCGATGCCGAACTCCGAATAAAATTGATCAATAACTTCGTTGATCAAAACATCGTCCCAATTCATTCCGCCCAATTGATGATTACCGTTGGTTGCCGTTACGTTTATACCTGTTCCTTCAACGTGCGCGATAGTTACGTCAAACGTACCTCCGCCGAGATCGTATACCATTACGTTTTTATTTTTATCGCCTGTCAAACCGTACGCGATTATTGCCGAAGTAGGTTCGTTGATAATTTTCAACACGTTCAATCCCGCTTTTTGAGCCGCACGCATTGTTGCTTCTCTTTGCTTATTGTCAAAATAAGCCGGAACGGTTATTACGGCGTTTTCGATCGTCACATCGTTTGTTTGTTCGATATCCTTCTTCAATTCAGAAAGAAAAAGTCCTGACAAATCTTCTGCAGAATATTCCGTATCTTCCAAATATGCGCTATAACACGGGTTACACATCATGCTCTTATAAAAAGCAGCTGTATTTATATTACCGGATTTCTGTTCGTTTTTTGCGTCTTCACCAATCAACACGTTTCCGTTATCTAAGCACACAACAGACGGCGTTGTTTCTTTGCCCAAACTGTTTTTTAATACTTCGACACGATTATTTTGTTTAGAAAATACCGCTACAGCCGAATAAGTTGTTCCGAGATCTATTCCGACGTTTATTTTTTTCATTTTTTTCTCCAATGTTTTTAACTAAAAGAGCAGGCTGCAAAACGATTTTACGATGATTACGATAATTCGGTAAAATATTTTTTGCAGCCTTGCCGATTTTAGTACGACTTTTTATTGTTAAGGTTAAAAAGATAAATAATTATAACTTTTTTCGATACATTACAAAACCGATAGCCGACGTCACGATTTTCACCGCAACGAAAATTATCAAATTATTTTAATGTCATAGCGGAAACCGCAGCCATACCTTCTTGATTAGACTCTTCGCTCTTAAGTCTCGGATGCATTTCATATGTTTTATTGTTTTTCAAATCCGTCAATTTAAGAGTAATCAAACTATTTGCGTCAACATTCATCTCTATCGAAACCGGCGTATTTCCGGGAACCGAATTTTCAAGCTTAATAGGCTCTTCCGCATAAATCTCATTACATATATCAAGTTCCACAACTCTTTCGAGACTATCGCTTTCAAGAACAAGGATTTCTATCGAATCGATAGGCGTAGGGTCATTGGAAAACACCAACGAAAAATAATCCGCAGATGCACCGTAGGCCGGTTTTTGCGTATCTTTTATAATCAAATTGAGAACTTTATTCCTTTGAGCTTTTTGATCAAAAAAACGGAATCCGTAAGATTTTGTTACGTTTTCTATGAATTCGGTGTTTCCGATTTTCGTTCCGCCGTTTTCGGTAGTCTCTATCAAAGAAAGAACGTTCGATAACGCGGAACCGGATTCCTGCGAAAGCGATTCGAGTATTTCTCCGTTTTCGTTTTGGAAAGAATATTCGTTGGCAACAAGAGCCGCGCCCATCGCAACAGCTTTATTGGGTTCGTACTGAGCAAGCGGTTTACCATATTCTTGTTCAAGCTTTTTCGATACCTGCGGCATATAAGTAGAACCGCCTACAAGAATAATTTCGTCGATATCGTTTATGCTCATGCTTTTTGCCGCTAACATTTCATTCACAAGCAATATGGTTTCTTCAAGCTTGCCGGATGTAACCTCGTCGAATTCTTGACGGGTTACCTCTATTTTCTGTCTTTGACCGTCGAAACTCGGAGTTAAAGACGTCGATTCGCGGCTCGTAAGCATCTTCTTTGCTTTTTCGATATTTTCCGAAAACCAAGCGACGCACTCCGGATCGTTTTTCATTTCTGTCTCATCGCAACCGGTTTCTTCGCAGAATTTTTCTCGAACGAGGTTTGCAAAAGCTTCGTCCCAATCCTTTCCGCCAAGCTGATGATTTCCGCCGGTCGTAATAACGCTGACCGTTTTTTCTCCGCTCGCGATTTTAAGCTTCATAACCGTACAGTCGAACGTACCGCCGCCGAGATCGTATATAAGAACAGTTTTGTCCATGTCCTCCTTTCTCGAATCGGCATATGCGATTGCAGCCGAAGTCGGCTCGTCCAATATTCTGAGTACGTTTAATTTTTTTCCGTTTGAAAGTTCGACGTTTTCGCCGGCGAATTTAGTAGCGTTCTTTGCTTCGACTCCGAAATAAGCAGGAACTGTTATTACGGCACCGTCAATCTCTTCGCCTATGGCACTTTCCGCATCGGCAATCAACTTCTTCAAAATCAATGTCGAAACAGCCGCAGACGAATATTCCGTTCCGTTTGCAAAGAAACGATAATCAGCATTACCCATAAAGTTTTTTACTCTTTCGCAAAGACAGTCAGGATTCATTGCGCCTTCCGCTCTTGCCGTAGAACCAACAACCGCGCTTCCGTCCGGATCGAAATAAACGACCGAAGGAGTAGTTTGCTCGCCCTCCATATTGTCCACTATTCTTAAAACTCCGTTGTCATCGACATAGCTTACGCAAGAATACGTAGTTCCCAAATCTATTCCTATTTTCTTACTCATAAATTTTTTCTCCTTATGAAATAATTAACTTTTTAACTTTTGTTTGCTTCGTTCCAAAGCTTATCGTATTCGTCAAACACCGCATCTATTACGGCATCGTCAAGCTCTATTTCAAAACTACTTTCGCCGTTTTTCTGCGTTACTTTAAAAACCAACGCTTCGTCTTCGTCCATGCCTTCAAGTAGTTCTACAGGTTGCAATATAGCATAAAAATCGCCTCGATATTGTATCCCGGCAATCTCTATAAAATCTATATCTTCGCCATTTGCACTTTTTAACGTAACAATATCGTCTTCACAATAATCATGATCAGCAATCATTGTCCTTCTCCTATTTTCCAAACCGTTTAGTCGTCATTTTTTCCAAGTTTTTTTAATTTTCCTAAAAACTCGCCGCATTATAAGGAACGAAATCAATCCGCCTACTGCGCTAAACAAAGCAATACCGATCCCGCCAGAGACAAGAAGAACTATTGCCGAAACAGAATTAAAAACAAAAAAAACCGCGCTGATTATTAATATTACGCTCAAAAAAATGGTTTTTAAGCCTTTCCCAGCTGTTTTCGTGGCAACATGAGCTGTTTCTGCAAACGTGTTTTGCTCATTTTTAATTTTCTTGTTACCCGACTGATTTATAAGTTTATCATATTCTAAGAACACTGCGTCCAAAACGTTTTCGTCGCGTTCGAGCAGATAATTATTTTTTCCGTTTTCATACAATACTTTGTAAACCGAAATTTTCTCGTCTCCGTTTACAGATCTTAATATTGCATAAAATTCGTCTCGATATTGTATCCAAGCTAACTTTACAAAATCGACCGATTCGCCGTATTCGTTTTTTATTGTAATAATATCATCATCAGCCATTATTTTTCACCTAAAATTGATAAAGTTTAAATTGATGTTACTAAAATTATTTTTTCGATATAGTCTTAATAAACTTTTTAAGCGACCAACGTCCGACTAAAAACGAAATTACTCCGAAAATCGCGCAACCGAGCAATTGCGAAAAATCAAACGGATCGCATCCGTCTTGTACCGAAACGCATGCCGCAATAAAAACGACGGCGCATTGGAATGTAATTGCGCCCCATAAAACAGCCATAACGATTTTCGAAGTTTTCTTTGCCGCCGCTTGAATATTATTAAAGGCGTTTCCCTTGCCTTGCGATTTTTTGACTTTGCCGCCGTTGTTAGATGCGTTCCAAAGCTTATCGTATTCCTTGAACACCGCATCTATCACGCTATCGTCAAGCTCTATTTCAAAACTCTCTTCGCCGTTTTTCTGCGTTACTTTAAAAACCAACGCCTCGTCGTCTCCCATGCCTTCAAGAAGCTTGACGGGTTGCAATATAGCGTAAATATTGCCTTTGTATTGTATTGCGGCTATTTTTTCAAAATCGATATTTTCGCCGTTCGCGCTTACTAAAGTGATTATGTTATCGTTATTTGCCATCTTTCCAATTCTCCAAAATATTTTTAATTTTTATTATCCTCGCACTTTACAAACATCTACTTTTGCAGGATAAATCACTTTATCGTCCGATTTGTACAAATCGGTATAAACCTTAACAATCTTTCCGTTCTTTTCTGCTTCGTCGGAAGAAATCGGAATAAACTTCATTATCCGATGCAGTTTCGGCTCATAAGTATCTCCCGCGGCAAGCGCGTGTTCTACAGTAACTTGGCATAAATTCAAAACCGTTTCGGTTTGATCTAAAACCATACGAAGAATGTTTTTATACATTTCCGTCAGTTCGGACAAATCCGCTTCGTCGGACCGAGCGACAATCGCGTCTATATCGTTTTTTGTTTTAATATAATATCCTACAAGTTGTCTGATAACCGGATAAAGCACGACTTGCTGTATATTACGCTCGGTGAGCGAGGATAGCTTAATATACTCCCCAACTACAATATCAAGCATCGCGTTATCTTTTAAAAGAGATTTTATTTCTTCCGTCTTTTTATCAAATAAAGAAATGACGTCGCTCTGAGAATAGCTTACGTTTTCCGAAATAGGTGCGACGTCTTCGTTCTGGGTTTCAGGAATAGGAGCAGAAAACGGTTGCACTCCGACGATCTCCGTCGCATTTATATCGACGCCGTTTAAAATAACGGAACTTTCATTTACTTCTACGCCGATATTTTGCAATAACATCTCGTATTCGTCGGGAATATACAACAAATATTTCACGATAGATTCTTTTTTTAATTCATATTGACCTGCATCTCTTAACGATTTAGCGCAATCTTCACGAAAATTAATAATATTCTGCGCAATCGATTTAAACAACTGCTTGCTGTAATCGTTTCTGTATTTTTGCAATTCGCTGTTCATTTTATAAAGATTCGCGTCTTTTTCTTTTACGATTTTTATAACGTTGCGAATATTAACAAACCAACCGTTAATAAGCTTTGCGAGATCTTCGTTCGGTATTTGTTGCACGCAAGAAGAATTTTTTTCGACGTTTGCAGTTTCATTCGAATTTACCGAATCTTTTTCGTTTAAATCAAGCGATTCCTCTTGATTGATATCCGTATTTTCCATTTATTCCTCCACAATAAACATAATCAAGTAAATAAATCGAAATAGATTTATTGTTTCCCCTTATAAGTTCACACAAATTTCAGCCGTTAATCTTATAAGCATAATAATTATAACACTAAAAGACTGACAAAGCAAGCTTTTAGGACTAATTTTTCGACAAAATTTTCGTAAAATTAAAACTATAAGCATATTGGAGAAAAAACATGAACGTTGGCGACAGAATTAAAGAACTTAGAGAATGCGCAGGATTTACACAAAACCGTCTAGCCGAATGGTCCGGCATTTCACAGACGCATTTACGTCGTGTAGAGTTAGGGCAACAAGATATAACCGTCGGTCAACTTCAAATGGTGTGCGACGGATTGGGAATCACTCTCGCAGAATTTTTCGACGTAAGCGAAGAAAACGAAAATTTAGCGGACACCATTTCCAAATTGACACCGAAACAAAAACAACTTTTAATAGATTTTCTAAAAAGCATATAGCCTTAAAAATCTATTGTTTATACATTCAAAGAACATTCAAAAGAAAAAAGCAGACAATACATAAAAATTTATTAAACTCCTTATTATCAAATAATCGTTTCAATTATCTTTCGGTAATATGCTTCAATCGATTGATTTTTCAACGCATGCCGTTTGCTTTTTAAAACCTCATACATGCGATTATGTTTTAAAATAAAAAAACAAACCGACGCGGATTACGTCAGAATGTTTTATTCTAAAATTATAATATTGAATTATAGATTATTAAACTGATTTTTTAAAAATCCTATTGCACCCTTAATATCTTCGAACGGATCGGGACCGGCTTCGCGCTCTATCGTCACATAACCGTCATAACCGATTTTTTTGAGTGCGCCGAGATACTCGTGCCAATTAACGTCGCCCTGTCCTATCGGCAATTCTATATAACTTTTATGTGCGCGTTCGGCAAGTTCTTTATCGTAGTGAGCATTGTGATAAACATCTTCGGGAGTAATCGATTTATCCAGTTTTTTACCGTCTTTTGCGTGAGTATGAACAATGTAATTGCTCAAAATTTCGACCGCTTGTGCAGCGTCTTGTTCGGTAACCATCGTAAAATTAGCCGGATCGAGATTAACGCCTACGCCACCCTTCGTTTTGTCGAGGAAACCTTTCAATACGACGGCGGTTTCGGGACCGGTTTCGATAGCTAAAGTAACGCCCTGACTCTTCGCATAAATTCCGCATTCGGTCAAAGCTTCGAGCATAACGCCATAGCGTTCGTTTTGAGGATCTTCGGGTATGCAACCTATATGGGTAGTAACGACGTTCGTTTCGAAGAAAACAGCCAAATCGATTATTCTTTTGGTCTTTTCGATGCGCAAAGCGTTATCTTCTTTCTTTTCGAATCCGGCACCGCCCATATCACCGCACAACGCGCTCACTTTCAATCCGTTATCGGCGATTATTTTTTTGAAATATTTCTTTTTTTCAAGCGAAATATCCGGGCAAAAAACGCCGCTTGTAGCATAAATCTGCACTGCCGACACACCCAATTCCGCAGCTTTAACGATAGCCTGTTCGAGCGGAAGTTTCGTGCAATCGGTAATCAATCCCAATTTCATTATTAAATTCCTCCGAAAAATATTCGATTTCTCCAACATCTTCAATAATAACATAAAAGCCGCATATTGTCAAGAATATACGACCTTTTATGTTTTATAAATATTTCATGTCCCTATCAATCGGCGTTTTCTTCGGAAACTATAGTCGAATGTTCTTCGGAAGAAATCGATACGTTGAGCGAACGAGCGATTTTAAGATCGGCGTCTTCGTCGCAACCGACGGGCAAATCGACAATAATCGCGACATATGCGGCGGCTCCGACTTTCAGCGTTCCGGTCGAAATCTGCAACGCTGTTTCTCCGACAGAACCGAAGCTTTCGAATTCGCCGTTCTTTACAGCGTCCGAAACCAATTGAGGCGCGGTTAAAAATTCCGCTACGTAAACGTTCATGTTCTTTGTGTCTATTTCACTCGGCAAAGAATCAACCGAAACAGCCAATTCGTAATCGCAAATAAGCGATCCCGTGTTTTTTACTTGCAAAACGGCGACAAGCTCGTTTTTTCCGGACACGTAATAAAAATCGAAAATAGGCGTTTCGTCTTCTTTTTCGACATAATCGCCGTTAACCAACGAAAACACCTCGACTTTTACTTTACCTTTCGGCGGCGTAGTCTGCTGCGGAGAATTATCGCACCCGACGACAAACAAAATTATTGCGGTTAAAAGAATATATAGAATTGTCGACGTCTTTTTCAAAAACGCACCTCCGAATCCACAAACGCAGCTTCTACTGCAACGCGTTTGTTTTTATATAATACCACCTCGTCGGCGTTTTGTCAACAATTTGAACAATCTGTCGGCGTTTTTTACTTGCCTATTTTATCGAAATCGAAAAAATAATCGACTTTTTCCAATGTCAGCGCTTTCGCGGGCGCGGTTATTCCGGAATTATCTCGATGTCCGCATTTCATAATTTCGCACACGCGTTCGGGCGGTATCTCGCCTTTTCCGACCGCAATCACCGTGCCGGCGATTATACGCGCCATATTATACAAAAATCCGTCACCTGTCAGCGTTAATTCGTAAAAATCGCTTTGTCGCGCGACAAAAACTTCGTATAACGTTTTTATATCGCTCGAATTGCTGTCGCTTTTCGTTTTAAAAGAAGAAAAATCGTGTTTCCCTACAAACAGAGCGCAAGCTTGATTCATCTTATCGAAATCCAATCGCCCCTTAACGAAATAACAATCGCGGTTAAGTAAAGGTTTAACGTGATCGCCGTCGTAAAACTTATAGGTATACGTTTTCTGTTTCACGTCTTTCCGAGCATGAAACGACAACGGAACTTCCACGCTGTTTTGAGCCTGAATGTCCTTCGGTAAAAATCGATTAAGCTTAAAACAAACGCGTTCGGCGGGCAATTTCGTTTCGGCGTCGAAATGAAAATAGTAGTTTTTCGCGCTCACTCCTGCATCCGTTCGAGAACAACCCTCTGCCACGATTTCGCTACCGAATAACGCATGCAACGCGCGTTCCGTTTCACCTTGTATCGTTTTGAATTTATCTAGACGTTGCCAGCCGGAATATGCTTTTCCGTTATATTGCAATTGCACTAAAAATCTTCTCAATCTTAATTATCTTCCCGAAAATTATTTTGCAAGCGAATTGATATACTGCTTAAACTCTCCGAGCAAGCGATCGACAAGCGTCGCGTCCTCGCTTTCGACCATAACGCGCACTTTGGGTTCCGTTCCCGACATACGTACAATGATGCGTCCGTTCCCGGCAAGAAGCCGTTCGCTTTCGTCTATCATATTAATCAAACCTTTATCGTATATAACAGACGGATCGGCATATTCGGCTATAGCTTTTTGCGGAACAAGCGTAAGCTTTTCCATTTTTCCGAGTTCACCGTTTTTGAATAACGCTTTAGTCAGAAACAACGCGCTCAAAATTCCGTCGCCCGTAGTAGCGGCAGGATAGACTATGTAATGCCCCGATTGTTCTCCGCCCAAATTATATCCGTTTCTGTAAAGCAAATCGCATATATGTTTATCTCCGACGGGAGTACGAAGAAGTTTTTTTCCGTTCTGAAGTAATTTTTTCTCCAAAGCAAGATTATTGAGAATGGTTCCGACAACAACGTTGCCTTTTAGTTCTATGCTTTTGCTTATATTATAAAGAACAGTATCTCCGTCGATAACGTCGCCGTCCATTACGACCGCTAATCTATCCGCGTCGCCGTCGAACGCAAATCCGAGTCGATAATCCGTACCCTCCATGCTTCTCAAAACGTAATCGGGATGCAGAGCTCCGCAACCGCTGTTTATTTTTTCGCCGCGTAAGGAACAATTATCGACTTTAACCTCGGCGCCAAGCGATTCGAAAACCTGTTTTGCAACCGGTGCCGAAGCCCCGTAAGCGCAATCGAGCCAAACTTTAAGTCCCGAAAAATCAGCGTCCACAGTCTTGGTCAAAAAATCTATATATTTCTTTTTCGCGCCCACGAATTCCACCGTATCGCCCGATATTCCGTGATAAACAGGCGGATTATCGATATAATATTCGACGCTGTTTTCCTGTTCCTGAGTAAGTTTTACGCCGTTGCAGTCAAACACTTTAATTCCGTTATATTCGGGCGGATTATGCGAAGCGCTTATCATTATGCCGCACTTTGCATTCGTCGCCACCGTAATATGCGCGACCGCGGGCGTAGGCAATATTCCTGACAAAACGGCGCGACCGCCCATTTCGTTTATCCCTTTTATAAGCGCAAGTTCGAGAGGCTTGCCCGAAACGCGAGTATCGCGTCCTACAACATAATCGCCCTCACCGAAATACTGACAGAGCGCCTTGCCCGTCTTATACGCCAAATCGGCGTCCAATTTTTCTCCGTACTTGCCTCTGATTCCGTCTGTACCAAAATATTTCATAAATTTCATCTCCAACATTTTAATTAAATCACTTTTAAGCTTTATTGTCAACTTAATTTTCCCGATAACGCAAACTATTTGACTTTTTCGTTCGAATATACTATAATCTTCGATATAATGCTCGCACTTCGTTTAATCTATGCGAATTTTACATCGTATGTGCGAAAGGAGTATCGTTACGGACGGAATAATCGCATTTTTACAACAAATATTGATAAATATATTTTACTATCCGTGGATAGTTGTTTTTTTGCTTGCCGCTTTACCTATAGTCGAAGCCCGATTATCCATTCCGATGGCAATCTCGTACGGTTATAAAGGATGGACTCCTTTTCTGCTCGGATTCGCGGGTTCGACCGTAGTCGCGCCGTTTTTGCTGTTACTTTTCATTCCGTTTATCAAATGGCTGAGCAAAACAAAACTATTTAAACGATTGGGCAATGTAATTTATGAAAAATTCGAACAAAAATCGAAATCGGTAGACGCAAATGCTTCCGACATAAAAAAAATGTTAGGAATCTTTTTTTTCGTAGCAGTTCCGCTTCCGCTTACCGGAGTATGGACAGGTTGCGCCGTGGCGTCCATAATTAAGCTGAGTTACCCCAAAGCTTTGATAAGCATAACCGCGGGCAACGCCGTCGCATGCGCGATTATTTCGATATTGTGCGCACTTTTTCCACAGCGAATCATAAACTATATTATAACGGCAATAGGCATTATCGCAATAACGGTGGTTTTATTTATTCTTTATAAAGCTTTTTGGGGAAAATCGAATAAAAATAAAGAAAAAGATAACGCACGATAGACGATATGCGACAAATCATTAAAAATAAATAAAAAACAAAAACATACCGATATTGGTTGGAGAGAAGAAATATATGTGTGGAATTGTTGGATATACAGGTAGCGAACAAGCCGCTTCCGTTCTTTTTGACGGACTCGAAAAACTCGAATACAGAGGGTACGACAGCAGCGGCATAGCCGTAATCGACAAAAAAATTAACGTAGTAAAAACCAAAGGAAGAATTTCTTGCCTTAAAAATTGCGTTAACCGAACGCAATCGGTCGGTACGACGGGAATCGGTCACACCAGATGGGCGACGCACGGCGTTCCGGCAGATAAAAACGCTCACCCGATGCTTTCGTTCGACGGTAAATTTGCGATTGTACATAACGGAATTATCGAAAATTTCGAAATCATAAAAAAACAACTTACAGATAAAGGCATAGTTTTTTCGTCCGATACGGATACGGAAGCCATCGTTCACCTGCTCGCCGTCGAATACGAAAAAAGCAAAAATATCTTGTCCTCGATCGTCGCGACCGTAAAAGTTCTGAAAGGTTCGTTCGCGCTCGGAATCATTTGCGAAGACGCGTCCGAACGTATTTTTGCCGTAAAAAAAGACTCGCCGTTGATTATAGGTCTCGGGAACGACTGTAATATGATTGCGTCGGACATACCCGCACTCGGAAAAAGAACAAACAGATTTATTCTTCCGAACGATTTCGACGTCATAGAATTATCGCCGAACAACGTTTCAATTTACGATTTAACGTTAAAAAAACTATCGCCCGAAATAATCTTCGTATCGGACGGAATATGCGAAACGAATAAAAACGGATTCAAGCATTTTATGCTCAAAGAAATTTACGAGCAACCCGAAGCCGTTCGTAATCTCACGAACAACGATGAAGTTTACGACGATATAAGGAATTTTATTAAATCCGAATTTTCCGCTCTCCCGACAAAAATCGACGTCATAGGTTGCGGTTCTGCATATCATGCCGCATTGACGGGAAAATACGTTATCGAAAAAACGGCTCGCATACCGGTCGAAGTTCATCTTGCCGGCGAATATCGATACAAACAACCGATAACGGGAAAAAACACGCTGTCGGTCATTATAAGCCAAAGCGGAGAAACGGCGGATTCGCTTGCAGCATTGAGAGAAGCAAAATCATTAAATTCACCCGTTTTGTCAATAGTAAACAGTAAGTATTCTTCAATTGCGCGCGAAAGCGACGCCGTAATATATACGGCGGCAGGGCCCGAAATCGCCGTTGCGACAACCAAAGGCTATACGACTCAATTAGCCGCATTGTTCATGTTGTGCGCCGTTATTACAGAATTTCAAGACAAAACAACAAGCATAGAAATTACGGCAAAAATAAAAAATCTCGATAAATCGGTAAATCAAGCATTAAATTCGGTAAAACAAGCGCGCTTGACTGCAAAAAGACTAAAAAATCAAAGCAGCGTGTTTTTTATCGGACGAGGCACGGATTTCGCTCCGGCATATGAAGGAGCGTTAAAACTTAAAGAAATATCCTACATTCACGCCGAAGCTTACGCTGCTTCCGAACTTAAACACGGCACAATTTCGCTCATCGGCGACGGCACTCACGTAATCGCACTATCAACAGACGCCGAAATAGAAAACAAATTATTATCGAACATAAAAGAAGTAAAAGCTCGCGGTGCATACGTAACCGTTATAACCGATTCGAACAATCGCGAATTCGAACTTAGTTGCGACGAAATTATAAAATTACCTAAATCCGACTCTTTGTTTTCGCCCGTCATAATAGCTCCCGTTTTGCAGCTCATAAGCTATTATACCGCACTCGAACTCGGTTCCGACATAGATAAACCGCGCAATTTGGCAAAATCCGTTACAGTAGAATAAAGGCAAAATAATTTTTATTATTTTATTGACAACCTTCTGCGTTATATGTTAGAATTTAGTCATAAAACGCAATCGAGGGTGTAAAAATGAACATATTGATTTTAAGCTGCTCTACGGGAGAAGGACACAACAGCGCGGCTTACGCTCTGAAAGAAGCGTTTGAACGTTACGGAGCAAACTGTTCGGTTGTCGATCCGATTTCTTTCAAAAGCGCCAAATCGAGAAAAACGGTATCGAATTTATACAACGGATTAATTCGCAAATCGCCAAAAGCTTTCGGCATGGTTTATAAAGTAGGTTCGATATACAGTAAAACGGGAATTTTATCGCCTGTTTATTTATACAACGCAAGCTATTCGAAAAAATTAACCGACTATATAATCGAAACCCAAACAGACGCGGTCGTTTGCACTCACCTATACGGAATGGAAGCGATGCATGCCGCAAAAAAACGCCACGGAAACACAACTCCGACTTTCGGAGTTTTTACCGATTACACTTGTATTCCTTTCATAAAAGAATCGCGATGCGATAAATATTTCGTGCCTCACGAATGTATAAAAACCCAATTGGCAAATTCCGGCGTAGACGAAAACATCATTGAAGCAAGCGGGATTCCCGTGTCCGAAAAATTTCGCGAACATACGGACAAGCTTAGCGCAAGAAAAATTTTAAACATTCCAGAAAACAAAAAGATTTATTTGTTAATGTCGGGCGGAGTCGGTTGCGAAAACATATTACAACTATGCGAAAAACTTTCGAAGGACGCGCGCGATTGTTCGGTTTACGTCATCACCGGACACAATAATGCTTTATGCGACAAAATTAAAGAAAATTTTCCGAATTCCAATCTAGTCCCCGTTCGTTTTACGGATAAAATTAATCTTTACATGCGAGCGGCAGACGTTATGATATCCAAAGCGGGCGGATTATCCAGCACGGAAGCGGCAGTCGCGAACGTCCCCCTTATTCATTTTAATTCTATACCGGGCTGCGAAAGCAAAAATACCGAATTCTTTTCTCGAAACAATTTATCGATAAGCGCTAAAAACGACGAAGAAGTAGTTTCTTTCGCCTATCTGTTATCGCACAATCAATCGACGGCAGAAAATATGATCAAAAATCAAAAAAGATTAATCAACGCATATGCGGCGGAACAAATCGTCGAATCCGTATTAAAGGATATATCGAAATGCTGAAATTTTTATTTTTTTCGTTAATAGGTTATCTTTGCGGCTCAATGTTGTTCTGTCAATGGGTACCAGAAAAATTCATGAAAAAAGATATATGTTCGTTAAGTGACGACGGGAATCCCGGCGCGTCGAACGTATTTATCAATTGCGGCGTTCCGATGGGCATGCTGTGTCTTATCCTCGACATGTTAAAAGGTTTACTGCCGATCGCATTGGCGTTAAAATATCTTGATTGGCGTAACATCGCGTTTGCCCTGACGTTATCGGCACCCGTATTCGGACACGCTTTTTCTTTGTATCACAAATTTAGAGGCGGAAAATGTATAGCTACGGGGTTCGGCGTCATGATCGGACTGTTTCCGGTAACTTATACGGGTTTTATTTTGGCAGGACTCTATATTATGTTTTCCACCGTAATCAAAATTAACCCACATAGAATGAGAAGCATCTGCGCATACGCGTTGTTCGCTCTCATTGCTACTCCGATATTGATAATCGAACGAAAAACAGCAATAGCGCTCGGCTTTTTGTTAATAGACGCAATAGCCGTTTATAAACACGTCAAAGCTCCTCGCCAGTCATGATTTCCGACGTTTTTAACCGTTTTTATAACGCAAACTCATAAACACCGAAATTTTACAGCCGCGAATAACGGTTTTTTATTTTGAAAACTTTAAGATTTTTCGCTTAACCGCACCGATCTCAATATACCTAAAAGCATGATTTTTCAAAACGCAGCTTATGGAAGAACAAATAAAAACGCAGACTCTTTATCCGAAATAAGAATCTGCGCAATTATTTAATTTAACCGACTACTCGTTAATCTTTAATGACAATCTCGCCTTCAGGCGGATTCGGTCTGTGATCGGGAGCGTAATCGGAAATACGAACGACCGGTTTTAAGTATTCGACGGCGTTTTTCATAATGAGCTGAACTTCCTTTTGTTTGTAAGTAGGATTGGTTTCGTGTCCGCAACGCAAGAAAAACACCTTACCTCTGCCACGCTGCCAAACGCAACCGCTACGCATAACTTCTCCGCCTTGGAACCAACTGATAAAAACCAGCTCGTCGGGAGTCGGTATATCGAATTTTTCGCCGTACATTTCTTCGTGCGGTATTTCGAAATACGGTTCCAGTCCTTGTGCTATAGGATGAGTATCGTCTATAACCCAAATACGTTCTTTCTCATTGATTTCGCGCCAAATAAGATTACAAGACGTTCCCATAAGTCTGCGGAACGGCTTCGAATGATGCGCCGAATGTAAAACCGTTAATCCCATGCCTTTATTGACTTTATCGGCAACCATAGCGGCAGTTTCGTCCGATATGTGCTGATGATACCAATGTCCCCACCAAACGAGAACGTCGGTATTATCCAAAAGTTCGCTCGTAAGTTCTTTGGCATGACGTTTATCGTCATAAGTAATAAGCGTAGTTTCGTGTCCGAAACTTTCGTAAAGACTTTTTAAATAATTTCCGAGTCCTTCAGGATAAGCCTTAACGCCTTCTTCGCCGGACATACTCGCATTATATTCGCAAACAACAGTTACTTTCATAATCAGTCCTCAAAATAGAAAGGTTTGCCTGTTTCGTGAGATTTATAAATACCCTCGAGAATTCTAGTAACGCATGCAGCTTGTTCGGGCTTAACGTTCAATTCCGCTCCGTCAAGAATAGCCGCGGTAAAGTTAGCGGCTTCGAGATCGGCAGGTTCCTTTCCGCCTGCGCCGTCGAAGAACGCTACGCCGCCCGCTTTGAAATCAGGCTTAAGCATATACTGTCTTCCATCCATAACTCCGTTAATGCGCAAACCGTCGAGCATGTCCGCTCCGGCTTTATCTCCGCAAATGGTGGTAATTGCTTCTCTCGGATCGGCAATATTAAGCGCCCAGCTGCTCTTCAAATAAATTACCGCGCCGTTTTTCATTACGATAAAACCGAAAGCAGCGTCTTCCGCCGTAAATTTATCTACGTCCCAATCGCCCCAAGCATTACCCGTTTCGGTGTTTTTATTGAGTTTATGGAAAGTCTTTCCTACGCAATAAGCCGGTTCGTAGTTATT
Source organism: uncultured Lachnospiraceae bacterium (assembly GCA_964591125.1). GTDB lineage: Bacteria > Bacillota > Clostridia > Christensenellales > Pumilibacteraceae > Neoclostridium. The sequence goes on from CAZQAC010000001.1 coordinate 53,635, forward strand.
CATCATATGGAGAGTCAAATCGAGAGCGTGCGTTCCGATATCGATAAGCGGACCGCCGCCTTGCTTTTCTTCGTCGATGAACACGCCCCAGGTCGGAACGGCTCTTCTTCTGATTGCAATAGCTTCGGCGTAATATATATCTCCGAAAAGACCTTTATCCGCTTCTTTTTTCATATACATACTGTCGTCGCGCCATCTGCTCTGATAACCGACCGTCAAAACTTTATTGTTTTTCTTAGCGGCGTCGAGCATCTGCAAAGCTTCTTCATAAGTCGTAGCCATAGGCTTCTCGCAAAGAACGTGCTTACCTGCGTTAAGCGCGGCAACCGTAATCTCGCAATGCGCTTTATTGTGCGTAAGAACCAATACCGCGTCGATACTTTCGTCTTTAAGCAATTCCTTGTAATCTACATATACCTTGCTGTTTTCAGTACCGAAATCTTTTTTAGCTTTCTCTGCGCGTTCTACGATAATATCGCAAAACGCAACCATTTCAGCTCTCGGATTTTTCTTTTCGGCGGGCATATGTTTACCGTTTGCGATTCCGCCGCAACCGATAACTCCGATTTTAATCTTCTTTTCCATTTTAAATTCTCCTGTAACTATTATTTAAGCTCCGAAAACTTTTTCATGTTCTCGTAACTGCGTTTCAAATATTCTGCCGGCTCGCACGGGAAACCTTCTACTTCCAAAATAGCCAAATTTATTCCCATCTGATTGCCGAGTTTGAAAACTTTATCGAATCCTACGCAACCTTCGCCTACGACGGGATTGATAAGCAAATCATCGGAATTGAGTTCTTTTATGTGCAAGCAACTCAATCTGTCGGAATATTTTTTCATCATTTCGACCGGTTCGAGACCTGCTCTCTTTACCCAATACGTATCGATTTCGCTGTGGAAATCAACCGTTTTATCAAGTAATTCACGGATAAGATCGTTGCCGCCTTCGTATTCATGCGCATGATTGTGGTAACCGAACACAACTCCTCTCTTATCGAGTTCGGGCTTAATTTTGTTGATTTTTTCTACTATTTCATCCATTTTATTTTGCAAATCTTCTTTGCTTACCCAAGGGATATAAACGGATTTTATGCCTATTGTATCGATATAATCAAGTTGCTCCATAATAGCGTCGATGCCGATATGTGCGGAAATACCCTCGAGATTGTATTTATCCAAAAGGTTCTTCATTTCCTGCGGCGTAAGTCCGTAAAACCCTGCGAATTCGACGCAGTCGAAACCTGCTTCCGCTACCATCTTAAATACTTCTTCGACGCCCATTTCTTTTATTTGATTGCGCAAAGAATAAAGCTGAACACCTATTTTCATAATTCTTACCTCATTTAAATTTAATTTTAATAGTCTGCGTTTTTTTGCTCTTAACAAACTTTAATTATGCCCACCACATTTCGCCGGCTTTGCCTTCGATAATCATTCCCTTCAAATAATCGATCGCTTTTTCCAATCCTTCCAACGGCGCCATCAAGCTGTCTTCGTGCTCGATCGAAATGCTGTCGTCGTATCCGACAACTTTAAGCGCGGAAATGATGCGTTTCCAATTATCCGTACCGTATCCCATCGTACGGAATACCCAAGAACGATTCGCGACGTCACCGTAATGTTTCGTATCCAACACGCCGTTCTTACGAACGTTGCTCATATTCATTTCGGTATCTTTCGCATGGAAATAATAAATCGCGTCGCCGAGATAATAAATGACGTCTACGATATCCATTCCCTGCCAGATCAAATGAGAAGGATCGAGATTTGCTCCGATCATAGGACCTACGGCAGCGCGTAATTTCAACAAAGTTTCGGGATTGTAAACGCAAAAACCGGGATGCATTTCGAGCGCGATTTTTTCGACACCGTGTTTAGCAGCGAATTTAACTGCGTCTTTCCAATAGGGGATAAGAACATCGTTCCATTGATAATCGAGTATATCCAGATATTCCGGCGGCCACGCACAAGTAACCCAGTTCGGTTGCTGTGCCGCGGGATCGCTTCCGGGACAACCCGAAAAAGTTACGATACGCTTAATTCCGATTTGACCGGCAAGAATACAAGCCGCTTCGAAATCTTCTTCGAATTTAGCCGCGATTTCCTTATTCGGATGCACGCAGTTACCGTGAACCGCTATTGCCGAAATAGTCGAATCGTACTTCTTGAACGTTTCGAGAAGCGCGGTTCTGCCCGCTTCGTCATGAATAAGCTTTTTTGCGTCGGCATGAACCGTTCCGGGATAACCGCCTACGCCGAGGTCGAGTTGATGAACTCCGTGTTCAGCCAAAAATTTCAAGCTCTCGTCAAGAGTCATTCCGCCGAAAACTCCGTTTACAACACTTAATTGCATAATTTTCACTCCTTAAAATTTATTAATTAAACTATCGTCAGATAATTTTTTCGATAACCTTATTGGTAAGCGCGCTTTCCTTAGCCGCTTCCATAACCGCAAACACTCTCAAAACCTGCTCTTGCGTAACGATTGTGTCGTCGCCTTTGATTACAGCGTCCATAAAATTGCGGTAATAAGCGTTTTTATCGCCTCTTACGATTTCGATAGGCGTTTCGACGTAAGTTTCGGCACGTCTTGCCGCCATGGTCTTGGTAAAACCGTTTCCTGCGTTCACGCCTTCGAGCTTATCGTCCACTCTCTGAGTGACGCGAATAACTCTGCCCTCAACGTTATCGCGACGCCAATTGGTAACGGTCCCCGTTCCGTCCATGCCGTAAATCTGCCAACGCGGAAGTTCGATAAAGCTGTTGGTGTCGACGATTATACGGTATTCCAAACCGCTTTCGAACTTAATCAGCAAATCGAATCCGTCGTCCACGTCCTCTCCCAAAACATACGAATAATTACAATAAACGGAAATAATCCGTTCGTCGATCATCTGCAAAGCTTGGTCTATCAAGTGAACGCCCCAATCGAGCATCATTCCGCCGCCGCGCTTGGCTTCTTTTCTCCATGCTCCCGGAATACCGTTACTGCCCATGACTCTGCTTTCGATGCGGTAAACCTTGCCGATCGAACCGTTGTCGTAAATATTTTTTATCGAAAGATAATCGTCGTCCCAACGTCTGTTTTGATGAACGGCAAAAACCTTTCCGTATCTTTTTGCCGCGGCATACATTTCTTTTACTTCTTCGGAATCCATCGCCATAGGCTTTTCGACGATAACGTTTTTACCGCGCGACAAAGCTTCTATAACGTATTCTTTGTGCAAATCGTTGGGAGTTGCGACCAAAACGATTTTAATGTCGTCGTCGGAATAAATTTCCTCGGCGCTGTTAAAACAATGCAAACCGAGTTCGGTAGCGAACGCTCTTCTCTCTTCGCTAATATCGTAAATGCCCGCAATTTCCAACTTTTCGGGATAATCGCTGTCGTTCAATCTTTGAATAATATATTTTTTATGGTTGTTTCCCATTCCGCCGTAGCCGATAATAGCAATTTTCATTTTCTATCTCCTTTATGGCTCGAAGCCGTTGACTTTTGTATTGGTTAATGATATAATAACATTAAATATTGATAATTTCCTATCATATATAGCTTAATTTATCCCAAATAGTGACATAGTAGGCAAAAAGCATGAAAAACATAACATACGAGAGTTTTACGGATAAAAATATCGATTTAAGAATTTTTAAAAGCCATAACACGTACAGCCCGTTACATTTCCACCGAAGTTTCGAAATGATATACGTTTTGAACGGAAGAATTCGCACGACGGTCGGCAATACGGAATTCGACGCGGAAACGGACGACATTATCTTCGTGCAAAAATACTATCCGCACGCCTATCAAGATATAGAAGATTACGACAAATACGTGCTTATAATTCCGCCCGATTTGTACAACGATTTCGAAAAAAATCTCGAACAAAATACGCTGCCGTCAGTCATGACGGATAAAATTTTTAATCGAGAGCTGCTACCGACAATAGAAAAATTGTGCGAAAAACATGAAGAAAAATCCATTCTGATAAAAAAAGGTTACGTAAACGTCATTATCGGCGAACTTATCTCGCATTATCCGTTAGAACCGATTATAAAAAACAACAACGTCGAACTGCTCGTAAAAATATTGGACTATATCGACGAGAATTATTACAAAGAATTATCGCTTGACTCGATATCCGCACAATTCGGTTATAATAAATATTATTTTTCGAAATTATTCAACCGGTTTATCGGGCAAAATATAAATAGTTATATAAATATCGTTCGTCTGCAGCAAATGATGAAAAAAGCCAAGCAAAGCGACAAAATCAATATAACCGAGCTTGCTTACGAATGTGGCTTTGACAGCTTGTCCACTTTTTATCGTTATTTCAATAAAGTTTACGGAATCAGTCCCAAAAATGTTTTAAGTTCGCAAAAATAATCGAATTGATTTATTTTTGATCAAAATTTCTCACAAGTTTTAATATTTACGGCTCAAAGGTTTGTAATTTACTTGCCTTTGAGTTTTTTGTTTGCTTTTTAATCGACAATGTCATAAAAAATCCGAAAATTCTTGCTCGTTTTTATTGAAAAATTTCTAAAAAACGCTTAATGTATAAGCAAATAGAAGAAAAAGGTTAGACGTTTAAGACGGACGAAGAAGGAAACAATCTCCGGAAAGGTTCAAGAGTATCTATCGAATACTTTGACCTTATAGATAAACAAACGAGAAAGAGATTGGATATTATGAAATACTCAAAAGTCTTTCGCTTGCTATTTTTGAAAAAATAAGCAAACACCTCGTAAGGAGAATAATCGTCCCGTACGAGGTGTTTTATTGTCGAATCGTCGGAAAAGAATTGCTAACGCAAATCAATCCGCCCGTTCAAATTATTCGTTTGTTTCTCTGTCGGTGATATTGAACCAGAGATCGGAGAACTTAACTGCGTCGAAGTTTATTATTTCGTTATCTCTTCTTGCCGAAGGTCCGAAGTAGCAAGGCTGATCGAGCTTATACAACGTATTGAGATAATCCTTTCCCGATCCTACCTGTGCACCAACATCGATGTTATAACGATCGTAAATGTTGAGGTTCTCAAAGCAGCATACCCATTCGTCCGAACTCCAAAGCTGATCTTGGTTGTAAGCTCTGTACTTGTTAGAGCCCTTGATCCACATGCTCAAGTTGTAACCGTCGATCTTGAACTTGAACGTAATGTTCGTGTATGCCTGATTCCAATATATACCTACAGCACCGAGTTGTTCTTGACCGCGAGTATCCTGTCCGGGGATAAAACCGCCCTTCCAAAGTTCCCGAGCCGAATCGCTTGCACTAAGTCTCGAATCGTAATCGTTCTTAGCAATAAAGAAGATTTGATCGCCGCTGTTGCCGCCGGTGTAAACCATTCTGCCCACGTTGCCGTCGTTACTCTTTACGAATATTCCGTAGAACGGATATTTCGAGTTGGATAAGTTACCCTTAAGCGTATAACCGAATTCTACAATCTGCTCATTCGGAACAAAAGTCATGTTGAACGCCGATTCCTGAGTACTACCGCTGTACGGCGAGGAAAGAACGCCGTCTTTGTACTGCAATCCGTCGCCAGCAACCTTAACGAACATATCCTGATCGAACTGATTAAGAACAACGTTTTCGGTAGCGGCAGCGGTCAACTCGATTTCTTTTTCGAAACAAAGTTTGCCGTTTGAATATTTAGCGGTGTATTTGCCTGCAGGAGCAGAAACGGTATAGTTGCCGTTTTGAATAAATCCTACGAACTTGCCGTTTTCGCCCGTCAAAGTTACGGAACCTTCGTTAGCGTTCAAAAGACTTGCATACTGTTCGGTAACGGTAACCGTTCCGGTAAGAGCCAACAAATCGGATTCTTTTACGGTCGTAACAACAACGTCCGAAGAAAGCGTACCGAATACTTTTGCGTCGACCGAAGCGGTCTTAGCTGCGGCAACTTGGTATTTAGAAGCGCCGATAGTAATCGAAGTTACAAGATATCCTTCGCCTGCGGTAGCGGTTAAGGCAACTTCTTCGCCGTTCTTAGCCGTCGTCTTGCTTGTCGTAACGGTAGCGTTTTTGCTTGCATTAGCTACGTCTACGGAGATACTCGTCGATTCGTCGTATTTCCAATTCTTAATCGTATAGCTGATGTTAGCAGCGTCTTCATTACTTCTCGAGCTGTTGTACATCTTGAAGTAAACCACGCCGTCTTCCGAAAGTTTCTGTTCGTTGCATCCGGCATAAATCCATTCCGCGTCGTCATGATACTTAGCGTACTTAGAAATCTTCTTGCCTTCTCTTACGAGCATGAAGTCAACCGCTCTTACGTCGCCGACCGACCACTGCATCTTAAGTCCGCCCATCATACCGTATGCGGCTTCGCTATCGCTCCAACCGTCAAACGGATTATTATCGCCGCCGGAAATATCGTCGAATTTACCGCCGTTGCTGTTCATACCGACGTTAACGGTGTTATCGGAAGTTCCGACATACCAACGCCAATACATATCCTGATCGTAATAAGTACCGTTTGTCGCATGGCTGATGTTTTCATCGAAGTCGATGGTAAAGCTCCAAACCGCGTTGGTCGCGATAGGCTGAGCCCAAGCGATCGTCTGGTTGAATTTGCTGACTTTGATTTCGAGATCGTCGTACGGATTAACCGATTTATCATAATCGAACTCTACAGCCGCGCTAGTCGTCTTTTCGCCGATGCCGAATCCGGTCAATTCTTCGCCGTTGAAGCCGTAACGCAAATTGCCTTCGTCCAAATCGGTAGTGTCTGCGGTAAGCTCGAGCTCGACTTCCTGAGTGAACGCTCCGACCGCGCTTACGGTAAGAGTATATTTACCGGGTTCGAGTTCTATCGACCAACTGCCGTCTGCAGCCGTTTCGGTAGCGAACTGAACGCCTTTTTCGTTAGTGAACGTAACAGACGCGGTTTTTTCGAAAATGAACTTACCGTGATAAGTTGCGGTTACGCTGACGTCTTCGGTTGTAACGTTAACGGTATGATTGCCTACTTGCCACATTGCAGGCAAATTGTAAGTAAACTTACCGTTTACAAGCGAACCGTCGCTCATAACGTTTTTGCCGTCGTAAGTAACTGCCGAAATTGCCTTGCCTTTAACGGTAGAAACGGTAAGAACGCCGTTTTCGATCGTGGCGGTTGCGCCTTCGCCTGCCGTTACTGTTACGTTATCCTGCTTTTCGTTGTCGAGTTCTGCGATATAGAAATCGGAGAAAGTCATGTTGGGACAAACGTTACTCGTTTCGACAATAGCAACAGCAACTTTGCCGCTTAAGTCTCCGTGACTCGGCATTTTGCCTTCGTAATACAAATACCATTTATCGGGATCGGGGAATTGCTGATTCTTTACATAGAACTTAACGTTGCCGTTATCGTATTCCATTGCGATATAAATCTTACCCGCTCCGACAATCTTGTCTGCGTTTCCGTTCCAATCGTATCCGGGAGCGTCCTTGGCTGTGCCGCTGCCCCATCCGCTTATTAACGTAGAGCTATATTTGTTTCCATAAAGACCTATCATTCCAATATTACCGGCTGCGTCTGCAACGGTAAAGCCGATTCTCGGCCACTTATCATTTATAGTATCGTACTTAAGGGCTGCCATAGCCACGAATTTATCCGAAGCGAAGTTATTATACAAAACGACCGATCTTGCCGAATCACCCGCTTTTGCGGTAACGATTTCGTTATCGTTCTCGTCAAGTCCTACGGTATAAGGCTTACTCATCGCACCGTTTACCCAATGCTCGTTTTTCTCATCGTTATGATAATAAAGCGCTGTATCGGCACCATGAACGTAAGTCAATTCGCCTACGGTGGTCGAGCCGCCCATCAAGTATTCGGAAAGTTGGATATCCGCAGCTGCGGTCAAATCGGTTACCGTGATAGTTTTCGGAACGTAATTGTCTGCGCTTGCCTTTATTGTATAACTTGCGGCTGCGGCTGTTTTGAGCGTATAAGCGCCGTTCGCGTCGGTATAGGTATAAACCTTTCCGTCGGATACTTTCGCGCCTACGACAGCAACGCCGTTAATAGTAACCGTTCCTTTGATCTCGGCAGTGTACGCACCGTCCGTCAATTTGATCTCGGCAGTATATGCGCCGCCTTCGAAAGCTACGTCTAAATAGAATTCGATTCCGTTGTCGGTTACTTTGAAATCGACTGTTTTGCCGTTAACGGTAAGAGTATCGACTACTTTGCCTTCGGCGATTTCGAGTTCGACTTTGTTGGTCTTTGCTACTGCGAGTTCGATTTCCTTAGCGATGTCACCCGTTAAGGTAAGTTTCGCGCTTACTACGTCGGCATAAGAAGAAATTACGTCAGCGTCGTAGGTGTAGCCGAATCCGTATACGTTAACCCAGTCATTTTTAGTCTGCTGGTTATGCATCTGAACCTTGGTTATATTTCCGGTTACGAGAGCTTTGCACTGATTTGCGCAATCGGTATAAGTATCACCGTTGCAGAGATACAAACCGTTTTCGTCCATAACGGCGATAAGTTTGTTTTCGGTCTTTTTGATGTTATCGTTGCCTACTTTTTCGCCGGTGTAATACATGTATAATTTGCCTGCTTTACGAACGGTAACCAACGTTACTTTGTCGTAAGCGGTTTCGGATTTACCCAACGCGTAGCCTGCGTCCGCGATCAATCCGCCGACGTCGTTTATTCCGCTGAATCCTCTGAAACGCATACCGTTCTTGTTATAGAAAGGACTGATATCGCTATTTCCGACCGTAAAACAGAATCCGTAGGTAGGATCGCTTTCTTCGGTGGTTTTGCTCGTATCGCGCTGCCAAGTAGCGGTCAACGCAAAGTCTTCTGTTCCCGGAGCGAAATCGGCAAACGTAGCCACCAAATGATGATTCGACGTCTGATCGTTTACTACGTTGGTAATTACGCCGTTCTGAACTTCGTAAGCGTCGTCGATATTAACCTCATGAACGCCGACCGAAACGGCTTTATCCGAAGTAAACGTATAAACGAGATTTTCGTCTGCAAGAGAAGCTTTAACTTCGAAATCCAAGTCTTCGGAAAGTTCCTCGTATCCGCCGTTTTCGAGTTCTTTTACGAACGTCAACGTATAAACGCCGGCTTTGATTCCGCTAAGAGTAGCTTTGCCTTCGCCGATTACGTTTTCGTGATATGAATCTTTTCCGCTCTTATCCGTAAGTCGAGCCATTATGTCGGACTGTTTAACTTTCGCAGCCCATTCCAACGGGAATTCGGGCATTTCGACTTCGACGTTAACGGTGTACGTTTTCTGAGCCAAGCCGGTTATTTCGAGTTTGGAATCGGCGTCTATCGTGAACGTGTAGAATCCGCCCTCGTCGGCGGTAAGTTCCGCGCTCGATTTTTCGGTGCCGTCGTCGTTATACTTAGTAACTTTTACGACGGGAGTTCCGATTACTTCGTCGCCTTCGAAATCGATTTTGAATGCGAATTCGGTATTATATACGACAGAGCTCTGGTCGAAATCTTCTTTTTCGTCCCAGCCGTTTCCGTCAGCGTCGTAAGAAAGCCAATACATGCCGCTTACAGACAAATCGCCTTCGAGTTCGTAATGTCTTGCCGTCTTTTTATAAACTGCTATAAGAGCGATATCGCCTTCTACGGGCTTACTGAAATCGTAAGCGGGACCGTCTTCGGTCAAAGACCAATGCGAAAGCGAATATTCTTCGGATTCGGTCTTATCTTTTGCCGGTACGGGTTTTGTTGTTTCCGAAACGGTTGCTCCGTAACGAATTTCCTGCGTGTCGATGAGCTGTCCGTTTGCGGTAAAGGTAACCGTCTTTCTTTCTCTTGCGTAATATACCTTAAGAGTAAGCGTTCCGTCGCCTTTAATCGTTCCCGAAAGAACTTCGCCGGCGCCTTCCGCCTGAGTATAATGCTCGAGCGTCTTTACGGTTGCGTTAACCGTCGTATCGGTCGTACCTTTCAAACTTTCGGTAGAGTCGAGCGTATATTTTCCGTCTACGCCCTCGAGGTAATGTTCGACCGTGTAAGCGGTATCGGTTTTAGCCGTATACTTCAACGTAAACGTTACGTCTGCGGTGATGCTGTCCAAATTTGCAGCAGCGCCGTTCTCGTCTACCCAAGCCCAAGTATAACCGGCTTTTTCGGTTACGGTCGGTGCCGTTGCCGCATTGCCGTGCTTTACTTTGGCAGACGAAAGTTCCGCGCCCGTATCGGACTTAAACTTTACCGTGTACTCGTTGCTTTGCGTAGTTCCCGGATTATTCTCGTCAGGTTTTTCGTTGTCGCAAGCGGTCATCGCCGCTCCGCCGCCTACAGCCATTACCAAAGCGAGCAGGACTAACGCCAATTTTTTCTTTTTCATAAAACCTCCTATAGATAAACACTATAAAAATTTGCTCTCAGAGCATTAACTATTAATCGTTATGAAAGCGGCAAACCGAGCTCGGCTCATCATTTTCTTCGCGATTATAATTTTCTTACGATTATTATATCACATATATTTCATAAAAGTCAATATATTTTTTAAAATTTTTATTAACTTTTTCAAATTCTTCGAATTCGTTTACCGGCCGAGCATAATTTTTTTCGATTACAAGCCGCCGACCTTTCTTTCGACTTTTCGCAAAAATACGTCAACCTTATTGTATGCCGTCGTTACGAATAAATTCCGAAGCGCGGATCGAGATTTTTACGTCCGCGCCTCATATTATTCTATTTATATGTCTTTATTATTATACTTAAAATCCGTCTAAATCTTTTTCAGGACGAAATTTCGGTAAATCATATTCGCGTTATGCTGATAAATATCCATACCTATAAGCGTTCGGTCGGGAATCGCCACCGAATATTTTTTAATTCCGTCCACGTAAACGGTAAGCGTCGAACCTTGCTTTATCATTTTTATTTTATGCACGCCTTCGTATATTTTGTCGACGGTCGCCGTTTCGGACGAATTCATTCCTTTGACGTCGGTAAACACGATCGATTCGAGATTATTTCGCATAAACCGCGTCACGTAGTTATCGTTTCCGCCGCTACCGTAAATGAACTTCACATGGAATTGCGCGCTCATGTCGCGTATTCCGTTGTTTATCATCGTATAACTAAGCTCGAAATCGTCTACCGATAAACCGCGTATTTCTTTCCGTCCCGTACCCTCCAAACTTCCGTTGCCTTGCCAGAACTGATTTACGCGGAATTCGCGTTCGCCGTAAACTATATTTTCGCCTTCGAGCTCAGTCGTTTCGTCTTTATCGTAAATAGCCATCGCGTTTTTGAGCGATTTCAGGAACAAAGCGGGACGACGACTAATCCAATCGTAAGCGGAATTAATTTGATTTTCCCAAGCCGATACGTTTTGGTCTTGAGCCCATCTTACCACGTTGTAATTTACAAGAGGACGAACGGATTCCGCTAATCTGCTCAAAACCGACGAAGCTTTTTCGTAAGAGAACGTCGTTTGCATAAGTTCCTGTGCTCTGGCATAAAGTCTTTCACGGAATCCTTCGTTGGCAAGGGCACGATTCATTAAATTATATTTGCGATACGTATATCTGCTCGAATAAGAAAGATTGTTTTCGTATTCACCGTCCAGAGTACCTTTCAGTAATCCCATATCCAAGTCATGCAGAACGAATCTTAATTTTCCGTCGGTATAAACGTTTCCTTTCGCAGGTTTGCTCACTCTCCAACATCTGTGGTTGTTCGAGTTACCGACGAAATCCCAATTACCCGAATACGCCTGGACTATCATTAAATCGATAAGACTCGCTTCGTCCACGTATTTGCCGAAAAATTCATCGAATACCGCGTCGTCTGCAAAATTCTTTTCGGGATTATTCAAAAACGCATTCATTTCTTCGATAAAAGCCGTAGCGCTCTCTTCGTCGCCGTCCGAAACGTTATACGTATTTCCTGTATAATCGAAATATTGAACGTCGCCTTTCTTTACTTTATAATTGTCCTTGAAATAAACGTCGCTGTAATGTTCGCGCAAATAATACATACCCCAAAATTCGCCGTTAAGATAAACTATCGCAGGTCTTGCCGCAGTCGTTCCGACATTCAGCTCTTCGGCAAGCGATTGGAAAAACGCGTCGTTGAATCTGATCGAGGAATCGTAGCTACTGCCGCCGTTCCACAAACGGAAACGAGTGAATTCGTCCAGCTTTTCGTCTACTCCGGCGCAATTTCTGTCGCCGAATATTTCGAATTGCACCGCATCTTGCTTTTTACCGTTTTCGTCTTTATTGAAATTCAAATGCAACGTTCTTTGCGGACGTCCTCTGGACCAACCGCCGCCCACTTTTATTTGCGTGTTGACTGAAAAACTTCCGTCGACGTCGAAAAATTCCAGATTCGCGCGAGCTTTATTGTCCGCCGCACTGTTGCCGCCGCCCGGCAAATATACGTTATTGTAAATAGACGTTCCTTCGCCGTTCGGAATTCCGTCAAACCAATTTTCTTCCGGCATTGAAATGGAAAGTATAGGCACGTCGTCGAAATCATCGGTATCGAAAACAATATACGACTGTATCGCTCTTTGAATTACCGTACCGTATTCGTCCACCAACGCTACGTTATATACGTATCCGAGATTTATCAGCGGATAATTTTTCCCGTTTTGTATTTTTTGAACGTAACTCGACGAATAGTTTTTATTCGAACCTGCCCACGCCAACTCTCCGTCTACCTGTTGCATCAACGAATAATCGCCCAAAGAACCCGTTCTTTCCTTTACGACGCGCGACGCATTCCATACTTTCGCGTTTTTAAGATCGTCCGCGACAGGACTGCAATCGGTCGTATAATATATTTTTGCTCTCTTGACGTCGGTAAAATAATTAACGGTTTGTGAGGTCTTATATCGTCCTCCTACAACGGAAGCGTAAATTCCGTCCGCTATTTTCGTATATAATTCCGGAACTTCAAGATTAACAGTTTTTACCGTTACCGCAAAATCGCAATGAACGCCGAGCGCTTCGACTTCGCATCTCACCACCGCAACTCCGTCCGCAACGCCTTTAACCGTTCCGTCCTCGATTTCGATATAATCCGCGCCCGACAAAACGGAATAAGTAAATTCGACGTCTTTTTGAGACGGATACAGCACGGGTTCGACGCGGACGATTTCGGTAGGTTCGAGCGTTATTCCCGATACGGTCAGCTTATAACTGATTTTTTCGATCGTAACGAGAAATTCGATTGCCGAATTTTCGTAACCTTCGATTTTACACTCGACCGTCGCCGTTCCTGCTTTAAGACCGTAAATTCTACCGTCCTTTATCAAAACGCACGATTGTCCCGATTTAACGGAATAAACCACTTTCGCATTTGATTCTGCGTTCTCGATAACAGGATTTATCAACTGACTTTCGCCCTCTGCCAAAAGAATATCCGACACCGAAACCTCCGGGGCTTTTGCCAAAACTGTTATTTTGATCCGCGCAGTTTTGCCGGATAATTCGTCGCTACAAACAAGAACGGCTTCGCCCGATTTAACGCCTAACACCTCGTTCCCGTCCAAAATCGCACAAACGCCCTCTATTTCGAATTTATAATCGGCTTGAGCTCCGACCGGTTCGCTTTTAACGTTCGGAACGACGCTCTCTCCGACATAAACGGTTATGTCCTCCGCCACGATGCTCCAATCGGTGACTTTTACGCTAAAACGATATTCTTCGCTTCCCGAAACAGCCGAAACGACTGCGTCGCCTGTTTTTTTACCGACAAATTCGTATCCGTTTATTTCGACGACGTCCTCTCCCGAAACAACTTTAAAAACCAATTCTCTGTCTATTCCGTCCGAAAATATCGGTTGCACCGTTATTTTTCCTCCAACGGGAATAACGTTCGACGCAAGCGTCACGTCGACCGAATGATTTTCCACCGTTATTTCCGCAAAAGTCGCCTTTCCGCTCGTTTTGTCACGGCATAAAATTTCGCTCGTGCCGATTTTTTTCGCGACGAAACGATTTCCGGTCAATTCAATCGAATCGCCGAATATGATTTCGTATGTAAAATCGCCTTTTTTATCCGATTGCGAAAAAGTCGCGTTTAATTCTCCGTACTCGCCGACGTAAGTCCTTACCGAATCGAGCATCAAAGTATAATCGGCTTGCGTTACGATAAACGTCTTTTCTTCTGTTTTCTCGCCAAGAACCGCCTTCACAACCGCTTTTCCTTCGGCTATGGCTATTATTTCGTTACCGATCAGTCTAATTTTGTCTTTTCCCGTCGTTATTTCGATATCGCAGTCGTCCGAACGATCGAACGGCGCGTATTCGTACGTTTCTCCGACGGCTATTCTTATTCCGTCATCCGTATTCGCGTCGTTATCGCAACCGACAAACGTGCACCCGAAAATAACTAACGTTACACACAGTAATGTTGTTAAAAGTCTCCTCATAATCTCTCCTTACCGATATATGATAATTTATATTTTACAGCCGTCAAGCTGATAAACCGAAGTAACTATCTTCTTTTCTCCGCCTTTAATCGCTCTTTCGAGATCGGCGGAGGTGTTTACTCTAAACAGTATTTCAGTTCGTTCGTCCGACACGACAAAATCGCGAGTCACGTCGTCGTTAGAATAATAATCCGATATATAAACCGATTGCGAATCGGGCAACGCTTTTTTAATTTTTTCGGCGGAAATCGATTGCGAAGCCATAATCTTCACCGCGCCGAACCCGAATTCCTTATACATGTTTTCAAGCGTTTCGAAAGGAAAATTCAAGCCGTGCGCGCAGACTATCGGAATAGATCCGGCGCTTTGCATTTGCATGAAAACGTCGCTTAGCGAAGATATTCTGGTGTTTTTGTAAAAATCGCCCGAAAACATTCCGAAATCGTACGTTTTAAGTTTTTCGTATTCGGTTTCCTCTATAAGTCCTTCGCCGTCCGAACATCCCGAAAGCGCGCTGCCGTCGTGCGCGACGATAACGCCGTCAGAAGTCGCCGCAGCGTCCACTACGATTCGCTTATACCCCGCTCTCAACGCCGCCAAAACCGCCGACATCGAATTTTTCGGCGCATAGGAAGACAAACCTCCCTCAGCTACACACTCGATTCCTCCGCCGAAATTTCCGAATCCGAAATTTACTTCCGCATCGAGCGCCAATATCGAAATCCCCGCGCCGCCCTCGGAATAAAAACTTACGAACGCCTCGTCCACGCCGAAAGGAATAAAATAATGCAACTTATATTCTTTGTAATTGTCTCCGCAAAGTTCTATTCTGCCCTTTGTTCCCGACGGACCGAAAATATTTCCGCGTCTTAAAAAAGTTACGCCGACTGTCGCAGAACCCGTCTTTTCGAGCGTCTTTTTTGCCACAACGGTCAGCGAAATCGTTTTATAACAAGAAAAAGACAGCGGAAAAGACAAGCTTGCCTTGCCGTTATCCGTCGGAAATACGGTAAGTTTCCCCGGAGAATACTCCGTTTTGGCTGCGGATTTATCAGCTTTTCCCATTGCGGACTTTGTTAAAAGATTCATTTTTCCTCGTCCTCCGTCTTTTTTACTCCGTAACTGTCGTTTTTGTACAATACCGATCTTTTTTATTTATTTTACCACATTCGAGCCGTTTAGTCAAGAAGCTAAAACAAAATCGACAAAATACTCGAATATTTTCCTCAATAATGCTTTTTACGGCAATATTCGCAAAAAAGCCGACGTCAAAGACGTTGCTTTATTATATACAAAAGTGATAGAATATACCTGATAAAAATATACTTTCAGACGATATTTTTAATTATTTTGGAGGATTTTATGAAAAACGGTATTCTTTTGATCGATGATAACACCGAATTCACCGCGTCGTTATCTTCACTGCTTCGTGCCGAAAAAGATTTTTCGGTCGCGGGTATTGCCTCGGACGGCGAAAACGGAATTAAATTATTTCGCGAACTCCGCCCGGACGTCGTTATCCTCGATCTCGTCATGCCAAAGAAAGACGGATTCGGATTCCTACAAGAGATAGAAAAAGGCGACGCCAAAATACTCGTGCTGTCGGCACTGAACAAAGACGCGTTCGTAAGCAAAGCGATCGACCTAGGCGCAGATTATTACATGCGCAAACCTTGCTCCTTTTCGGAGCTTGCCGAACGTATACGCGAACTGACGGGTTCGAGCAATTTAAGCGTCAAGCCTACAAAGAAAAACAAAGACATGGACGAACGCATCTCCAACATTTTTATTACAGTGGGCATTCCGGCTCACATTAAAGGCTATCAATTCCTTCGCGAAGCCATTAAAATGGCTGTGGAAAACCCGGATATAATCAATTCCATAACCAAACGCCTTTATCCCGAAGTCGCCAAAAAATTTTCGACGAGTGCAAGCAAAGTCGAAAGAGCTATAAGGCACGCGATAGAAGTCGCCTGGAATCGCGGTAAAATCGAAAACATCAATTCGCTTTTCGGCGTTAAGGTTTATTCTCACAACGAAAAACCGACGAACGGCGAATTCATCGCGCTCGTAGCGGACAAAATGATTTTGGAAAGCGTATAAGCCCTTTTATTCAATCGATTGTTTTACTCCTATAAGATTACTCCGAGATAAAAACCGTTCGCGCGATAAACGCGGACGGTTTGATTTTTAACTACGAAGTCGAATTGCCAATATATAATAATAAGAATAAGATTTCTTGTTTCGGAAATTCTATTATTTATCTTTCTTAAGCTTCCGAAAGTTTCTCGCCGAGACTATCTATTTTTATTTTCGTTACATGTTTCAAAATAAAGATTGAAATTACCGCGGTTATCGCTTCGGCTATCGGAAAACTCCACCAGACAGTATCGACCGCGGAGGAAGTCAACGTTAAAAAATACGCCGTCGGAAACACAAAAACGACCAGCCTGCAAAGTGCGGTCAAAAAAGGCAAGAAAGCATATCTTAACGCTTGAAGCACTCCTTGAACGGCAACAGTAAAACCCATAAAAACATAACCCGTCGCGGCTATCGCGGTCGCTTTTTCGCAAACGTCGATAAGTTCGCTTGTGGAACCGCCCGAAAGAGAGAATAAGCAAGCCAACGGTCTTGCGATTATTTCGAACAAAACGGTAATCGCAACCGTTACCGTCAACGTATCGACGATGCCGTATTTTACGCAATCTTTCGATCGCGCCTTATCTTTCATTCCGTAATTAAACGAAAGAAGGGTTATGATCGTATTGGACAATCCGAAACACGAAAACAGTGCGATTTGCTGTATTTTATAATAAATGCCGAATGCGCCCACGAGAACGGTCGGATTTTCGTCCGCGGAACCCAAAATAATATTCATTCCCGCCATCATAACAGACAGCAATCCTTGCATCAAAGCCGCCGAAACGCCTACAGAATAAATTTCTTTTATGATTTCTTTTTCCGGTCTAACGTATTTCAATTTTCCGCTGACTTCTTTATTTTTCGTATAATGAAAAATCATCGCGACTGTTAGTGATACAAATTGACCAAAAACGGTTGCCCATGCGGCTCCGCTCACGCCGGCATTCAACGGAAAAATAAAAATATAATCGAATACGATATTTACTACAGCGCCCGAAATCTGCGCAATTGTCGAATACATCGTTTTACCCGTAGCCTGTAAAAATCTTTCGTATACGGTAAAACCGATCGAGCCTAAAGACAGAGCGGAACAAACGGTCAAATATTCCGTTCCCATCGCGATAACCTGTTCGTCTTGAGTAAAAATCGAAATAAAACCTTTTGAGCCGAAAATTCCGAACAGCAAAAACACAGAATAAATAACTATCGACAAAAATATTCCGTTCCCAGCCGTCCTATTTGCCTTCTCACGGTCTTTTTCGCCCAAACTCTTGGAAAGTAAAGCGTTTAATCCGACGCCCGTTCCGACGCCTATCGCGATAATCAAAATCTGCACGGGAAAAGCATATGTCAAAGCTTCGTTGGCTATTGCTCCGACGTCTTGAATGTTAGCAACAAACACGCTGTCCACGACGTTGTACAAAGCTTGCAGAATCATCGATATCATCATGGGCAACCCCATCTTCCAAAGCAGTTTTTTAATCGGTTCCGTTCCCATTTTATTCTGTTTTATTTCTTTCATG
The DNA here is from genome assembly GCA_964591125.1 of uncultured Lachnospiraceae bacterium. Taxonomy (GTDB): domain Bacteria; phylum Bacillota; class Clostridia; order Christensenellales; family Pumilibacteraceae; genus Neoclostridium. The sequence goes on from CAZQAC010000001.1 coordinate 71,675, forward strand.
TTTATCTCCTAAACGCAAAAAGCGCGCAAGCCCGAATCAATCGGACTTACACGCTTTGGTTGCTCATTGATATTATCATTTTAGCAAATTTTATTAAATTTTTCAAGCAAAAAATCGCTTTTTTCGAAAAATAATTCAAATATGTCGTTATTCGCAAACAACGGACAATCGCAAAGCGAACAACAAATCTTTGATTTTTAAGCGAATTTACGCAATCGTTTTTTGTTACGGGCATAATTTATCCGTAAACTTTCAAAAATTTTAAGCGTTAATCTTCTACGCTTTCTTTGCAATGTCTTTTATTAAATAAATCTCCGCAAATAAAAACTTTATTTATCATTTACCGCAACGATATTCGAACACATGAAACAAAATATTTTTCCGTTGCTCGATACGCTTACAAAATTCCCTACCGTCGAAATTAACATCCGACTATTTCTTTATTTCGCGACAAAGACTTTAAAAAGTCTTCGCCCAAACGACATCTCAAAATCGACAAAGCTTAATTTCTATTGAATTTCTTGCGAAAACAAAGCGGAAATCAGATTCTCGCTTGTCGCGATGAGTTTAAGTTCTCCTGCTTTTTTACCGAGTTTTACGGCAACGCCGATACGTCCGGCGCGCATTTTTCGAACGCTTTTGAAAATAGTATCGTGTTCGGTTATGTCCGATCCGGTCGAATAAACTTTACCCGCACCGCTCGCGATAAAAGAAACGATAGGTTCGGCGTCAGGAACTTCCAAGCCGTTTTCGTCCACGCAATAACAGCTGAATATCGCGATGTCTTTTCCGTTCGCGCGAACGTCGGGAGTTTCCGAATTCAAAACCAATTTAACCGCTTTTCCCGTCGTAACGCGTTTATCGCTCGCTACGGCTTGTCCGTCGTTATAACCTATAGCTTCTATATAACCCGATTCGTACGGAACGCTCCACTCGCCGTGTCCGTATTTTTCTATTTCTTTAATTCCCAAACTTTTGCCGTTCAAAAACAATTCGAGCCGACTGCAATTCGTATACGCAACCACTCTTACGGGCATGCCTTCCATTCCGCCGAAATTCCAATGAGGAAGCAAATGAACCATAGGTTCGGTCGTCCAATGCGATTTATTTTGATAAAAAGCGTCCTTTTTCTGTAAAAACAAATCTATCGCGCCGCTTTGAGAACATAATCTCGGCCAAACGGCTTCTCCGCGATGTTCGAAAGCTATCCACTGGTAACCGCCGAGCAACCACTCGTTTTCGGCGATAAATTTCCAAGTAAACTCTCTGCCTTTGAAATCCACGCTCGAATCTCTATCGTAAGCGGGAAGGAAAGCTTTGTTGTCGTCCTGTTCGAAATACCAACCGCGCGTCGTTCCCGTTGCGCAACATTCGGAAGAAAAAACAGCCTTGTCGGGATACTTTTTATGTACGGTTTCGTACATATTCCAATTGTAATTAATTCCTATCGCTTCCAATTCGTCGTATACTGTCGCTTTATCCGGCGAATGACAAACAGCTGTCATAATTATTCGCGAATCGTCTAATTTGTGTGCCAACGACATGAGCGAACGACAAATTCGACGACCTTCTTCGGTCACGTGATGAGGTTCTTCGTTTCCAACGGACCAGAAAAACACGCTCGGACGGTTACGATCGCGTTTCATCAGCATTTCAAGCTGAGCTTTACCTTCGTCTGTCGATTCGAACCAACGCGTTTCGTCCATTACGATAAAACCGTTTTCGTCCAAAGCGTCCATTAACGCTTCAGCCTGAGGATAATGACTGGTCCGATATCCGTTCGCCCCCATTTCTTTCATGAGTCTCACTTTATATCTGTGAATATTGTCCGACACGGCTTTACCCGTTAATCCGCAATCCGCGTGTCCGCAAAGCCCTTTTATTTTATAATGCTTATCGTTTATAAACAAACCTTTGTTCGGATCCAATCGAAAATAACGAAATCCGAATCTAACGGAATTTTCATCTTTCAAACTTTTTCCGCAATAAACTCTCGCCTTCATGGTATACAAAACGGGATTGTCCGGAGACCAAAGTTCGGGTTCGATTACCCTGAAAGCATATTTGAGAGTGCTTTTGTCTTTGTCCGATATTGTCGCGGACGCTTTTGCCGTTGCGACGACATTCCCGTCTCGGTCGAGAATTTCGCCTTCCGTTCTTACCGACTTGCGAACGAATTCGTCGTTCCTTATCGTCGTTTCGGTAAAAACGGTCCATTCTCCATTTTCCCCTTTTACCGGTTTTGCGTAAATTCCCCAAAGATCAATAGACACCAAATCGGTTTTTATAAGCTTCACGTGACGATAAATGCCTCCGCCTTCGTACCACCACCCCTCGTGCGACTGTGTATTTACGTAAACGGCAAGGGCGTTTTCGGCGTCGTATTTGACCACGTCGCTAATATCGACCTCAAACGTATTGTAACCGCAAAAATTATGCTTCATAAGGCAACCGTTTAGATATACGGTCGCATGTGTGGCTACGCCTTCGAAAAGCAACGTAATACGCTTGTTTCGGTCGCAATTCTCCAATCTGAATCTCTTTAAATACCAAGCGTTGTCATACGGTAAAAAACCGAGCGCGCTGTTATAACGTTTTTCTGGAATTCCTTCTATAACAAAATCATGAGGCAAATCCACTTTCCGCCACAACTCGCTCTTATGTTCGACGTTACTGTCATAACTATCGGGAACGGCATAATAATCTTTAGAAGCCGGTCCCATATGGTAACGTTCTGTTTTCGCGCCAATGTAAGCAAACCCCTTCGTCGTCGGGAATTCGTTTTGTATGTCGCCAAGATGAAACAACCAATTTTCGTCAAAATCCACTACTTCTCGCATAAATTTCTCCTTAATTATTATCTTTTATTTTTCCATGAACGCCGATTTATTAGAAACCCGATAAAAAAACAGATCGAATCGCACGCATATACCGAATTTCATCAACCGCCCGTTCTCACCCGTCCAAATAACGAAATTTAAACGTACGCACCGTTTCGCCAAAATCGACCGAATCAATTCTTTTTACGCCAAAATCGTAACATCTCGAAAAAGTTTAAAAAGATTTTTTCTAACCGTTAACGATTTTCGTTTTTGCTAATTTCGCTCGACTTCGACACTTATTCTCCAATCGTTTCCGCTTTACGATTCTCGGCGCAACGAAAATAATTCGCATCTATAAAATCCGATAACGGATATATTAGATATATCAGTTAAATAATATCGTAAAATTTCTCGGCTGTCAATATTTTATATTGATAATTATGGACAATATTGATATTTATTTTAGTTTTTACTTCATTTTTATGAAAATATATGATAAAATATTGACAAACTTATAGACAAAACGGCGGAATAAACATGAATATTTTATTTGCTAAAGGCAAATCGGAAACCAACAAAGTCAGCAACGAACGGCTTTACGTTAATAATTGCGGTTACTATCGCGATATAAAAGAAAAAATAAACACTCGACGAACGGACGGCAGAGTCGATTATCACCTGATATTCGTCGGAAACGGGAAATTGCATTACGCCGACGCCGATCACGAAAACGGCAGCGTCGTTCTTTTTTTACCGGGCGATAAACAAGAATATTCTTATCTCCCGGAAGACAAGTGTCTTTATTATTGGGTTCATTTTTCCGGAACGGATGCTCGAGCCGTAGTCGAATCGTTCGGACTGCGCAGAGGAATTTTTCGCGTCGAAGCAAATAGAACGCAAATAGAAACGTTATTCCGAATGATGATCGATTCCTATACCGACAACCTTGAATTCAAGGAGCAAAACGCAGCGGCTTTATTATACAGTATTCTTGCGCTGACCGCCGAAAAGAAACAACATCGCTCATCATTCGGGCGTGCCGTCAAGCTTGTGGAAAATTTCGAAGAGCCTTTATCCGTCGAACAGCTGGCTCAATCGTTCAACATGAGCGAAGGACATTTTATTCGCGCGTTCAAGCAAGCCACCGGTTATCCGCCATATGCATACAGACTTCGTTGCCAAACGGAGTATGCACGCGCGCTACTTACAAACACGACTCTATCGGTTTCGAAAATTGCGAAATTGAGCGGATTCGACGACCCTCTGTATTTTAGCCGAATATTCAAAAAACGCGTAGGATATTCACCGACGAAATATCGCGTTTTATAGTCAAACAAACGGCTTGTAACGTAATTTTATCAATTCGAAACACAAAGCAATTTTGTCCTGTTTTTAAATATTTTCGATTGTCGATCACGTAAAAAAATTTCTGCCAAACTTCCGTTTGCACGATATAAAATATAGACGTAAACCAAACCTCTCGAAATGCATCGTTACGCCGCTGAAAACGCCCGTTCGAAATCACGCATACAGAATCACAAAAAAGCAAGTTAAAAAATCAAATTCTACGTTGCGAATTATAAAAATTAAAGCACTTTGTTTTTACGCGAAACAAAAGGAAAAATTCAAAATCTCCGCACCAATGCGACTTGAAAAATTTTTTGCAGTTAACAACTCACATAAAACATTTTTCATTTTCACAAACACAATCGCAGACAAAGCGTTCGAACTACAGATAAATAATTCTCGAGGCTTTTTAATAATACATTGGACAATCTCAGTAAAACATTCTTTGCTCGTCGTTTTCCCATTCATGTAAATTCGACATAAAAACAATGCAATATAATTTTAGTATTCTCGACAGTGGTCGTCTACAATCATTTTAGGTCTAAAAAATATCATATCTATTCTCAATAGCAAAAACCAAACAACAGTTATTTATTTTATAAAAACAAAATAACGACTATCTCCAAACAGATTTAACAAACACGTCGGCAAATATAATTCTCCAACAAACAAACGCAGAGTAGTAGCGCAAACTGACAATCGAGCTACGAAATCAAAATTTTTAACGCCGAATAAATCTTAAATTGCTTTTTTTTGGTATTTACGAATTTTTTTCGTATATATTATTATATTTCCTATCATTTATACGCGACATAAAGCATTTAATAATCATTTTTCTATTTACTGTATACTATCGTTATCAAAAATAAGGTAGATTATTACCGAAACGATTTACGAACTTTTTTCGTAAATCAAAATACTATCAAAATTTGAAATTTTATTATACGATTATGCATTATTTGTTGTTTATATTTAATTCTGCGACTTGATTTTGATGTGGTCAATTCTTTATTTTACGAATTTTTTTCGTATGGATTTCGATCTCTAATGGAGAGGATTAATATATTATTATACAGGTTTTCTTTTACTGTATCATTACAAACTCAAATACACAAATTTTGATTGTTTAATATCATAAAAAAAGAAAGCCGATTATTAAGTTTGCCTTCTTCGAAATCATAAATTATTTACGAATTTTCTTCGTAAAAACATATAATTAATTAAAATAATCAATTTACTATACACATAACAATAATATGTATTTAAATTATTGCTAAATAATCGACATTTTATCTTGTTCGTTTATTGATGTTTACGAATTTTTTTCGTATAATGTAAATATTACCAAAATCCACCTATTTATTGTACAATTAATATTATGTTTGTTGTTTATATTTAATTTTACAACTTAATTTTAATTTGTCCGAATAATTGTATTACGAACATTTTTCGTAAGCCATTACAACATTTCAGTAGAAACAGAAACATGTTAAAATATAAATCGATATTCTCAAACAAAAAAAACGATATTTCAACACAAACTTTTCTTATGTTTTTTTTGGAAAAAATTTTCCCCTCAAATCATTTTAAAAATATTTTCTAATATAATCATCATAACGCTACAAATATATAATCAAATTTTTTCAGCGACATTTTAACAATATAAAAATTAAACCGCAACGAAAATTCAGTAGAAAATTTAAATTATATTCGTCACAAAATTCATACGAATTTACAGAATTTTAAAACAGCAACACATGTAAAAATTATATAAAAAACATAATTGCGGCAACACAACAGCATATCTTTTCAATCGATTTACCAAAGTACAAACGATTTTAACCGCGCAAATTTAACGAAATCAGCCGACAATATCACTCTTGTGCCGGTCAAATACTTTCACACAAAAAAACAGCAGCGAAAATATCGAATTTGATAAAAGTCCAAGATGCAACAAAAATTTCCTTAAATTTCAAGCTAAATCACTCTTTCTCACACGATTTATATGCCCCAAAATATCACATTAATTATTTACATTTATTCAACCATAAAATGAAAACAAAACCCAAATAAAAAGTCCCAAAAGAGAGTGGGCATAATATTATAAATCGAACAAGAAAATCCTATTTTTATTTCTAAATTACCATTATACTTATTATATCATAACTACTGTGTAATGATTTAAGTATACAAATTATATATAAAATTTTTCAAAACTTATTTTTACTTATTTTTCAACATTTTACAACTTAAACAATAGCTAAAACACAAAGAAATCCGGTTGTTTTGTTATTATATCATAACTGTTTATGTAAAATATATAACAAATATTCAGTATTAAAACATATATAATATCGTTTTTTATTCTTATTATATATTCTTTTCTGTAATAAGACTTAATCAGTGGGGGACTTATCCACATTTTATCAACATTTATCATTTAATTGTGGATAAAACTCTTTCAATCGACTAGTTTTGTATTTTACTTATCCACATAACATTAGTACAATGTGGATAACACAATTATATTATTTCCAAAAGAATTGCACAATTATTAACTAATTTTTAAACGAATCGTTTCTTCGAATAATTTTTCTTTTCTAAATTCCGTTGAAAAACTTCAAGATTTCAACTAAATTAGCCAATCATCTAACTTTTTTGTTGTTTCAATCGAAAACTTAATAATATAATTATAAGTTTTCGATTGCACTGTTTTTATAGTTAAACTATATAAATCTTTTATCTTCTTGTTTCACGTGAAACATATGTTTTCCTTATTAAAAACACAACGATTATCATATCATAACTATTTTTATTTTAAATGAATAATTGGTCGACTCGATATTTGATTCATTATCCTTATTTGTCGCCATAATGTTTCACGTGAAACAATTTTTATATAATGTAACCGAATATATTTACACTTTAAACTATAAACCTACTCTAATAACTAAACAGACCCATTATTTCCTCATAAAACCCGCTTAAATTGATTTAAGTCTGATAAAAACACCCTATAATAATATTTGCACTGTGAATAAAAACAATATGCTAATATTATTAAAATGAATGCATATAATTTGACAAGAATATAACCAAACGTATAAATATCAAAACCTTTGAGAATAACAAGGAAAATGATCGCAAAACAGTGTAAATAGATAATCTACAAAAGAACTAAAAATATATAAGCACATAATAAAAGAACAGAACGCTTTTTTAACGTTCTGTTCTTTTATTATGTGCTTACCTTTAATCTTTATTTCTTTCTAAAAACTCAAGAATTTCTACTATCCTATCTAAATCATCACGATTATAATAATCAATGTATATGCGTCCTTTGTTGTCATTACCAAGCGCCGAAACTTTTGTTGCAAATACTCTTTGCATTCTACTTATCATATCTTTCAATTCCAAGCTTTGTTCAGGCTTAACTTTATCTGCATGTGAATTTAACGTTTTCTTTATGAGTTTTTCAAAATCACGAACAGACAAATTTTTAACAATGGCTTCATTTGCAAGCTGCAACTGCAACAACGTATCGCTTACAACAACTAAACATCTTGCGTGTCCCGCCGATAATTGATTTCGCGCAACCAAATCCATGACAGCAGGTGAAAGAGAGAGCAGACGCAACGTATTTGCGACAGCCGGTCTACTTTTACCTATACGATCGGCGACTTGTTCTTGCGTATAATGATATTCATCCATCAACTGTTTAATTGCCTGCGCAGTCTCAATCGGATTTAAATCTTCGCGTTGCAAGTTATCGATTAATGAAATTTCCTTAACTTGCTGCGGCGTGTAATCTCTAACAATTGCAGGAACGCTCAATAAACCGGCACGTTTTGCAGCACGCCATCTGCGCTCACCCGCTATAATCATGTATTTACCGTTAGGTTGTTTTACTAAAATCAATGGCGAAATAATACCATGCAACCTAATGCTGTTCGCCAATTCAACTAAAGAAGCTTCGTCAAACGACTTACGCGGCTGATTAATGTTCGGTTCTATCAACGCAAGACTGATTTCCGTTGCCGCATTTGTTTCTTCTGTGGATTTTTCTTTAGACGTCTCATCTAAAATATCCAAATCGTATTCTTGTTCAGAATCCGATAATAAAGCTCCTAAACCACGCCCTAAACCTTTTTTTATTGCCATAATTCCTCCGAATTTTAGTTATGTTTTAATAACTAAATATATTTAATAGTAAAATTTTTAAAAAGTCGAATTTTATACACTATTTAAAGATAATTAACACAAAAAAATAAGCTGGAACCGAAAAAATAAACTAAATCAGTTATCAACATTGTTTTTTAAGCCCAGCAAATAGTCACTAGAAGTTCGAAAAAGCTTAGCCAAGCGCACAATATTAACTGCATCGGGGTAACTTTTGCCCAATTCCCAAAGCGATATCGTATCCTGAGTCGTTTTCATAAGATTAGCAAGCTGGCTTTGCGTTAAATTATTCTGTTTTCTAAATTGCTTTATCTTGCTACCGATTTCCAACATAGTTTTACACACCCATGAAGATGAATTTCATATATATTATACGATATTTTTTCGTAAAAATCAAGTCTTTTGAAGCAACTTTCGTTCAATTCTCAAGTAAAAATTCAAATCCGTAATTATGCGTCGACAACAGTATCGTAATAACAACTTCAAAGCTCAAAACAAGCAAACGCAATAAATTTTTCGGCACAAATAAAAATTATCATAGTATCGTAAAAAATAAAACAGGACATTTTTGCTTTTTAAATCAAGCATTATCAAAAAATACATTGACAAAAACTAATGCAAAATTACACATGCTCAAACACATTGAAACGCTATAAACATGTAATATATTGAAAATAATTTTGGGTTAATAAAATCACAAAAATTAATCTGCACAATTATTTCGGACAGAAAATAAATCGTACGCCCCAAACCGAGCCGCATGCCTTCGTTAATATAAGTAGTTCTCGTGCATTTACGATTGCATTTTAAGATACGTTAATGTCAAGAGTAGCACTGCCAAAAAAGCCACAAATATTGCGAATATTTTACGTAATACTTTCATCTGTGGAAACCAAAAAACACAATTATTCCCGAAAAAAACACGAAACTCACAACAATATAAATTGCTCTTGTCGGCTCGTTAACGTGAAAAATACCCAATAAAACTTGAGGAATAAGCACAATAACAAAGAAAAAACAGAAAGAAATTAAAAAAACAACTCCAAAAATAATGTTTGTACCTTTCTTAAATTGTCGTAAGTTTATAACACGAAAAATCGCCGGATTTTATTACGAATATTTTTCGTATCGATAAAAAAGCAACTATTTTTAAGCATTTTTTAGACTTTTTGCTCTTTTTTCGAACAAAGCGTTATATAGAGCAAAACATGTTTTACGAATATTTTTCGTACAGTTTTATTTTCGAAGCATATAAAGCCGAATAATTCTTAACCTTAAAACTTCGAAACGCTCAATGCTTTTAACACGCTCTTTTCGGCTACATTGACGCAAAGATTGTTCAATAAATCCGAGTAATGAGCACAATAGAATAGAAAATAGATGCAAATAAACTACCGCATCAACTCAAAAAACAAAGTATATCCTATTCTCCAAATATCATTAAGTTTATGATGCGAAAAGTCGCCGTTTTCTATACGAACATTTTTCGTATATGCAAAAAAATAGCTATTTTTCAAGCGTTTTCAATACTTTTTATGGCATTTTTGAGGAAAACAAGATAATAAAGAAAAACATATTTACGAATATTTTTCGTGCTATTACAATGAAATCATTGCCAAATTCTTATTTCGAATCAGATAGAATAAAGTAAATATACACTTTATTGAAAAATGAATAATTGACTCAAAAAAATATCGAAAAATCTACTCAAAAAACCGAATTTTTTCGCACGAGAATTATTCGTATTGCACGATAAATCTTCGTAAATACTAAAAAACAATGCAAAAACGTGTGTTTTTGAATGTTTTTCGGGCTTTATTGCTTAAACCAAATTTACGTTTAAATTACATAAATACGAATATTATTCGTATAAAAACAACCCGTCAAACGAAACGTCAAAGGTAATTTCATGCTTAAACGAGTACAAAAATCAAAAAATTCGACAATACGTTTATCCCAAAAACAGACGAACAACTCACGCCTTGATTTCGATATATGCCTATAAGAAATTTTGTCAAAAATTTAAACCGCCGATAGTTCAACCTGCTTCATAAACGTCGATTAACATAATCACGACTAAAAATCTCAACAACATGTTTTCGCGAAAATTCAAACTTACATAATTCGGTTAGAAATTTTCGTAGCTGTGATTTATACCGTTAATTTAAAAACGACACATTTTAACAAAAGTTCAACTCGCCGAAAATCGATTAGAAATTCACACAACCGCAGCTTCTTTCGTTAATTCAAGACAACCGTTTTTAGCAAAATACAAACTAACGCCATTCCGTTAAAAATCACCTCAAGACAATTCCCGTTGTTTTCTTTGCAGAAAATCGGAGCTCGTTGCGATTGTATGCAAAAACAGATACGAAATTCAAAAATGCTTTTTGTACTTTTTGAATTAATCGAATTTTCAATGCCGAAAAAAATTTTTATGCCGAAAAATGTTCAACCGAATTTAAGCGTAATAAAATTTTAACGGCTATCGGTTTTTTATTTACCGCTCAACGTTCCCTTAATCAAAAATATTACGAACAAGACAATTCGAACACTCCGACGAAACTCAATTAAACGCAATAAATTTTCCAAAGCCTTTTTCTAATATCCTTCAATAAAAAATCCTCTCGACATTATCGCACCGAGGCGTCAATCCTGTTAAACTTATTTCGGCACTGTTTGTTTCCGTTTCGTTAATTATAGACGCACGTAAAATTTCTTCTCGATAAGCGGGATTCTAAAAATAATCGCAGCCGCCCACCAAACGCTTTACTATGATCGACGTCATGATAATCTTACAAAAATCGAACCAAAATCAATTTGACAAAATAAAGTCGGTTATGGTACAATTAATAAGAAAATATTCGATAACCGAAAAAGAGGTGCTATATGAAATTCAACTGCAACGGCTACGACCTCGCCGACGCCGTAAACAAGGTCATAAAAGCGGTAGGGGCAAAAACGGTCAATCCCGTACTCGAAGGAATTAAAATACAAACATTGGAGGGTAGCATTAAGCTTACCTCTACCGATCTCGAACTCGCGATAGAAAAAACGATTCCGGCAGACATAACGGTAGACGGCATCGCCGTTGTTCCCGGAAGACTGTTTGCGGAATTCGTAAAGAAGCTCAATACCGAAAATATAGAGATAAGCGTTTTCGGCGATAATAAAATGAAAATACGTTATCGCGATTCGGTCAGCGAAATAAATTGTTTGCCGGCAGACGAATATCCTGAAATCAAACCGTTAAAAGACGTTACAACCTTTACAATGCTCGGCAAAAATTTGCGCGATCTTATTAATAAAGTTTCGTTCTGTGTCTCATTGGACGAGTCTCGCCCGTTATTGAAAGGCGTACTGCTAAATGTCGAAGAAGGGGAAATTACCGCAGTGGCAACCGACGGATATCGACTTGCCAAATACGTCAAATCGCTCGAAAAATGCGATTCGAACATTACCGCAGTCGTTCCGGCACGAAGCCTGAACGAAATATCCAGGCTTATCGAAGACTCGGAACAACCGATAGAAATAGCAATTCAAAAAAGTTATCTTGCCGTCGATCTCAAGCACACGGTAATAACGGCAAGAATTCTCGAAGGCAATTATATCAATTACAAACAAATCATTCCGCAATCTTTCGAAACAAGCGTTACGATTGCCAAAGACAGTTTTGAGGACAGCTTGGAACGTGCTATATTGCTTGCTCGTTCGGATCGCAACAATCTCGTTAAATTCGACGTACATGAAAATATTATGGATATTTCGTCCAACAGCGAAATAGGCAACATCAACGAACATATAGACGTTAAACTCAACGGTCGCGATTTAGCCATCGCATTCAATGCAAGATATTTTACCGAACTTATTAAATATATAGACACCGAATGTATGACAATCAATTTCAACGATCCCGTCCAACCTTGTACCGTCGTCCCGACCGGCTCGGCAGAAGATCTTTTGTATCTCGTTCTTCCTGTACGAATGATCTAAATTCGTTATCACTTGTCTTGACATAAAAAGCAACATATGAAAAATCAAACGAATAAGCTGTTTTACCTCAACGATAATGATTTACGCTTTGTATGTGTGTCGGCTTTATCGGTTGCGATAAATGCGATAAAGAAAAAATACGACGTAAGCATAAAAGCCGCAAGTAATTTGGGCGGCGAATGGGTATTTACTCCCAACATAGACGAAATAAGCGTCGAAATCCCTTATTCGGGAGACGAAATGCGAGTTTGGATCGATTCTTGGAATCTTCCGAATCATCCGCGTTGGGGTAGCGATTGGTTCGAACCCGCCACAAGCGGAGCAAATGTTTTTCATAAAAGAACATTTTATATCGCGCCCGACGGAAAAAGAGGACCAGGAAGAAACCCGATAAAAGAAAAAGGCGAATACATTATAACTTGTGAAGCCGATTCGACGTCCGATTTGTGGAATTGCAGATTCGCTCATTTAATTATAATTATATATTAAGGAATAAAACGCGTCGCGAAGTTCATCCGAAAATTTCGCGACGTTTTTTATATTAACGGCATTTTTTCTACTTCTAAAATAAGACCTAATTTTTCATTTTACATCTTATTAATTTGTAAAAAAATCGCTTTACAAACTACGCCGTCATATGCTATAATAATGACATAATGAAAAGTTTGTGATACTAAAAATTTTACTTATGGAGTGACTCAATTGAAAAAAAAGAAAAAATTTTCGGTATTGAACGACAAGAGCGTGCTCGCAGGACTATTCAAACAGTCTTTCAGCTCGGTATTCCCGATCACGGTCATAATCGTTCTGCTATGTTTCAGTATTTGTCCCTTGCCGTCGGGCACTTTTCTCGCGTTTGTCCTCGGCGCCTTTCTTCTTATCGTGGGAATGAGCGTGTTTACATTGGGCGCGGACACTGCAATGATGCCGATAGGCGACTACATAGGCAGACAAGCGGTAAGCAAAAAAAAGATGTGGGTAATTGCGCTGGTCAGCTTTATCGTAGGAACGCTTATTACGGTTTCGGAACCGGACCTATCCGTTCTTGCCGGTCAAGTCGAAGGCGTTCCGAATATCGTTCTTATATTGGCGGTATCGTTGGGCGTGGGCGTATTTCTCGCAATCGCGATGTTGCGTAGCTTTTTGAAAATCCCGCTCAAAATAATTCTTCTCGTGCTGTACGTAGCCACTTTTACGCTGTCCTTTTTCGTCCCCAAAGAATTCGTACCGGTCGCGTTCGACTCGGGCGGAGTTACCACGGGACCGATGAGCGTACCTTTTATAATGGCTCTCGGCGCAGGCGCGGCTTCAATGCGAAGCGATAAAAATTCCGAAAGCGATAGTTTCGGTATAATGGCGATTTGCTCTATCGGGCCTATACTCGCGGTAATGTTGCTCGGCTTGATATATCGTCCCGAAGAATCGGTTTACACTCCTACGGTTATCACTCCCATCAACGATTCGCGCGAACTTATCGTCTCGTTTATTTCGGCTATTCCGGAATATATGGGCGAAGTCGCAAAAGCGCTGTTCCCCGTAATAATATTCTATTTTCTGTTCATGCTGTTCTGCCACAAGCCTCCGAAATCCGAATTAATAAAAATATTGATAGGAATAGTTTATACCTATTTCGGACTGGTATTGTTCTTGCTCGGCGTCAACGTCGGATTTTTACCGGCGGGCAGCTTACTCGGTACAGCCATAGCAGAACTCGATTATAATTGGATAATTATTCCGATCGGCATGATAGTAGGTTACTTTGTCGTCGCGGCAGAACCTGCCGTCCACGCGCTCAACAAACAAGTAGGCGAAATTACGCAAGGTGCGATTCCCGAAAAAGCTCTCGGCGTTTCGTTGGGAATAGGCGTAGCGTTATCCATCGGGCTTTCGATGGCAAGAATATATTTTAATTTCAATTTGCTGTACATCTTAATTCCGGGTTACGCGATAGCGCTCGGCTTGATGTTCTTCGTTCCGGAAATATTCACCTCGATAGCGTTCGACTCAGGCGGAGTAGCGTCGGGAGCGATGACTGCGAGTTTCGTTCTTCCTCTGGCTATAGGATACTGTATAGGAATCGGAGGCGACGTAACTCAAAGCGCGTTTGGAGTCGTTGCTATGGTCGCGATGATGCCGATAATCACCATTCAGATTCTCGGATTGCTGTATAAGCTCAAAATGAAAAAGAACGAAAAGAAAAGCAAAACAAACGAAAAAGAAGATATTATCAGTTAGGAGGCAGAATGAAAGGTTTACGGTATCTTATTACCATAACGCGCAGGGATTTTGCGCAAGAATACCTCGATTTTTTCGAACGTCATAATATTCAGACCGTAATGGCAACGCAAGGACGCGGTACGGCAACGGGAACCATTCTCGAATACATGGGGTTAGAAAAAAGCGATAAAATAATGTTTCAGGCTTTTATTCGACAAAACGAAGTTCACGACTTGCTCGTCGAAATGATAAAAGACCTGAAAATAGGCGATTACGGCAACGGTATCGCGATTACGCTTCCCGTCGACGGAATGGGCGGCAAGTCCGCGCTTGAATATTTTGCGGGCAAAGTAGATTTGAATGAGGACGACATTATGAACGAATTTAAATATTCTCTTATTATTTCCGTGGTAAATCACGGTTTTACGGACGATGTTATGAATGCGGCGCGCGCGGTAAACGCTCGCGGCGGCACTATAATCAAAGCTAAAGGCACGGGCGCCGATTATGCGAAAAAATTCTTCGGCGTTTCAATTACCGAAGAAAAAGAAATGGTCTTTATCGTTACAAAACATGAAGACAGAGATACCATTATGCGCGCAATTATGGAAAAAACGGGCAGCGATACAGACGCTCACGGCGCAGTATTCGCATTGCCGGTCGAAAGCGTCGTAGGTGTTCAAAGTCTACTCGACTAGGAGAAATTATGCAATTTTCCGAATTTTGGAACGCTTTAATTACCCAACCGCTGCTTATTCCCGTCGTTCTGATGGTTTTCGGCGTTTGCATCGTCAACGGTTTTACCGACGCGCCGAACGCAATCGCGACATGTATTTCGACGCGTTCTCTCGGAGTATGGGCGTCTTTGATATTGGCAATGCTGTTCAACATTATCGGTTTAATCGTCATGGGCTTGGTCGCGCACGAAGTCAGCAATACGATTCAGGAAGTCGCTTCTTTCGGCGACGATCCCAAAATCGCGATGCTTGCTCTTATAGGCGCGTTGTCCACAGTCGTGTTTTGGTCTTGCATGGCGCTTAAACTCGGTCTTCCCACAAGCGAAAGTCATTCTCTCATAGCCGGATTAACGGGTGCGTCCGTTGCCGTTATGGGAAATTTTTCGAGCGTAAGCGGAGGAGCTTGGCTTAAAGTAGTATTGGGTTTAGTATTATCCACCTTCCTCGGATTTTTTCTCGGTTACGCGATATGCAAACTAATCGCCCTTATATGTAAAAAATGTGACAAACGAAAAACGGACGTTTTTTTCCGTTACGCACAAATAGGCGGAGCTGCCGCTATGGCGTTCATGCACGGCGCGCAAGACGGACTTAAATTTTTGGGCGTGTTACTGATCGCCGTCGTAATAGTCGATCCTTCGCTGTCCGGCGCGGTAACGAGCGCGCCACCCGTTTGGCTGTTGTGCGTCATTCCCGTTTTCATGAGCATCGGAACGCTAATCGGCGGCAAAAAAATAATCAAATCGGTCGGCATGGACATGGTCAAATTAGAAAAATATCAAGGAAGTGCAGCGGATATGGCGTCGGCTTTGGGTTTGCTTTTTTGCTCGCTTACCGGAATACCCGTTTCTACGACGCACATGAAAACGACCGCCATTATGGGCGTCGGCGCAACAAAAAGATTTTCCGCAATCAATCTCGGAGTAGTTCGCCGAATGGTAACGAATTGGCTTTTGGTTTTTCCGGGTTGCGGACTAATTGCTTTCGGAATAACCAAACTGCTTTTATTATTTGTTTAACACATACGTAACAGCCGCGAAAGCGGAAGGAGCCAACAATGGGAAAAAAAGATACTTACTATTTCGATAATTTCGTTTTATGCGCGGATTGCGCCTTACGTGCCGCGCAAATGCTCGAAAAAACGCTCGAAAATTATAACCCCGACGCCGTACTCGAACAAATGAATAAAATTCACGAAATCGAACACGAAGGCGACGGAATCAAACACGAAACCATGAGTAAATTGGTAAAAGAATTTTTACCGCCTATCGAACGCGAAGACATAATAGAAATAAGTCAGCACATAGACGACGTTATAGACATGATAGACGACGTTTTTATGCGGTTTTATACCTACGACGTAAAAACCGTTCGCGAAGACGCAATTGCGTTTACCAATATCATAGTAAAATGTTGCGAAACGCTTAAAGAAATCATGGAAGAATTCGTTAACTTCAAAAAATCAAGCAAGCTTCGCGAAAAAATAATCGAAATTAACAATTACGAAGACGAAGGCGACAGAATGTACATCGCAAACATGCACAAACTTTTCGAAACCGTTACCGATACGAAAGAGCTTATCGCTTGGCGCGAAATTTACAATTATATGGAAAAATGTGCCGATTCGTGCGAAGACGTCGCAGACGCCATCGAATCCGTCGTTCTCAAAAACGCATAAACTGTATAAACAACGAATTAAAGCAACGTTTTGCATAAACTAGGCAAACGTTGCCGATTTTTATTTTTGCTGAAATTAAATACATCGGAGAAAAATAATGTCCAAAAATTTTAAAACAAAAGATTGGAAAAACAATTTACCCGAACCAATCGCCGAGGATTTTTCCTCTTTCAACGAATTATATTACGCCGCTTGGGATATAGCGAGAGCGCATGTAAAAGAAATCGAAGGAATGCCTCAAACGCCGTATATGGACGAAGCCTTTTGTGATACGCAAATATGGATATGGGACAGTTGTTTTATGTCTCTTTTTTGCAAATTTGCGAACGTTGTTTTTCCCGGAATAGAAACGTTAAATAATTTTTACGAACCGCTTTACGGAACAGCACTTTTACCTGAGGTAATCCCGACAGAAAAAGAACCCGATTGGACCGGCGCGAAAGCAGGCGTACCGATGAGGATAAAAATTCATATTGCGGATAACCCACCGTTATTTGCTTGGGCGGAATATGAAAACGCAATGCTTAGCGGAGATAAAGAACACTTAAAAACGCTTTTATATGAACATCGATATTTGCAAAAACACTATGATTGGATGGAAAATTTAACAAATCGGACAAACATTAAAGGCGTATTAAACGAAACCTGCTGGATAAAAGACAAATACGGATACAAATGGGAAGGCGGTCGTTCGGGAATGGATAATACGCCGAGAGGCAGAACGACGGCAAGTACCGAAATCGAAAGACCGAACAATCCCGATATGTTATGGATTGACGCGATTTGCCAACAAGCGTTGGCGGCTAAATCGATTTCTGAAATGTTTAAAATTTTAGGCGACGACAAACAAGCAAAAGAATGGCTCGGCAAATATTCCGAAAAACAAAAAATCATCAACGAACTATATTGGGATAAAACCGATGAATTTTATTATGATATAGATTGTAAAGACCATTCTTTTTATAAAGTTCCGACAATAGGTTCTTATTGGGCGTTAACGGCAGGAATCGCAGATAAAAATCAAGCCGAAAAAATGATGAATTATCTAAACGACGATAAAATGTTCGGCGGAAAAATGCCCTTTGTTTCGCTGTCTCGCAACGACGCGGATTTTTCGGATAACGGTAAATATTGGCGCGGTTCGGTTTGGTTGCCTACGGCATATGCGTCGTTGAAAGGGCTTGTAAAATACGGATTTTATAAAGAGGCCCATGAATTAGCCGCTAAATTATTAACGCATATGCTTAACACGTATAAAGAATATACTCCGCACACTATTTGGGAATGTTATTCGCCCACCGAATATGCGCCGGCAAAGACAACGGACGGAAAAGAAACGGTACGGCCGAACTTCTGCGGTTGGTC
>CAZQAC010000002.1:0-17388 GCA_964591125.1 uncultured Lachnospiraceae bacterium
GGCGACGACGAGGCTCAGATGACGGACGACGATTTCGTTACCGCGCTCGAATACGGAATGCCTCCGACGGGCGGACTCGGTATAGGTATCGATAGACTTATCATGTTGCTTACGAACAGCTCGTCCATTCGCGACGTAATGTTGTTCCCGACAATGAAGCCTAAGAAATAAAAAGGAAAAACGGTTATGGATAACAAGTTTACCGCAGACAGATTCAAACAACATTTGCATTACGATTGGTATAAGTACGTTGCCGTCGCAATCGTCGGAATTTTCGTTTTCGTGCTTGCGTACACTTGGGCGGGAAATTACCGCGACTATGAAACGCTCGAAGTGATGCTTACGTGTTACGATTGGTACGATACGGATTTCGAAAACGACGCTCTTCGATATTTGAACGAGAATGTTGAAGGTAATTCCGTAAAACAGCTTGCTATCCAGGAAATTTCCGCACAGTCGGGATATTGGGGCGAAGCGATAAGCGGCTACGGTTTCGGCACAAGAACTTCGTTTTTGATTATACCGGAAAGCAAAATCGCGGAATACGCAAGCACGTTCATGTGCATGTATATGGTGGACGACAACTCGAACAATTATAACAACGACGTTTGGAAAAGAATGGTTCCTTCCGAATTGGAAGAATTTTACGCAGTGCCGCAGTCGGCTTCGGATTTATTCGACAAATTGGAAAACGCAGTCGACGAGGAACGTGAAAATATTCTCGGCGAGCTTAATTCTCTTAACGAAAACGTTTATTTTGCGGTGAACAGTAAGGGAGTGAGGGGCGTTTACGCTTTGCGCGTGGATAATCTCGTTAACATAGGTTCGGGAATGAAATTCGATTACGCGAACACCGAGGACGAAAAATATTATTTGGTAATGCATTATCGCAATAGCAACGTCGGACCATACGGTATCAACGAAAAAACGCTTAGCCATTACGAAAGTTTTTATTTGATAAGATTCTTTTTGAATCGTTACGGAGTCGTTGGCAATGAAGGGTAAATTTATTACGCTCGAAGGTTGCGAGGGCGTAGGAAAAACCACGCAACTGAAAAAATTAAAACTCTTTTTTGAGGAAAACGGCATTAGTGCGGTTTTTACGAGAGAGCCGGGCGGGACGGAAATTTCGGAGCAGATTCGTAACGTCATATTGGATAAAAATAATACCGATATGGATGATATTACCGAATTAATGTTGTACGTTGCGGCTCGAAGACAGCATGTTGTTCAAAAAATAATGCCGCATATAAAAAACGGCGATATCGTGGTTTGCGATCGTTTTATCGATTCGACGTTGGCATATCAAGGGTATGCGCGAGGTTTGGATAAAGAATTGATTCGCGGACTTAATCGGATAGCTTTGGGCGATTTGAATATAGATTTGACGTTGTTTTTGGATTATCCGCCCGATAAAGCTTTTGAAAGAAAAGGCGGAGCGGACGTGTGTGACAGAATGGAAAACGAAAAGTTGTCTTTTCATCAAAAGGTATATGCCGGATATTGCGATATAGCCGCGACGGAACACGATCGCGTAGCCGTTATTAACGCCGCGTTGTCGGCAGACGAAGTTTTTTCCGCCGTTTTGGGAAAGCTTAAGGAGAAAAGCATTATTTGAAATACCTGAAAGAAATCTCAAATAATCCTGTCGTTATTCGAATGTTGGACGCTATTGCTCGCGGATCGATTTCTCATGCCTATGCGGTTCTGTGTGAAGACGAATACACCGCGCATGTTGTCGGTTCGTTGTTGATAGCCGCAGTTTCGAACACGGACGTCGAACGAGTTCATGAAAACGGATATGCCGACGTTATTTCTTATCCGGAAGAAAAAGATAAAGTTTTGACTTCTGATATAGACAATCTTACATCGACCGCATATATCGCACCGACCGAACTCGATAAAAAAGTTTATCGAATTTGCCGTGCGGAAACAATGAACGAAAGCGCGCAGAATAAATTGTTAAAAACGCTGGAAGAAGCGCCGCCCTCGACGATTATCGTTCTCGAATGCGTCAATTCGAATAATTTATTGCCGACTGTGTTGTCAAGATGCTGTAAAATCGAAGTGCCGCCTTTTGACAGCGATTTAATAAAAAAAGGTTTATCTGAATATTTTCGTGAGGACGATAAAGCGGATTTTGCCGCGGCGATGTCGGGAGGGTATTTCGGTATTGCTGAAAAATATCTTTCGGACGAAGAATACTATAAAGATTATTTACTTGCTTTCGATACGTTATTGTTTATGAAAACAAGCAAAAACATATTGTCGTATTCTCAAAAATGGATAAAAAGGCAAGAACGCATGCCGTACGTTATAGATTGTCTGGCTTACGTTCTCGAAGATTGTATGCTCTATTCTTCCGGTTTGGAAAAAAAAGTAAAAATAAAAAGCCGAATTGCCGAAATAAAGGAACTGTCCGTTAATTATAATGCCGTCGTTTGCGCGTCCGTTATGCCATATCTAAGCGACGCGAAAAAAAAACTGTCCGTTTACTGTAATTCTCAGACCGTTGCGGATCAATTGCTTTTTTCGATATTGGAGGTTAAATCGAAATGCCAAAAATTGTAGGAGTTAAATTTAAGAAATCGCCGAAGATATATTATTTCGAGGCGGGTTCGCTTTCATATAAAGAGAATTGTAAAGTCATAGTCGAAACGGCTCGCGGTATCGAGTGCGGCGAAGTAAAAATTATGCCTGCCGATATTGCCGAAGATAAGGTAGTGGCTCCGCTTAAGCCCGTTTTGCGAATCGCGACCGAAAAGGACGTCGCGCAAGAGCTTCGCAACGAAAAGAAAAGGGAAGAAGTTTTCCCTGTCGTTGAAAAAAAGATTGCCGACAGTAAGCTTAAAATGAAAGTAAGCGACATAGAATATACTTTTGACGGAAATAAACTGATAATTTATTTTACAGCAGATAATCGTATCGATTTTCGCGAATTGGTAAAAGATCTCGCTTCTACTTTTCATGTCAGAATCGAATTGCGTCAGATAGGTTCTCGCGACGAGTGTAAAATGATAGGCGGAATAGCTCCGTGCGGCAGAGCGTGTTGTTGCAGCGATCATATGTCCGAATTTGCGCATGTGTCCATAAAAATGGCGAAAAATCAGAACCTTTCGCTTAATCCCGGAAAAATAAGCGGTCTTTGCGGCAGACTTATGTGTTGTCTTGCATACGAAAACGATTATTATGCCGAAATAAATAAAAAGATGCCCAAAGTAGGAAGTTCGGTTAAAACGCAAAAGGACGGTAACGGCGTTGTCGATTCCATAAATCAGCTTAAAGAAACGGTAAGAATTAAAAAAGAAAAAGACGGCAGCGTAGAATTTGTTGACGTTCCTTTGAAAGAAATAGTTTCTTCCGGTAAGAAGGCAATAGACGACGTTAACAAAGAAGAAAAACTTGACGGCGAACTTAAAAATTTATTGGATTAACCGTTAAAAACATAGACAAATACCGATTTAAGTGGTATAATGTATATATTAAATAAAAAAGGAGAGTTATTATCATGGCACATGTTATTACAGACGAATGCTTGGCTTGCGGTTCTTGCGCAGGCGAATGCCCCGTAAGCGCTATTTCCGAAGGCGCAGACAAATACGTCGTTGACGCAGACGCTTGCATCGATTGCGGCGCATGCGAAGGCGTTTGCCCGGTCGGAGCTATTAAAGCAGAGTAATTGCAAATTAGCAATGCGAAAAAGCGGGTGTTTCATCCGCTTTTTTACTTGCTTTTCTAACTTATTTTAATTAAAAACATTTAAGTTTAAGCGAAAAGAACGATTGCGTTTCGCAGTGCCGAATTTTTTATCGCTAACGTCGTTTAATCTGATAAAATAAATTGAACGAAAATCGTTTTAAGTGACGGTTCGTCGTAGAGGAGTAAAAAAATGAAATTTAATCTTACTGAATCAATTAAAGAAAAAGGAATTTTGATAGCGGCTCACAGAGGCGTGAACGGCGGCAATATTCCTTGCAATTCTTCGGAATGTTATAAAATAGCGTGCTTGCAAGGCGCGGATATAATCGAAATGGACGTAACCGCTTGCAAGGACAAAGAAGAACTGTTTATGTTACATCCCGGCATGGAGAGCGTTCACACAACTGCACCCGAGGGTGTAAGATTGGGCGATTTGACATGTTCGGAAGTAAAAAAATTACGCCTTAAAAACCAGGATTTGACGCCCACTCAGTATCCTTTGGCGACGTTCGGCGAAATTTTGGACGAGCTCAAAGGCAAGTGCTTTTTGAATATCGATAAGTTTTGGGATAATCCGAAAGAAATCGCGGCGGAAATCAGAAAGAGAAACATGCAGGATCAGGTAATCGTCAAGTCTTCTCCGACCAATGAAAAAGTAATCGACCTTATCGAAGAATATGCTTCCGATATGCAGTTTTTGTCTATAATATCCGATCCGAACAATGCTTGCCACGAAGCTTTGAAACAAAGAAACATCAATTATGTCGGAGTGGAAATACTGTTCGGAAGTGACGAACATCCTTTTGTAAGCGACGAATTCATTCAAAAGATGCACGATGAAGGGAAAATCGTTTGGGCAAACGCCATCGTATACGATTATAAGGCGAATATTTCGGGTTCGCATACCGACGATAACGCGTTGCTTGGAAACGAAGACGAAGGTTGGGGATTTTACGGTCGGAAAAAAATAGACATCGTTCAAACCGATTGGTTGATTCCTTGCATGAATTATCTTAAGAAAAAAGGCTACAGAAAGTAATTGTGTTTCGATTTAAAGAACAAATCGTTAAAAAATAAGAACAAATCGTTAAAAATTTTTTTTGCGGCAGTATTGCAATTTGGCTATCTTTGTGTTATAATATTAATAAAGAAGCGAGTATAGATTCGCTTTATCAGCGGACCGAACGGTCAATAAACGGATAAGGAGTAAAATTATGTATAAAACTACGCCCGCCATGGGTTGGAACAGTTGGAACACTTTTGCCGAAAACATTAACGAAGAAGTAGTACTTCGCAGTGCGGATATTTTGGTTGAGAGCGGTCTTAAAGACGCAGGATATGAATATGTCGTAATCGACGATTGTTGGAGTATGAGAGAACGCGACGAAAACGGCAGATTGGTCGTTGATACCGAAAAATTCCCCCACGGAATGAAATACGTTGCAGATTATATTCATTCCAAAGGATTGAAATTCGGTATGTATTCGTGCGCGGGAGCAATGACGTGTGCGCGTTTTCCCGCATCTTACGAACATGAATTCATCGACGCGCAGACTTTTGCCGAATGGGGCGTCGATTATTTGAAGTACGATTATTGTTTCCATTCCATCGGAACGCCCGGACATCTTCTTTATAAAAGAATGGGCATTGCTTTGGCTAACTGCGGTAGAGATATTTTATTTTCGGCATGTTCTTGGGGCGCCGACGACACACGCGTTTGGATAAAAGAAACGGGCGCGAACAGCTGGCGTTCTACCGGCGATATATTCGATAAATGGGAATCTATGCGCGACATATGCCGTTATCAGCTGAAATATATGGAATATAACGGACAGGGTTGCTTTAACGATTTGGATATGCTTATAGTCGGTATGCACGGACAGGGACATGTCGGAGAAGGCG
Source organism: uncultured Lachnospiraceae bacterium (assembly GCA_964591125.1). Classification (GTDB taxonomy): domain Bacteria; phylum Bacillota; class Clostridia; order Christensenellales; family Pumilibacteraceae; genus Neoclostridium. The sequence continues at coordinate 5,602 of CAZQAC010000002.1, forward strand.
GTTGTACTTACGACGAATATTTTACTCATTTTGCGTTCTGGTGCATGTATGGTTCTCCTTTAATGTTGGGTAACGACATTCGTAACATGGATGAAGATACTCGTAAAATCGTTATGAATAAGGACCTTATTCGTATCAATCAGGATAAAAAATGTTGTCAGCCGTTCTTTGTCGGCAGACGCATGGATAAAAACTATAAGCGTTCGACCGATAACGATTTGTATTATTCGAATTATCCCGAAGACATAGTTATAATGGCTCGTTATCTCGACGACGGAAAGATAGCGGTAGGATTGTTCAATTTCTCGGACGGCGGAACACATAATTGGGATTCGGTATTCCTTACCGAATCGGTCGGAATTCCTGAATCGAGTGGTAAAAAGCTTAAGCTTAAAGACGTCGAAACGGGAGAAATTTCGTATAGTAAAAACGGCGTAGTAGAGGTTCGCCCCGTCGGAGCTCACTCTTCCGTAGTATATATTGCAGAGGTTGTCGACGCGTAATGTCTAAGTGTTTAATTTGCGAAAAAGAAGTCGTGCCGATCGAAATGAGTTTGACGAGGAAGCTGATTAACAGATCTGCGGATAGATTTTTATGCAAAAAATGTCTTGCGCAAAGGTTTTCGTGTTCGGAAAGCAAGCTGGACGAAATGGCGGAACAATTCAAGAAGCAAGGCTGTTCGTTATTTACGGATTGAATTAAATTATTAAAAAACTTTCGGTTATTATGCCGAAAGTTTTTTTAACGTTTTGTTTTTATTTTTATTCGCCTTTAATTTTATCCTTTAGCTTTTGAAAAAAACTTTTTCGATTTATCGGAATAAAGGGAAGATCTTTTAGTTTAATACTTACTTGCGCGTTGTTTTTAATTTCGGATTTGTTTTTCGAACGTTCTTTGGAACTTTTTATAACGGGTGTTATATTTTTATAGTCGGTCTGAAGGTGAACTTTTCGTGTTTTTGATTCGACGTTAAAGAATTTGTCTGCGTCGGGAATAACGCTGAACATTGCGTCTTCCATTTCAGCAATGGTCGAAAACCGATCTTCGGTTTTAACTGCAATCGCTTTCATCAAAAGTTGTTCCTGTCGAGGAGAAATGGTCGCATTCAATTCGGACGGAGGTATTATTTGGTCTTTTTTTAATCTGTCAATGCTTTTCGGCGGTAATTGCGCCGTTATGCAGTAGTAAAAGGTAACGCCGAGAGCGTAAATATCTGTCCAGGCACCTTGAATACCGTCGGCGCGATATTGTTCTTCCGGCGCGAATCCGTGTTTTAATATAACCGAGGAACTTTTATTGTCGTTGCTTCTTTTTGCGGCTCCGAAGTCTATTAATTTCGCTTCGCCTTCTTTCGTTATAAGAATATTGTCGGGAGCTATGTCGCGGTGCAATAAATTTGCGGCATGTACTTCTTTTAGTGAAACTATTACTGGATACAGTAATTTTAATGCGTTTTCGAATGTTATTTTACCTTTTTCGGATATATAGCGATTCAAGCTTATTCCGTTCAAAAATTCCATGACGATATAAGCCGTATTGTGCGCCGAAAAAAAATCTTTAACTTCGACTATGCCGTTCAGATTTTTAATTTTCGAAAGTATTTGCGCTTCGTCTATAAAACGTTTCAGTCCGTAGTCTACGCTTGCATGGCGGCTCGAATTGATATTGACGTCGGACGTTTTTTCGTTTCTGGTAACGCTGCCGTTCGGGAAATATTCTTTGATCGCCACTTGTTCTTTTTTTGACAAATCCCACGCAAGATAGGTAATTCCGAATCCGCCTTCTCCGAGAGTTTTTCTGATAAGGTATTTTTTGTTTAACAGGCTTGATTTTTGAAGCTGGTGGGGCGGCGAGGGCTTGTCGTAGGCTTTTTCGCCGCATGATAAACAAATTCGGTCGCTGTTTAATTGACCGAGACAATTAAGACATAGATTGTCGAAATCGTATTTTTCCATTTCCCGTTCCTTTTTAATTTTCAATTAAGTTGTCGAATTTACAGATTACAGCCGAATAGTTATCGTGGAGCGAGTCCATTTTGGAGATGAGAATATCGTTGAGCGCGTCGAGAGTGTCGTTTGCCGTGCCGAAATAAAATTCTTCGATAAGCTCGTTTTCGGTTATGAGTTCCCACCAGCCGTCGGTAACGACGGCGAATCCGTCGCCGTAACGTAATTTTTCGGAATGAATAACGGTATCGGCGCCTTTATATTTTTCCGAACCCAACACTCGTAAAAGTTTATTTTGATCGGGATGATTCCGTATTTTTTCTTTAGATATTATTCCGTTATCGACGTATACCTGTGCTAACGAATGATCGGATGATTGATAAGCGATTTTGTTGTTTTTTATAAGATAAATGCGTGTGTCGCCGATGTGCGACATAACGCATTTTAAACCGTTCGAAATAACCACGGCCAAAGTCGTGCAGCTGTTTTCGATATTCGTATGATTTTGTTTTTTTGAGATAATGCTTTCGTGCGCGCCGAGAAGCAATTTCGATGCGTATTCGGGAGCAAAAAACGAAACGCCTTTTTCAAGGTCTGCGGAGAATTTGTTCAAAACGAACTCGACTGCCGTTTTGCTCGCTATATCGCTGCCTTCGTAAGCGCCGAGCCCGTCGGCTACGGCTATGCAGACATATCCGTTTTTGCAAACATAGCCGCAGAAATCCTGATTGAAAGATCTTCCGCCCGCGCGGCAGAGAGAAGCTATATCGAACATAATTGTATTATCTATTCAGATTTTGTTTTCGATCAGGACCGACGCCTACCATTGTAATCGGGCAATCGATCTCTTTTTCGATGAATTTAATATAATTTTTTGCATTTTCCGGCAATTCGTTAAACGATTCTGCTTTGGTTATATCTTCTTTCCAACCGGGCATTTCGACATAAACGGGTTCGCAACCTTCGAGTTCGCTTATATCGGTCGGAAAATCATAAAGAGTTTTTCCGTTTTTCGTGTAAGCAACCGCGATTTTCAAAGTGGGAATACCCGTTAACGTATCGAGTTTGTTGACAGCGAGCGCGGTAAGACCGTTTACGCGTACCGCGAATTTCAATATTAGCAAATCCAACCAACCCGTTCTTCTCGGACGTCCGGTCGTAGTGCCGAATTCTCCGCCGACGTTTCTTATTCTGTCGCCGAGCTCGTCAAACAATTCGGTCGGGAACGGTCCCTTTCCTACTCGAGTGGTGTACGCTTTTGCTACGCCCAAGCAGTTTTCTATTAAAGTCGGGCCTATGCCTGCGCCTTCGCAGAAACCGCCGCTTGTCGGGTGAGAACTCGTTACGAAAGGATAAGTTCCCACGTCAATATCCAAAAGCGCGCCTTGAGCGCCTTCAAACAAAACGTTCTTTCCTGCTTTTATCGCATTGTAAACAAGTACGGAAGTGTCGCATACGAATTTTTTAAGTCTTTCGGCGTAACCTACGTATTCGTTATAAACCGCTTCGGCGTCAAGAGGTTCTCCGCCGTATATGCAGGTAATTATTTTATTTTTAATTTCGATGTTTTTGAATAATTTTTCCTTAAAAGTATCCGGATTAATGAAATCTATCATTCTGATACCGATACGTTCGGCTTTGTCCATATAGCACGGACCGATTCCGTTTTTGGTCGTTCCGATATCGCCCGCTCCGCGCATTTTTTCGCTAAGAGTATCGATTATGACGTGATAAGGGAAAATAACGTGAGCGCGCGCATCTATTTTCAGATTATCGAGCGAAATTCCGTGACTCGCAAGCGTATCCATTTCTTTCAATATTACCGCCGGAGAAATTACCGTTCCGTTGCCGATTACGCAAACGGTGTCTTTGTAAAGAATACCGCTCGGAATCAAATGAAGCTTGTGAGTTATGCCGTCGGCAACCACGGTGTGTCCCGCGTTGCTTCCTCCTTGCGCGCGGACAACCATATCCGCCGTCGAAGCGAGTATATCGATAGTTTTTCCTTTGCCCTCGTCGCCCCATTGAGCGCCGACTAAAGCCGTTACTGCCATAAGAAAATCTCCTTTTTAATAGCGAATTCGCGGACGTATAACCATCCGACCGAATAATTATACAGTAAAAAAAGAGAGTTGTCAAGCTTAGACGGTAAGTTGCGAAAAAAGCCGCTTCGAAAGTCGAGATAATCAGTTGAGTTTTGCTATATAAACGTCGTTGCCGCCTGCCGATGTAAGCGTAGTTTGCGAAAGATCTCCTTCTCCGACTATAATCGCGCCGAAGCTTCCCGTTATTAAAAATCTCGGATTAATGCAGTTGTGAACTTTTTTTGTGAAAAGTCCGTTTGTGTCGGTTATGAAAAACCCGTTAGAGCTTTTGCAAAGATGAGTAAGCGAACCGTTCGAATTCAGTTCGTGTAAAATATCTGTTGCGGAAGAATAGGTGTTTATAAATCTGATGTTTCCGAAATTTTCGCCGCAATCTGCCATGATTCCTTTATTTGCGCCGCCTATAAACGCATAGTAGTTTGTTCCGTCGAAAGAGAGTTTTCCTGTTAACGCGGCGCGGTCGGTTATTTCGAACGATTTGTATCTGTTCATGTTTTGGTCGAGTTCCATTGCGGAAACGCCGTTTACGGAACTTGTAAGCATAACGTAACTTTTGTCGTACGGAATGACGTCCAAAAGGTCGTAACTGTCTGCGCGTTCGATATTAAAACAGCTTGCAGCCAATCCGGAAAGCGAAAATTTTGCATATCCTCCGCCGTAAAAATAATTTGTTTTGTATCGATAGAACGCCGTGAAAACTTCTCCTATACGAAAAACTTTTACTATGGATATGTTGCTCGGACATTGACAGTATCTTTCACATATAGTGTTTCCGTCCCGAAAAAATCTGAAAACAAGCCGATCGCCCGATTCGCCGCCGCACGAATAAACGACGCTTATGCCGTCGGAGTAGCTTGTTAAAAAAAGAGGTTCTTGGTTTTCGTAAACGGAACTTTCGTTTATGATTTCGCAATTTTTGTTTATCGTGACTATTTTGTTGCCGAGGTATGCTACGAATCCATCGGGGCATAAATCGGCGAAATAAAATTTTCCTTCGAAAGTAGTTGAAGACAAAGGCGTCAGATCGGTGTTAAGTCGCGTAATAACCGCTTCGTCGCCGTAATTGCAGAATAAAAAAATCTCGTTATCGACGGTCGTTCCGAAAATTGTTTCGTCGTCCGCTCGACTGCCTAATGCGAATTCGCTAGACAGATTGGGATCGAGAGAGATAACGGGTTTCGGTTCGGTCAAAGGAAGGTCGTCGTTCGAAAGGTCGGACGCATTGGACGAAGCGCCCGCGATAATGGCTGGAACAATGGCTTTTGCCGCTACCGATATAAAAGTTACTATAACGGCGATTGTCAGACATATGACTATTTTTAGTCTTGAAGAATTGGAATTCATGCGTATTCCTCCTTTTTTTGTATAAATTATATACTAAAACGCCATGCGAGCGAACGGACTCGCAAAAACAGACAATATTCCGCTTTTTCTCTTTCGTAATAAATCGTCTTCGTTGCGAATACAAATAGACGAAGAGGTGAAAAATGGACGAATGGTACAATTTAAGCGCGACGGAGACGTTGAAAAAACTGTCTTCTTGCGAGAACGGACTCGGACAAAGCGAAGCGGACGAAAGAATCTCTGTTTACGGAGAGAACAGATTGCCGCAAGGCAAAAAGAACGGGTGGGTGACTCTTTTTCTTGCTCAGTTTAAGGATTTGATGACTTTGTTGCTTATTGGGGCGGCGGCAGTGTCCGGCGCCGTAGCTGCTATTACTCGCGACGGAAGCGATCTTGTCGATACGTTTATTATAGTGTTTATAATTTTTCTTAACGCCGTAGTCGGATTCGTTCAGCAATACCGAGCCGATAGGGCGATAGAAAAATTGCAAAGCATGTCGGAGGGCGAAACGAGCGTTTGCAGAGAAGGAAACGCGATAAAAATTCCTTCGTCGAGACTTGTTCCGGGTGATGTCGTTATTTTAAAAAGCGGCGATGTAATTCCCGCCGATTGCAGAATTATCCGATGTGAAAATTTTTCTTGCGACGAATCGTCTTTAACGGGCGAATCCGAAGCGGTAAAAAAAGAAGTTGCGTCTCTTTCGGGAACAAGACCGCTTGCCGAACGCAGAAACATGATTTTTTGTTCGACGTTTGCCGTTTCCGGAACGGCGAGAGCGGTAGTCGTACGCACGGGCAAAGATACCGAAACGGGAAAAATCGCTCAGTCGCTTACCGAAGGCGTCGCGCCGTCGACTCCGCTTGAAAAAAGTTTGAATGTTTTGGGAAAGGTAATATCGATTTCCGTCATCGTTGTTGCATTAATAGTATTTGTTTCGGCGATATTTTTCAGGAGCGGCAGTTTGATAGGCTCGTTTATGTCGGCGGTTGCGATAGCGGTCGCAGCCATTCCGGAAGGACTGCCTGCCGTGGTTACGATTATTATGGCGATGGGCGTTCAAAAAATGAGCAAAGCGCGCGTAGTAGTTCGAAAACTTCATGCGGTCGAAACGTTGGGAAGTTGCACGTGCATATGCACGGATAAAACCGGTACGCTTACCGAAAACGAAATGCGTGTCGAAAAGCTGATTTTTCCTATCGGCGACGAAAATACGGCTTGCGACGCGGATACGGAAAATTTTTATATGTGCGCTTCTTCGTGTCATTCGGTCGGCGGCGATTTTCCCGACGTTATAGGCGACGGAACTGAGCTTGCTATAGCGAGATATTTGGTCGGGAAAGGAAAAACATGGCGACGAGGCTACGACGGTGTGATTCCTTTCGATTCCGATAGAAAAATGATGAGCGTTAAAGTCGGACGAAGAGCGTATCACAAAGGAGGTTTTGACGTTATATTGAACAAATGCGATCGATATTGCGCGAACGGGGTAGAATACGAGCTTACGCCGTCCAAAAAGAACGAATTTATGCGACTTGCGATTGATCAAGCCGGAAATGCACTTAGAATAATAGGATTTGCTTATAATGAATGTTCCGAAAAGATAAGTCAAAACAGATTGGTTTTTATAGCGTTCGCGGGGTTGTTTGATCCTCCGAAAAAAGGAACGCGCGAGGCGGTGGAAAGTTGCAAAAGAGCGGGTATACGCGCCGTTATGATTACGGGCGATCATGCTGCTACGGCGGCTGCCGTCGCCGAAAGAATAGGAATACGAGGCAACGTGACGACGGGAGCGGAATTGGATTCTCTTAAAAGCAACGAACGTTGCGATAAAATATGCGAAAGTTCGGTTTTTGCCAGAGTTACGCCGACGCACAAACGTGAAATAGTGGAGGTTCTTCAAAAACGCGGCGAAGTCGTCGCTATGACCGGAGACGGAATAAATGACGCTCCCGGACTTAAAAAAGCGGATATAGGCATCGCGATGGGCAAAAGCGGAACCGACGTAACGAAGGACGCTGCGGATATGGTAATTGCCGACGACGATTTTTCAACTATTGTCGGCGCGGTAAAAGAGGGCAGGCGAATTTTTGCAAATATTCGAAAAACCGTATGCTTTTTTCTTGCGACTAACGCGGCGGAAGTTCTTGTTGTTTTAATTGCCGCGCTTGCGTTTTTTAAAGTCGAATTTCTCCGTTCTACGCAGTTACTGTGGATTAATCTGATAACGGACAGCTTTCCTGTTCTTGCGCTCGGCGTAGAAAAAGCGGACGACGACGTTATGAAAAGACCGCCTCAAAGCGCGGTTAAAAGTTTATGGAACGCACGTTCGGTTGCACAGATAATCGTTTTCGGGCTTGTGCAGACGATATTGACGCTGACGGCGTTCGTTATCGGTTTGCGAACGTCCAATGCAGTAGCTACCACGATGGCGTTTTTGACGCTTTCATTCCTCGAACTTCTTCATTCCGTCAACGTCAGAACGGACGGATTGGTTATAAAACACGGTTTCCGCGAAAACTTAACGCTTTTGGTAACTGTGATAGTCGGTATCGGAACGTCGGTCGCGCTTTGTTATATTCCGAGCATTTCGTCCGCGTTCGGCTTGGTTAAGCTTGATTTGAATCAGTGGCTGATCGTTTCGTCGTTATCGCTCGCGCTTTTGCCGATCGGCGACGTTTATAAGCTTTTATCTCGTCGAGGAAAAAGAATGACAGTCATGGAGTTCGCAAAGAAAACGGCATAGAATCGGTTAAATAATATAGATGAAAAGCGGGCAAAATAACGATGAACGATTTTTGCCCGTTTTTGATTTTTAAAGTCGGAGCGGTGTTTTTGTTTCGTCGTTGCGAATCCGTTGAGCTTTGAAGCGAGATTAAACGGTTTGCAAAAACGAAAACGGCTTAAAAATACTTAAGTAAGTGTTTTTTTGCAGAAAAGAAGCTGTTCTTATTGCGAAAAACTGTCAATTGTGAAATTAATTGTTGAAAATTTGCCGAAAATACTTGACAAGAACGCGGTTAGCGTGTATAATTGTCCGATAATTATACATGTTCACGCAATGTTTTGCATGATTATTTATTTTTTTTCGGACATTCGTTTCGATTGATTTATACAAAATACGGAACGTTGTATAATTTTTATAAAGATCGTTTCGGCATTATGTGTCGTGATGAAATATTTTAAGTAGAGGAGATTGTGCAATGAAAGACAAAAACAAAGTGCTGGCAAAAGTTGTTTGCGCCGTTATGTCGATGATGCTTGTCACAGGTGCCGCCGCGTGCGATTCCGAAAAAGATAAGAATTTGGATTTCGGAAATCAAGGTATTTATTATACCGAGATCGACGGACAAGAATATCGGTTCACGATAAACGACAAAACGTTCGAGCTTGTCATCGACGGAGAAACGTTGGAAGGCAACTATACTTTTGACGGAGAAAAGATCAATTTGACCTTTGACGGTTCTAAGGGTACGGGTACCGCAACGTATGCGGACGGAGTTCTTACCGTCGATTATGACGGAAAACAGTACGTAATGGTCAGAAAGACGGCTTATACCGTTACGTTTAAAACGAACGGCGGCAGTAGCGTAGAATCGCAAACCGTTTACAACGGCAAAACAGCGACCAAACCGCAGGATCCCGAAAAAGAGGGATGTACTTTTGTCGGTTGGTATAAAGACGCCGATTTTACACAGCCTTTCGATTTCGAAAAGCAAATCATCGCCGAAGACACGACTGTTTACGCGTATTTCGTCGAGAACAGCGTGAGCGGAGAAGAATTCGACGTTAAGTTCGAACTCGGCTACGAGGGCGAAGCGCTTGCTTCGGTTAAGACCATAGGCGGAAAATTGCTCAATCTTCCCGAACCGACAAGAGAAGGTTATACGTTTATCGGTTGGTGGCTCAGTGATTTCGAGGACGCCGAAAAACTTACGTGTCAATATAACGATCAGCAGCTTTTACGTGCTACCACTCTTTATGCGGTATGGAGCGGTGAAGGCGTGGCTGTTTCAGTAACCGAAGATAAAATCAGTTGGAATTCCAAAGGCGTAAACGTCAGCTATACCGTAAAAGTTTTCGATTCCGAAGATAAGGAATTGTTTACAAAAACGTTGGGCGCGACATCGCTTGCATATGATTTCGGCTCTTTGGCTTCGGGTGAATATAAGGTAACCGTAACGGCAAGAGGAACCACTTCCGAGGCTTATTATCTCAATAAGGCGCTTGCCGCAGTAACTCATTTCGAAGTTCAGGAGCCGTCGCTGCTTAAATTCAATGCGGTTCCGTTTGCTACGAAATATTTGATTACCGTTGTTTGCGGAGACGCCGGACATAAACACGTCGACGTCGATCTCGGAACGAATACCGAATTTGATTTTTCCAATTGTGAAATGCCTAAAGAAGGAATCAGTTTCGTCGTAACGGCGGTTGCGGACGGTTATGCTTCGTCCACGTCCGAGAAGTACGTGTATTCGAGAGCGCTTGCTAAAGTGCAGGGCTTGGTGGTTAACTCGGAAACCGAAACGGTCGAATGGGAAGAGGTAGAAAACGCTACTTCTTACGTAATCGAAATCAAGTGTGATAACGCGGAGCATAATCATGCACTCGAGAATATCGGAAATGTTACTTCTTATTCTCTTAAAGATTGTACCGGCGCGATTACTTTCTCAGTATATCCGGTAGCTAAAGGATACAGCTCGTCGGAAGCGGAAACGATTACTTATAATAAAGTAAGGCTGTCCGTTCCTCAGAACGTTTGCGTCGAAGGAACTTTGCTTAAATGGAATGCCGTCGAAGGAGCTGAAAAATACGAAGTAAAAATAGGCGAAAAAACCTATCTCAGCGATAAAAACGAATTGGAGCTTTCTTCTTATTTGACAGAAGGTAACGATTATGTAATATCAGTTCGAGCTATTGCGGGAGCAAACGGAACCGATTCGTTGTACAGCGACGAATATACTTTGAGTTACGGAAAAATCGGCAACGTTAAGTATGCCGCAAACGCTGTTTCTTGGGACTATGTTGTCGGTGCTACTAAGTATGCCGTAAAAGTAAACGACGGAGAAGCCGTAGAAACGACCGTTAACAGTGCCGAAATAAAATTTGCTAAAGGCGGAGAAAATACGATTTCTGTAAGTTATTTTGATAAAGACGGCAAACAATCCGCTTGGACCGATTTAAAAGTTACCGTTTATACCATGAGCTTTAAGTCAAACGGCGGCAAAGACGTTGAAGATATGTATCTTGCCAACGGCGATAAAGTAACTTTACCCGTTCTGGAAAGAGACGGTTATACGTTTGCCGGCTGGTATGATGCTCCTGCAAACGGAGAGGTTCAGGGTGCAAAATATACCGAAGAAAAGTTCACGGGCAATCAGGATATTAAGCTTTATGCTTATTGGGCTAATTGCCAATATACGATTACTTTCGAAGTGGGCGACGAAGGCGAAATGGAAGAAACTTCCGTCGTAGTCGAGTTTAATAAAAAATATACGTTGCCCGTTCCGACTACGAGCGATCCTATTTTGGCCTTTGCCGGATGGTATTCCGAACCTAACGGCGTCGGCACTTGCTTTACCGATCACGAGGGCATAAGTTTGAAAGCTTGGGGCGAATTCTCCGACAAAAAACTTTACGCTTATTTCGCGAAAACGTTGGAATTCGTAGAAATCGACGGCGGAAAGAATTACTCCGTAAAGAAAAGTACGGCTACGGATAAACTTGCCGAAATAACCGTCCCTGCGGTTTATAACGGAAAGCCCGTAACGGTAATCGACGGCGGCGCGTTCTTAAGTTGTACAAAGCTCCAAATCGTAAATATTCCGGATTCTATCGTTACGGTGTTTACCGGTATCGGCGGTACGGAAGGAGCGGCTTCTTGCTTCCAAGGTTGCAACGCGTTGACCGAAATCAACGTTTACGACGCGAAAACTTATCCCGGAGCTGCCGAAATTTTGGGCGGATATCAAGTCTATTATGAATCTTCCGACGGAGTTCTTATATATAATAACCCGTATACCGGCAAAGAAATCAATTTCTATCCCGCGAGCAAGACGGGTGAATTCGATATTCCTTACGGCGTTCAAATTTTGCCGACCAATATTTTTAAGTCGAGTAAGTTCACCAAAATAACTGTTCCGGCGACCGTCGTGTCTATAGAAAAAGACGCGTTCAGATCGTGTACCAAATTGACCGAAATCGTGTTCCTGCCCGAAGAAGAAGGCGTAGACGAAAAACCGTTAACAATTGGAACCACGGCGTTCTATTATTGTTCGTCGCTCGAATCCATAACTTTTCCTAAACGTTTGAGTAGCTTGCACAGAGACGCGAAGACTTACGATATCGACGTATTTAACAGCTGTTCCAAGCTTATGGAGATAAACGTCGACGG
>CAZQAC010000002.1:17488-53910 GCA_964591125.1 uncultured Lachnospiraceae bacterium
CTTAAACATTTGAAGGCGCATGCGTTCGGAAGTACGTCGAGACTTAAAACCGTTACCGTAAACTGCGTCGGCGATCTCGATTTCGAATCTTACGCATTCCATACCAGCGTTACCGGCACGAGCGGCGGAACCGCTTATATTGAAACGTTGTATATCGGACCGGAAGTAGGTCTTGTAGACATAAACGGAATTTTCGGAGGTAGCTATCTTAAGAGCGTTATAGTCGATGATAGAAGTCAGATTTATCAATCCGATAACGGCGTCGTTTATGACAAAAACGTGACTATTATCGTTTATTATCCGAAAGGAAAAGCAGGTAACTATCAGATTCCGAATACCGTTAAGGCGATAGGTACGGCCGTATTCAAAGGAGCGACCGAACTCGAATCGGTATTTATTAACAAAAACATTTATTCTATCGGCGACGAAGCGTTCTCCGGTTGTAACAAACTTACCTCGGTAATTTTTGAAGAGGGCGGAAAAGCAGATCTTACCATCGGCGATAACGCGTTCTACAATTGCAGACTTCTTACTTCCGTAAAACTGCCCGTTCGTACAGTGTCTTTGGGGGCTAACGCGTTCTATTTTTGCTCGAACGTCAACGAATTGGTTTTGCCGGAAGGTCTTAAAACCATCGGAGACAAAGCGTTCTATTATTGCTCCAATTTGAGTACCATAACCATTCCGTCGACCGTAGAATCCATGGATATGAGCGAAGCGACCGAGAACAGCAAAAAAATAGTTCGTTTGCGCGCGTTCGAATACTGCAGTAAACTCGAAGAGATTATCGTAGCGGAAGGAAACGAACATTACGCTTCCATTAACGGCGTTCTGTACGGAAAAACCGACGGAGTCGTTACAGACTTGCTCGTTTGCCCCAAACTTTACGAAGGCGTATTCGACGCGCCCAAGACAGTAAACAAAATTTGGACCAGGGCGTTCTATCAAGTTCTCGGACTTACCGAAGTTAAGTTCAGCGAAGGAATAGTCGGCGAACTCGAAATGGGCGACGACGTATTCTACGGTTGTACCGATTTGAAGAAGATTTCGTTGCCGCAAGGCTTGAAGACTATCGGCGCGAATATGTTCCAGAATTGTACTTACGTCGAGGAAATAGTTATTCCGAACACTGTCGAAAGCATCGGCGTAAACGCTTTCTATAATTGTCAGAATCTTTCTAAAATAATATTCGAAGAAGGAGGTACCGCTCCGCTCGTATTGGAAGACGGTAAGCCCGATAGTTCATACAGTTCTTCGACCGTTTCCACGTATAACGGCGTATTCGTAAACTGCCCCGCTCTCAAATCCATCGTTCTTCCCGAAAGAACTACCAAAATAGGCGCGTACGCGTTCGCGGCTCGCAGTGTCAGCAGTAACAGTAGCGTACTTAATCCTACCGTTAGCGGAATTTGCGCTATCGAAGAAATCGTAATTCCCGCAAACGTAACCGAAATAGGAACGTACGCTTTTATGCATACGAAGAGTTTGAGAAAGGTTACTTTCTTGGGTAAAGTCGGCGCAAACGGAGAAACTTTGCCTCGCGACGCTTTGACTTTGGCTTCGTCGGCATTCAGCGGTTCGGGTTTAGTCGAAATCACGTTGCCCGAAGGAATCGAAACGTTGGCTCATACGTTCTCTTATTGTACCAATCTCGAAAAAGCAAATATTCCGGCAAGCGTAAAAACTCTTTCTTATACGTTCTATTATTGCCCGGCGCTTAAAGAAGTCAACATTACGAATACGGCAGATAACGAGTCGCAGTTGGAAACGCTCGACTATGCAGTGTTCTATAATTGTTCGTCTCTTAAATCGTTTATCGTTCCTAAAAACGTTAAGTCGATAAATAATACCGTATTCAGCGGATGTACTTCGCTTACGAGCGTGACTTTTGAAGAAGGAAGTAAACTCGAGGAAATCAAAAACAACGTATTCAAAGATACCGCTCTTACGAGTTTTTCGTTCCCGACTACGGACGGAATAATCAAGCTCGGAACCAATTTGTTCCAAGGTTGTACGCAACTTACCGACGTATTTATTTCTAAGTCGATAGCTTCGATCGATAACGTATTCGCAAAATGCTCGTCCATTAAACGTATAGTTGTAGACGAAGACAACCAGAACTTCAAGGCTATCGAAAAACTTATCGTCAATCGCAACAACGATACCATTCATCTGATCGTCGGCGCGATCGATAAAGGCGAGTATAGAATTCCCGACAGTTACGAAACGATCGCTAATCGAGCGTTCGAAGGTCAGGTTTATATTACCAAACTTATCATCCCGAAGACTGTCAGAAGCATCGGCGAACGCGCTTTTGCAAACTGCGTAGGTTTGGAAGAAGTCGTATTCGAAGAAGGTAGCCGTCTTACAGAAGTGGGAGCTTATTCTTTCGAATCTTGTCAATCGCTTAAGAAAATAGAACTCCCCGAAGGTTTGACCTATGTCAGCAAGTATATGTTCCGCGGATGCGCTTCTCTCGAAGAAGTCAAGCTTCCCGAATCGATCATAGTAGTAGGCGGCACGCACAACGCGACCAAGAATACTTATACTACCGAGGGTTATGCTTTCTCCGGCTGTTCGAGCTTGAAGACAATCAATTTCCCCGAGAACTTGCATTGCATAGCTATGCGTTCGTTCGAGTATTGCATAAGCCTCGAAGAAGTTAAGATATCGGACGGAAAGTTCGAAAATTTAGGTAACTATGCTTTCGAAGGCTGTTATTCGTTGCACACCGTTGAAATAACGCCGAATTTAAAAGAGAAATGCGGTTCAGGTTTATTTAGATATTGTAAAGCGCTTAAGAACGTTACTTTGCCGGACGGTTTGACCGCTTTGACGGCCAACATGTTCGAAGGCTGCACCTCGCTTGAAACAATCGCAGTACCGAATACGGTTAACGATTTGACGGCTACCGGCATATTCAAAGATTCCGGTCTTAAGAGCATCGATTTGAGCGCACTTACCGTTCTTTCGTCCAAAAAGAAATTGGGTAGCAGCATGTTCTACGGTTGTTCGAATCTCGAAAGCGTTGTTTTGCCTGCAGATATTTCCGATTTGTCGAATGCAAGTTTGTTCAGAGAATGTACGAGTCTTAAGAGCATCGATTTGAGCGCTGTCAAAACGACATATCTCGGCGGATATGCTTTTGCCGGATGTACTTCTCTTACCGACGTTAAGCTTCCGGAATCGTTGACATATATCAACTATTACGGTTTCCAAGGCTGTACCGCTCTTAAAACGATAACCATTCCGAGCGGAGTTAAATGGTTCGGCGCGACAGGAACCACTAAGCCCACGTACAGTACTAACGCTTACACGTTCGACGGATGTACCTCTCTCGAAGAAATAATTCTTCCCGAGAATTTCGAAATTATAGGTGCGTATGTTTTCCGCGACTGTACGTCGCTTAAATCCGTTAATTGGCCGGCTAAACTTTCCATAATCGGAAATTACAGCTTCCAGAACAGCGGTTTGGAAGGCGAACTTAATATTCCTAAATCGGTCGAAAAAATCGGTAATTCCGCTTTCCAAAACACCTTAATTACGAAAGTAGATATTGCCGGAAAGCTTTCTTTCACAGGTACTTCGATGTTCCGCGATTGCAAGCTGCTTACGGAAGCTACTCTTAATTCGTCTCAGGCAACCATTTCGTCTTACATGTTCCAGGATTGCGAGAATTTGCAGTCGTTCACGTTCCCGACTTCGCTTTCGGCAACGGGTATCGGTTCCGGCGCGTTCCGTAACACGGCGCTTGTCAGCGTTACCATACCGAAGAATATTACAAGTATGGGTACAAGCGCGACTTCGGATGTATACACCTTTGCGGATTGCAGAAATCTCGAAGAAGTTAAATTCGAAGAGGGCAGTAAGTTGGAAAAAATGGCAGGAAGAGTGTTCATGAACTGTACGAAGCTCGACACTATCGTTCTTCCCTCCAAGTTGACGTTGATCGGACAGTACGCGTTCCAGAATACTTCGCTTACCGAAGTCACTATTCCCAAAACTGTTACGACTATCGGTTCGGCTCCGTTCGCATATTGCGAAAAGATGACTGCTATCAATGTAGAGGACGGCAATACCGTTTTCGAATCGAGAGACGGAGTACTGTATAACAAAGAAAAGAAATCGCTCGTAGAATATCCTGCAGGTAAGAAAGACGAATATGTCGTTAAGAAAGACGAAGGCGTCGAAAAGAATGCGTTCAACGGTACGATGAAGGTTAACGAATTGGTTATATCCGACGACGTTACCGAAATTACGGAATATATGTTCTACGGTCTCGAATCGATCGATACGATCGTTATTCCGAAGAGCGTAACCAAGATAGGTAATTACGCGTTCGCTTATAGCTCGATCAAGAACGTTACAATCGAAGGAACTCCGGAATTCGGTACGAACGTTTTCAGAGATTCCAAGGTCGAAAAAGTTGATTTTAACGATGAAACGACCACTTTGGGAACGTATATGTTCTTAAACTGTGCAAATCTTAAGACCATTACTTTGCCGAGTAAATTGACTGCGATTTCGTATTCTTGTTTCCAGAACAGCGGTCTCGAATCGATAACGATTCCAGCGACGGTAGAAGAAATTTCTACTTACGCGTTCAGCGGTTGTAAAGGAATCACTCAGATCGAAATTCCTGCGTCGGTTAAAGAAATCGGAAACTCTGCGTTCAGAGAATCCGGACTGCTCAGCGTAGTAGTTCCAGCGACGGTAGAAGAAATCGGTTCGTCCGTATTTGCATTGACTCCGCTGACAACTGCGGAAGTTCAAAGTGCGGTTATGGGAACGTACATGTTTAACGATTCGTCGATAGAAAACGTCGTTCTTAGCGACGATATTACAGAAATAACGACTTATGCGTTTGACGGCTGCGCTAATCTTAAATCGATTCAGCTTCCCTCGAAGCTCGTTTCTATAGGCGGTTACGCATTTAGCGAAAGCGGTCTTGAGAGTATCGAAACGCCCGAAACGCTCGAAACGATCGGAATAGGCGCATTCAAGGGTTGTACGTCGCTTAAACGTGCGGTATTGAAAGGTCAGCTTGCGACGTTGTCGAACTATTTGTTCTCCGGTTGTACTAACCTCGAATCGGTCGAATTGCCCGAATCGTTAGGTACGATAGGCACGAGCGCAACGGCAAAAACGTACGTGTTCGAAAATTGCTTGAAGTTAAAAGAAATTCATTTCTACGGTAACGTAGCGTTCTACGGACAATTTATTTTCGCGAATTGGACGGAAGACCAAACGGTATACGTTCACGATTCCGACGGACAGTTGTTTGCGAGCGTTAACGATTGGGGATATGCTTTCAGAAACTCCAGTAAGTTTAAATTAGTAATCGTATACAACGGCGAAGAAAAAGTAGTTGAATAATTTTTCTTAAAAGCGCTAAAAACAGAATACGCCTTGATGAGAATTCGGGGCGTATTCTGTTTTTTGTATAATTGGATAAAATACGTTTAATTATTCATTTTGTTGTGAATTTTTTCATAATTATGTGAAAATTTGTATGTTTGTAAAAAAATTATGCGAAATTACTTTACAAAATTCGCATATTATGATATAATAGCATGCATACTCGTACAATCGTATATTTGTACCTGTATAA
This sequence comes from uncultured Lachnospiraceae bacterium, assembly GCA_964591125.1. Lineage (GTDB taxonomy): Bacteria > Bacillota > Clostridia > Christensenellales > Pumilibacteraceae > Neoclostridium. Next base: position 23,100 of record CAZQAC010000002.1, read on the forward strand.
AAATTATAAATAAAGGAGATGTTAATTATGGATGCGAAGAAGTTTTTCAGTAAGTATTACAAGCGTCTGGCGCAGGAAAGTTTTTTGAAAGCTTTGTTGTGCGGTTTGGTCGTAGGTTTTGCGGCAGAACTGGTTATGGCGGCGATTTGCTGGTTTGGCGAAATTAAGCTGCTTTGGCTACCGATAGTCGTGTTGGTAGCGGCAACGGCGATCGCGACTCCGCTTTTCTATTATTTCAAGCTTAAGCCTACGGCGCAATCTGTCGCTAAGCGTATCGACGAATTAGGTTTAGAAGAAAGAATTCTTACCATGGTAGAGTACGAAGGCGACGATTCTTTTATTGCAAGAAGACAAAGAGAAGACGCGATCAGCGCTTTGAATACCGTTAGCAGCAATCTTATTAAAGTTGTTGTTTCGGCAGGAATGATCGTTACCGTTTCGGTTGTCGGTTTGTGCGGGTTCGGAATGAACACCGTTTCTTCGCTATACGCAGTCGGTAAAATCGGCAGCGGTAAAGATATAGTTAAAGAAGTGGTTACCGGAGAGCCTGCAAAATACAAAATTAAATACACGATTGACGGTAAAGGCACTTTATACGGAGATAACGAACAAATTTTGGTAGACGGAGAAGGTGCTTCTTCCGTTCTCGTAGACGCCGAACGCGATTGGGTGTTCGTCGATTGGGAACTGAGTAGCAAAAGAGATCCGTTTGTCGATTCTGAAATTGAAGGTCCTTTCCGTGCGGACGGTAAAGTAAATAAAGACGTTGACGTTAAGGCTAAGCTCGAAGAACTCGAAATTACGTTGCCCGGAGAAGACGACGGTTCGAACGACGGTGACGGTGATGGAGACGGAAACGGCGAGGGCGAAGGCGGGGACGATTCCAGCAATAAGCCAAACGACGGAGAGGGTGAAAACGGCGAAAGCAGCGAAAGCGGTCCTTCGTCTCCGAACGGACAAGGCGACGGTGCGGGCGGCGGAGCTAACGACGAGTCTAACCAGATAATCGACGGCGAAACCTATTACGGCGGTTCTACTTTCGATAACTATTATGACCAAGCGATGGGCGAACTTTCTCAGAACGGAGATATGCCCGAAAACTTAAAGGAAATTATCGAAAATTATTACGATACTATAAAAGAATAAAATAAATTAAAGAGTGGGTATAATTATGGTTACAGAAAAAGATACACAACAGTTTAGTCAACAATGCAAAAACATTTTCGAACAGATTTCTCGCGACGTTATAGGTCAGAACGAAGTCGTACAAGGTACGGTTATCGCAATGATAGCCGGCGGTAACGTTTTGTTGGAAGGCGTTCCCGGCGTAGGTAAAACGCGTCTTGTAAGAAGTTTGGGAAAAGTATTCGATTTGCCGTTTTCTCGTATTCAGTTTACACCGGACCTTATGCCGGCGGACGTTACTGGAACAAATATCATAGTTAAAGACGAAGACGGTAATTCCTCTTTCAAATTCCAACCTGGACCTATTTTCAGCAATATTATTCTTGCGGATGAAATCAACCGTGCTACTCCTAAAACGCAGTCCGCTTTGCTTGAAGCGATGCAAGAACACACTGTAACCGTAATGGGCGTATCCAGAAAACTCGAAGAGCCGTTCTTCGTTCTCGCAACGCAGAACCCGATAGAGCAAGACGGTACATACCCGCTTCCGGAAGCGCAAATGGACCGCTTTATGTTTAAACTCATCGTTCCCGATCCCAGCCTCGAAGAATTGATGCAAATCGTTACGATGACGCAGAAAACCATGGCGGAAGTTGCCGAATGTGCGTGCAACGGTGAGCAGTTGATGCAGATGCGCGAAACGGCTAATCAGATTCCTTGCGCGGAAGAAGTTTTGAGATACGCGATGTATCTTACGGCAGCTACCCATCCGGATAACGAATGTGCAGCTGAGGCCGCAAAGAAATACATAAGAGTCGGAGCCAGCCCTCGTGCAGGTCAGGCACTGATTTCTGCGGCAAAGGTTATGGCACTCATAAAAGGAAGATTCAACGTTGCTTATTCCGATATAAACGAACTTGCGTTGCCTGTTCTTCGTCATCGTTTGAAGATGAATTTCGAAGCGGTTGCGGAACGTATTTCTCCCGACGAAGTCATTAAAATGATTGTTGAGGAAATCGGTAAGAATAAAAACTTAAAAAAATAAGCGGCAATATAATACTTGGAGAATTGAATGAAAGTTTCTTATTTAAACGATGGGTTTTTCAGTCGGCTGGAAACGTTATCATTGAATTTAAGATCTAATCTCTCGGGATATTTCGGCGGAAAACATCTTGTCAACACTTATGGTCAGACGGTGGAGTTCGCCGATTTCCGCGAGTATCAGTTAGGTGATGATATTCGTCGAATCGACTGGAATTTGTACAGCCGTTTTGAAAAATACTTTCTGAAACTGTTTACCGACGAAAGACAGATGAAAATCCAATTGTTCTTGGATTGTTCGGCTTCCATGGGAAAGGACAACCCCGGCAAAGCTGCCTATGCGATTGCTACGGCCGCAGCTTTGGGTTATTTGTCCGTTCATAATATGGATAAAGTTTCTTTTAATTTGATGAAAGACGAACATTCGGAAAATCCTTACGGCACGATTATCGGCAAAAGCGCGTTTTTTAGAGCGATAAGCGATATTAATAATCTGGAATTCAGCGACGAAGCCGATTTGGAAAAGTGCATTACAAGCTGCCCCGACGATAGCGTCGGCAACGGTTTGTCGGTTATAATTTCGGATTTCTTTACCGATAGCAATTGGAAAAAAGCCGTAGATTATTTGTGTTATAAACATCGCCAGGTTCTGCTCGTGCAGGTTCTTTCTCCCGAAGAAATCGATCCGACTTATGACGGCAGAGTTAATCTTATCGATTCCGAAGGCGAAGATAAAAACATGAAGTTAAAAATTACGCGTAGTATGCGAAAAGCTTATGACGAAGCGTTAAACGATTTCAGACAAGATATCAAAACTTTTTGTTCTAAGCGCGACGCCGGTTTCATTTCGGTTTGTACGGATCAACCTATAGAAAGAGTACTGTTTGGGGAATTGTTGAAGGCAGGTATAATGTCATGAAATTTTTAGCTCCATTAGGTTTATTGGGATTGCTGGGAATCGCTGTGCTGATTCTCATTTATATTATTAAGCCCAATTTTCAACAAAAGCTCGTTTCCAGTACGTACGTGTGGAAGCTAAGCGAAAAGTATAGAAAGAAAAAATTACCGATAAGTAAATTAAGAAATCTGCTTCTCATTTTGTGTCAGGTGTTGGCGATTGCCGCTTGCGCTACGATTTTGGCTCAACCAAACAAGGTTCTTAAAGTCGAAACGGACAACGGAGAAGTAATTCTTTTATTGGATTCGTCTGCAAGCATGCTGACCGAAAACGTCGACGGAACGCGCTTTGTTCGCGCGGTGGATCAGATAAGAACGGAAGCAGAAAAGGTTTTTGACTCCAACGGAACGGTTACCGTTATCGTTGCGGATAATGAACCCGATTATCTTTGCCAAAGAGTTCCGGCATCATCGAAGGAAACGCTTTTTACCGCTTTGGATAATTTATTGTTAGAAGAAAACGCATGTTCTTTCGGCAGTTCGGATATTAACGGTGCATTAACGCTTTGCGAACCCATTTTATTGGAAAATCCGAAGTCTCAAATAAAAGTTTACACCGATAACAGATATTCGTACATTCCAGACGATATAGAAGTGGTTAACGTTTTCGATAAGAACGAAGAATGGAACGCGGCGATTTTGGACGCGTACACCGTTATGGAAGAAAACTACTATTCGTTTTATGTAGATTTGGCATGTTACGGAAGAGATATGGAAGTCGAAGTAGTAGTTGATATATACGGCGTTAACGCTGTCGATAAAAACGATAACAACGGCAAAAGTCTTCAGTTCAAAACAACGGTATTTTGTACCGACGATACTACCATGACAGCTGTTTTTAAGCGTGCGGGAACATCGTCCGGAACAGATAACGATTATGAAGAATTGCTCGAAAATCATACTTTTTATTGGATTGACGATCAGACGCAATGGGTTTATAATTTTCAATCAATACACGTTTCGATAGATGTATATGATTCGTACAGCGCGGATGACAGTTTCGATATTTACGGCGGACAGAAAGAAGTTCTTAAAGTTCAGTACGTATCTACTTCGAAAAGCGGTCCGTTTATAGAAAGCGCGTTACAAGTGCTTTACCGTCAGTACCGTGACAGCGGAGTTTGGGATTTTCAATTCATCGAAGTTAAAAATAACGATTATGCGACAAGCGGTTACGATTTTTATATTTTCGAATCCAATATGCCGGAAGCTATGCCTACCGACGGCGTCGTTATGCTTATGAACCCAAGCAGCGCTCCGACAGGTTCGGACTTTTCGCTTGGTTCGACGGTGAAACTCGGACGAGAAGAATATCTCACTCAGGAGGAACCTCACGATATCCTGAATTATGTAAAGGCGGATTCAATAACAGTATTTCAATATAGTAAAATTAAGTCTTACGGCGCTGATTATAAAGTTTTGATGTCTTTCGACGTTGATCCTATGCTGCTTGTAAAAAATACCGAAAGCGAAAAAGTGGTCATTATGCCGTTCGAATTCAGATATTCCAATCTTGCTGCTCGTCCGGAATTATCTATTTTGATGTATAATATTTTTGAATATTTTATACCGGCAACCGTAGAGGGAAGATCTTTTGAGGTTAATTCCGAAATAGAATTAAGATCTCGAGTAAACAGTCTTACTATAACGGACAGTTACGGTGAGAAGCAGACGTTGACCGAATTCCCCGCAAAATTGTATATCGATATTCCCGGAACATACATTCTCGAACAATCGAACTTTGCGGATAAGAATAAAATCACTACGGAAGAAATTTATGTAAGAACGCCGAAAGTCGAAAGTAATATTTGGCTTACGGAAAATAATTTAACTAGTCCGTATCGAGTAAAAAGCAATGATATATTCTATAAAGATTTGTACGTATACGTTGCTTGTGCGTTGGTAGCGTTACTCTTTATAGAATGGTTGTTGCAGGTTAGAGAAGGCGTGTAGGAGGTAGCTCAGAATGTATAATTTACAAATTCGTTTTACATATCCTTGGGCTTTATTGCTCCTTATCCCGGCGTTGTTACTGACTTTTATTCCCTATTTCAGAAGCAATAAAAAATACAGAAGGAACAGAAATCGCATTACCTCTATGGTTTTGCACGCGATCGTAATAACTCTTTCCATTCTTACGTTATCGGGAATATCGTTTTTTTATCAGTTGCCCAACGAAAAGAATGAAATATTGTTATTGATCGACGTCTCAGATACCGTTGATATGTCCGAACAGTCTAGAGACGACGCGGTTAGAACGGTTATCGAGCAAAGTATGTACGACAATTTTAAGGTCGGCGTAGTGACGTTCGGTTTCGATCAGAAATATGCCGTTCCTCTTACAGACGACGTCGATTCCGTTTATGAAGCTTATCTCGGCGCAGATTTGCCCGATACGACGGCTACCAACATTGCCGGAGCGTTGACTTATGCCAAAGATTTGTTGACTCATCCCGAATCGGCGAAAATCGTGCTTATTACCGACGGTAAAGAAACCGACGGCAACGCAAAATCGGCTATTCAGGCGATTACAGCTCAGGGTACGAAAATGGACGCTATTTATATTAAGTCCGATTTCGATGAGGCTGACGCGCAGGTTTTGGATATAACGTTGCCGGAATATCACGTTAAAGTCAACGAAAGTTGTCCTATTACGGTTAGTGTTTACAGTCACGTTAAAGTAGGCGCGACCATAGAGCTTTACGACGGACTCGAAAAAGTTGCCGAGGATACTTTCGAATTAAGTACGGGAACTCAGACTTTTACTTTCAATCATGCTTTCGAAAAGATGGGATTGCATGAATTGAGCTTTAAAATCATAGCTAACGGCGATAATATGGTCGAAAACAACGAATACTATTCGTACATGTATCTCGAAGTTTTTAATAAAATTCTTATCGTAGAAAGAACGGACGGCGAGTCCGATGCTCTTGTGGCGATGTTGAAAGACAATGTCGACGCGTACGAGATAGAAACGGTTAACGTTACGAGCGACGCTTTGTCGACAGACGTTAACGACTTGTTGGAATATGATCAGATCATCATGAACAACATAGCAAATGCCGATATGCCGGAAGGTTTTGACGAGGCGTTGTATTCGTTCGTTTACGATTACGGCGGAGGCGTGTTCACCACCGGCGGAACGGATGAAAGCGGAGAGGCTCACGCATATAACAGAAGAGATATGTACGGCTCTCTTTATCAAAGCATGTTGCCTGTTCAGGCAATCGATTACACTCCCCCGCTGGGTTTGTTCGTCATAATTGACCGTTCGGGTTCTATGGGATCGATCGATAACGGAACAGGAAGTAGCAAACTCGAGCTTGCTCAGGCGGGTGCATATTCTTGTTTGAGTTCTTTGTCCGAAAGAGATTATATGGGTATAATGACGTTGGAAAGCGATTCCGGACTTGTTTTGCCTTTAACGAGAAGAACTGAAGAACAGCGTATTAGAGAAGCGATATATAGTTTTGATGCAACTGGCGGCGGTACGATGTTCGCTCCTGCGTTGAAGGACGCGGGTAAAGCTTTGCAGGACCAAGTTGTCGACAAAAGACACATAATACTTATTACCGACGGTATGCCGGGCGACAGCAAGGATCAAGATACGGGCAGATACGCTTACGAAGACATAGCCGCGGAAAATTATGCGAACGGTATTTCGCTTTCGATAGTAGGTATCGGTATCGGTTCTTTCGGCGACGCTGCCGACAGAATGGAATCCTTGGCTGCTTTGGGCGGCGGAAAGTTCTACAGTGTAAGCGGCGACGATTTGGTTAGCGCGATTCGTAGCGATTTGACCGTCGACGCGCTTAAAGAAGTAACCGAAGAAGTTTATAAGCCTACCGTTAACATTGCGTCGTCATCGTTGCTTAACGGTATTGAATTCGACGAAGACAACAGAGGTCAGATTAACGTAGAACTCGGCGGATTCTTCGGCGTTAAGAAAAGAGATAATGAAAACGTAAGCATGGTTTTGACCGGCGATTATTCCGTTCCTCTTTATTGTCAGTGGAAATTCGGTAAAGGAATGGTCGGTAGCTTTATGTGCGATTTGAACGGAACCGATTGGTCGCAATCGTTTATGGCGGATAAAAACGGTAAGCAGTTTATTTATAACGTTATAGATAATTTGATGCCGACGTCTAATATTCGTCCGCAAGATTTCTCGTTAAGAGTAGTGGAAGACAATTACACGACGAAGATTAGTTTGGACGGACATTTGGAATCCGGAGACAGAATCGAAGGCTATTTGGTCAGCGGTGAGGGTGACGACGAAGTGAAAATGTCGTTGAACGAAGTCAGTAACGGAGAAGGGTGTTACGTAGTCACGGCGTTGAGTTCGGATAATAATTACAGCAGGTGCAATTTCGTGTTGAAAGACAGCGGCGTTTATAAATTGCTGTTTGTCAAATATAATGCGAACGGCGATGAAATCGGTTCTTTGGAATATTATAAAGTGATGTCTTATTCTAAAGAATACGATAATCTTAACGGTAAAGACGAAAAAGAAATAGAACAATATTTATCCGATCTTGCGGAGATGAGCGGCGGCAAGCTTGTCGAAGACGCGCAAGCACCCGACGAAATTTTTGAGAATTTCGTTACCGAGATAGATTCCGGATTCGATCCGAGAGCGTTGTTTATGATTCTTGCGTTGATTCTATTCTTGCTTGATATAGCCGTTCGTAAGTTCAAGTTCAAATGGCCGCACGAACTTATTCGTGATTATAGAAATCGAAAACAGTAATAAATCACTAAATTAGGGGTTCGATTCGCGTGCTTTTGCCGTGAGTCGAATTACCTGTAATAAGACGTATTTTATAATCGTCAAGGAGAAATTATGAAAAGGTTAAAACGTTATGTCCTGTTCATATCCGTAATAGTTCTTGCTTTTTTGACTATTGCCTGCAATCCGTCGGCTTTGTCTTCGCCGACTGATCTTTTCGTCGATGAAGATAATCGTTTGAATTGGGAAGCCGTTTCGCATGCTCGCGGTTATGAGATAGCTATAAAAAATTGCTCGGACGGATCGGTGTCTTATGATACATCCAGAAGACTTTTTTATTCGCTCGGAGATCTTGCCGAGGGCGATTACGAAATCAGAATACGCGCGAAAGGCAACGATAAAGATTACGCCGAGTCCGATTGGTCGGAGGTCGTATACTTCCATAAAGATTACGAAACAGGTTGTCAATATAAATTGATCAACAATAATTCCGAATTCCAAGTATATCGCGTCGGCAGAGCAAAAGGCAGTTTTTCCATCGAAGACAATTATCGAGGAAAGCCCGTTACCGTAATTGCGGACGCGGCTTTCAGAGGTAGCAGCGCGATAGAAGAAGTGGTTATCGGAAATAACGTATATTATATCGGCGAGAACGCTTTTTATAACTGCACAGGGTTGAAAAAGGTATTTATACCAGATTCGGTAACTTATATCGGAGAAAATGCTTTTCAGGCTTGTAGAGCATTGGAAGAGATAAATATTCCGAGCAACATAACTAAAATTTATGATTATACGTTTGCTTATTGTCGTAGTCTGACTAAGATAGCCATAGGCGAAAACGTACAGACTATCGGCGAATATGCGTTTTATAGCTGTTCCGCATTGGAAGAGTTGGAAATTCCCGATTCGGTCGTTTCGATCGGCAAACATTCTTTTTCTGCGGAAACTAAACTGACCAAGGTTAAAATAGGCGAGAATTTGCAAAGTATAGGCGACTATGCTTTTATGAAATGTTTGTCGTTGAGTGAAATTCAATTTTCGAACAACGAGAAATTGACGAGCATCGGTAACTATGCCTTTTCGGAATGTTCTTTCGTCAGTATTGTTTTGCCGAACGGTTTATCGACGTTGGGAGATTGCGTTTTCTATAAATGCGAAGAGCTCGAGAGTGTGGATTTGCCCGACAGTTTGACTGAAATCGGCGCCAATGCTTTCCTTGAAACTCAGATATATAAAAATGCCGAGGTTGCCGGCGACGCATACGTTTATGTCGAAGATTGGCTTGTCGGAACTACTTCTGTTGCTGCCGGCGTCGTACTCGAAAACATAGACAACACTACGTTTAAAGAAGGCGTTTACGGAATCGCCAATCAGGTGTTTATCGGAAATTCTTCGCTCCGCGTAGTTACCGTTCCTGACAGCGTAAAATATATAGGTCGTTATGCGTTCTATCAGTGTCCTAATTTGTGGAAAGTCGAAACGAAAGAGAACAATAACCTCGAAGTTATCGGTTACGCGGCTTTCTCCAAATGCATTATTTCGAATTTGTCCTTGTCGGAAGGTGTTAAAGAGATAGGCAGCTATGCTTTTTACGGAAATAAACAGCTTTCCAATAACGATTATTTGATTCCTGAAAGCGTTACTTCTATCGGCACTTACGCGTTCAAAGATACTCTTTTGTATCAGAATTCGGACGCAAGCGGCGTAGTTTTTGCAGGAAATTGGATAATTGGAACCTCTAATACCGATATTTCCTCTGCTTCGTGCGTAATTAAGAGCAAAGACGGAGAAGAAATTAGAGTAAGAGGAATTGCCGATTATGCGTTCTACGAGTGCGCTAATTTGCAGAATCTGACCGGTTCGGGTTATGTAAGATATATCGGAGAAGGCGCGTTTTACGGTTGTTCTTCGTTGATGTCCGTTGCGCTCAACGCAAGTATTAAAGAAATCGAACCTTATACTTTCTACAATTGTTCGAAATTGGCTCAAATAACGATGCCGCTAAATCTTACGAGCATCGGACGTTCGGCGTTTTACAATTGTGTATATCTTATGAGTGTGGACTTGTCCGATACGAGCGTTAGAGAAATAGGCAGTTATGCTTTTTATAACTGTAAGAATCTTGCCTCAGTCGATTTCGGAAAGTATGTGGATACGATCGGACAGCGCGCGTTTTATGGTTGTTCAGTTTTGGATAACGTCGTAATTCCGAACAAAGTTACGTCAATAAATACGAGAACCTTCGCATTGTGTTCGTCCTTGAAAAATCTTACCATCGGCGAGAATGTCGAATATATCGGTAAATGTGCTTTCTGGGGTTGCGATTCGCTTGTAAAAATAGAATTGCCCGATTCCGTTAAGTACATAGACAATTATGCGTTTACGGCGCAGTCTACCGTTGAAGAAAGTGACGATATCGTTTATCCCGACGGTGAAAACGATACTACGACTCAAACGGAGAGCGGTTCTGCGGTGAAGAGCATCGTATTCGGTAAAAACGTAGAGTATATCGGACATTATGCTTTTTACGGTCTTTCGAGAGTCGAACAACTCGAAATTCCCGCGAGCGTCAAATATATCGGAAACTTTGCTTTCAAAGATCTTTATAAAGTAAATACGGTTTTGTTATCCGATTCGCTCGAATATGTCGGCGCGCATGCTTTCTATGGCTGCAAGAAAATGACCGTTTATCTTGCCGACGACGAAGTTTCTTCTTCATGGAGTCGCCTTTGGAATTCGTCGTATAGACCGATCGTTACGGGTTGCGTTTTCTCGGAGGACGGTAAATGCGTCGTTTCGGTGACCGTTAACGAAAATACCATCGTTAACGCGAACGCTCTCGGCGGAATTTCGTTGCCCGAATGTGAAAATAAAGTTTGCGTCGGTTGGTCCGTCGCGCAAAACTCGTCCGAAGTCGATTATGCGGATTTGAATTCAGTTCCGAGCGGAACTACGGTTTATCCTGTGTGGGCCGAAAAAAACGAAGAAACGATAGACTAATGAAAATTTTGTGAAAACAAAATGATTAAATAAATATAATGCAGTTATTTTTTGACTTATTTTTTTAATCGCGCCGAATTTACTTGTAAATGAAAGCGATTAGTGGTAAAATATTAGTCAATATTAATCCTGACAATAAGGAGTATCCCTAATGAAAAACAAGAAAAAGACATTATTTGCTGTTCTGGCAATGGTTTCGGTTATGTCGGTTTCGGGCATCGCAGGCGCTTGCCAAAACCAGAAATACGTTAAGTTAGTATTCGAAACCAACGGCGCGCAGTCGATTCAAGACGCAAAGCTCGAAGAAAATTCGAGTTATACGCTTCCGATTCCCGCGAGAGAAGGCTATGAATTCCAAGGTTGGTATTTAAATGCCGATTTCAGCGGTTCTCCCGTTACTTCGGTTGTTGCGAAAGCCGACGCTACGTATTATGCCAAATGGGAAAAATTGTACGAGGTTAAAATCGATTTGAACGGCGGATTCGCTTCGTGGTATTCTGCATCCAAGATTTATCTTAAAGCGGGCGAAAACGTTTACGATGCAATGAAAGATTATGTCCCGGAAAAGAGCGGTTTTTCTTTCGGCGCATGGTATATCGGCAATGCCGAATTGTCTAAAAACGAAAGAATGCCCAAAGAAGACATAACTCTTATCGCCATGTACAAAGTTCAGTATACCGTCGAACTTTGGGAAGAAAAACTTGACGGCGAAGGTTATGAAAAGAACGAAGAGCAAATTGTTGAATACGGTTTCATCGGCGATACGGTTACTTATGAGCATGATAATCCCGGCTTTGTTCTTGTCGAAACCGAAGATACCGTGGATGAATTGGTTTTGTCCGAAAACGTTTCGGATAATGTTTTGAAATATTATTTCGACAGACAGACTTATAAAGTTTCGTTTAAATCAAATTATCCTAACGGCGAGAAAGAAGACCGTTACGACGAAGAAATTAAATTCGGCAAGGAAAAAGAAATTCCCGCGGTCGATTTTAAGGCAGAAGGCTATATGCTTTCCGGTTGGGCTTATTCCGTCGACGGAGAAATAGCGTTCACGGCAAATAACAGCAAGTTGGAAATTTATAACGGCGAAATTCAGAGCGAAGTTCCGACGTATACCGCGGAAAGAAACGTTTCGTTGTATGCCGTTTGGAGCAAGGGCTATACCGATATGTTCGGCGGAAACGATTATTTGTTTATTCCGTCAGAAGACGGCGAAGATATTTTCCTTGTTCGCGAAAACGTTTTATTTAAGGGCATTTATAACGCTGAAGCGAAAACTTTCAGATTTTTGAAAGCGGACGGAGATATTCTTATTCAGGGAGGAATATTCGACAACAATACGTTCGCGTATTCCAGCGCCGAAAGAGACGGTAATTCCAGTACTCTTTACAAAGTGGGCGTAGGTTTGGTCGATAACGAAAACATCATTTTCGACAGCTACAACGGAATTACTTATATGCAAACCGATGAAAACGGTGTTTTGACGTCTTCGAAGGGTACTTATGTTATAGACGAAAACGGTTATTATGTCGCGACTTTTACAGATGGCCCGCTTGCCGAAAAGACTTTGGTTATGATGGTAGGTACCGTTTCGATGAAAGACGGAACAACCAAACAGGCATTCCAGCTCAGAAACGACGACGAATATAATTTGGGCGTGATGTATTGCGGAGTGGTTTATCAAGGTCAGCTTATATATTATACTTCCGTATATCAGCTTATGCTTTCCGGTTTCGGTACGGCATATTACAATAACAACGGTACGGCAGTAGCTTACTATTATGTTACCGACGCAAACGGTACGATCACTCTTGTAGATTCGTCTACGAGCAAAACCGTTATGACTATTCGTACTACTGTTATTAACGGGCAGAATTGTTATTTGCAGTACAACAGCAGTTTCGACGTCGAATTCGCTTCCGAAGACGGGGCTACTTTGACTCTTGACGGAATGGGTTCGGCTGTATATAAAAAGGGAACGAAGAGCACGGAAGGATATTATACCGTTGCGTCTTCGGTATTCGGCGGTTATATCGTTTCGATGACTTCCGACGGTAAAACATGTAAATATCTCGTAAATGCGGTTACTTCCGAAGTGAGCAAGGATATTACGGACGCCGACGGTAACGTTACCACCGAAACGGAAACGGTCGTTTCTTATGTATTCGAAGAGAAAAATGCCGAATATGCGGAATACTATTTCAAAGCAGCGTCCAACGTTCTTTATTCGCCGTTGTTCGTAATAACGGGCGAAGGCAAGGGTAGCGTATATTATCGCGAAAACGGAGTTTACGTAATAGTTTCGGACGGAACGTATTCGTATAATCAACAAACGGGACGTTATGTTTACGTTACAGAAAAATTCTATAAAGAAGAAGCGGTTACCGTGGTCGGCGAAAAAACCACCGACGAAGGAAAGGAATCTATTTCTTTGGATCTCGCAAAGATCAAAACCTTTGATTTCTCGCTCTCGGTTGTTTCCAATTACAACGTTAACTATTGGTTTGCGTTCGAAGATGTTGAAGACCAATCTACCGATTACGTAGTTACGTATTCCGGAAAAGATAATTCGACGTTAAGCCTTGTTACTCTTTCTTCGATCGCGACTTACAGCGGAAACGGAAAGGTGCTTACCGGTACTTATTCGACGAAGAACGGTTACTTTATTTTGACCGTATCCGGTAGCAATATGTATTTTATTCTCGACGAAGAAGCTAAGACGTTTACTTTGCTTTCCAGCGCGCCTTATACTTCGTACGGAATCGGAACCGACGGTTCGCTCTTAAAAACCGAAACTTTGTATTTTGACGGTTTAGGTAACGCTACTTATTCGGTTCAGACAACCGACTCCGAGGGCAATACCGAGACTTTAACTTATGAGGGCAAAGTAGTATCGCTTGACAAGAAAACGGCTTTCGATACTCCCGTTTACAAATTCGAATCTGACGAATATTCTTTCGAGTATTTGGCATTGCAAACTTCGTCTTATTACTGTTTCGGAAAATATAACGAAAAATATAACGGCGCATATAATTCGGACGCCGAGGGAATGCTATTGATAGACGGATACGGCTATACGGCTAAATATACGGATGCGGAAGGAAATGTTTACAGCGGAGTATATTGGATTCCCACCGACGGAACGATTTTATTGAGCACCACGGAAAGATATTATTACTTCGACGTAACGGGAACGACGTTCACCGTTCGTGGTGAAGAATACGGTTCTTATTATGTCCTCGATAACCAGGCTCTTCGCGCGGTCATATTGGAAATGGACGGTTACGGAAAGCTTACCGTTTCGAACGGAAAAGAGCAGATCGGAACGGGTACTTACGAAAAAGGCGACGTTTATAAGGTAACTTATACCGTAAACGACGAACAGATTACTTTGTACGGTTGTCTTGATACTCTTGTTTACAGCGGTACTACAATTCCTGTTTTTGCCGTAACGCACGAAGAAGTGGTTAACGTATACGTCAATGCAAAAGATTGGTCCGTTCTTATCCTCGATAAAATAGGCAATGCGACCAAATACGACGTCAACGGATTAAAGGAAACCGGTACGTACATGATTATTGCAGAAGGTTTGCTTTATTACGTAAACGATGCGGGTACGGACGCTACTATTTACGAGTACAATGCGAAAACCGGTTCCGCTACTCAAAAAGTATTTAATTCTCGCGGATATAATTACTTTACCGATAAGCTCGAATCATTGAGATTCACGAGATATGGTTTTGCGATTTTCAACAACGAAACTCGTTATTTCTACAACATCGTTGACGATGAAGTCATTATTTATCATAAAGACGGTACTGCCGAGAACGCAAACGAATACGGTTTCGTAGAAGAGAAATTCGGTAAGTTCGACGCTGTGAAGGAATACGGCGGAAAAACTTATTATTTCAGCAGCAACAGCGCTGTCGAATTAAAACGCGAAACTGAAACGAAGGATAAATATCCTCTCCAGTTTAACGACGGTAACTATTATCCGATAGAGTTGTTATTGTTTACTCCGTCCGGCGGAGCTACGTTCAACGTTTCCGGTTCGGTCAGAATCAACGGAAAAGATTATAGTTGTGTCGTTACTCGTAAGTATAACGAAGAAAGCGAATCTTACGAGAATTACGTAACGGTCGGAAGTTATTTCCGTTTCTATATCGATTACGAGTATAAGGGCGAGGACGAGCAAGGCGCAAGTACCGGCGTTTATGAAGTAGTCGGCATGAAATACGTAGTGTCGTGTCCTTCTTATTCGTATATGTACATGTATCTGATTTACCAGATGTTCTATGGTTCCGACGTGGCTAACAGTATTTCGAATACTGTCGGCAGCATAGAACTCGTAACCGAATTCAACGAAAACGGTGAACAAACGATAAGTTATGTCAACGGTGTATTCGGCAAGGCTTCCGGTATGACAGATACCGAAGGAAACATCGTTACGCTCGAAAAGGTTGCTTATACGTATAGCAAGGAAAGCGGTATGTATTCCGCAGAAGTAACCGCAACCGACGGATATAAATATCGTATGTATTTCACGCTTAAGTCGCTTAGCAGCGTAGGATATTGCTACCAGTTGTATGCGTTCACGAGAATTGAAACCTTGGTCGACGGTATTTACACTGTCGAAACCGAACGTATCATTGCAACCGAAAGCAACTATGCCGCAGGAACGTTCTATAATGCTAAATTATATAAGAACGATGAAATAGTCGAATGTGACAAGATTTTGATCGTAAAAGGAAATCTTTGCTTCATTGCAAGAACTTATGACGACCAAGGCAAGATAGCTTCGAGTACTTATTACAACGTTGTTCTTACCGAAAAGGAGAGCGATGCGATAGAAGGGGAAGAAACCGGAGTTGCCGTATACGAATCCGTATCGGTTACGGAAGAATCGGTAACGACCGTTTATTCCTCGGACGGCAAGTCTTATGTAGATTTCGACGGAAACGAAATTAAACTTATCGTTATCGACGGAAATGCTTACTTACCTTCCGAAACGTCTTATGACGAAGCAAGTAAAACTTATACAGTAAAACTTTCGAACAACAAAGTTTATACGATAAGAATCGGAGAAGATTCGATTGTTTCGATAAACGAAGTTACGGAGCAGGCGGAATAATAATCGGTTTTTTATGAATAAAAATGCAATTTAATACTTGATTGCAACTTACGCGTTTAGGGGTTTTTATATGAACTAAAAATATAAAAACCCTTATTCTGTAAAAAACGGATTGCCTTACTGCGAAAACAATGTGAAAATTATAAAAATATAGGCGTATTCGTTTTACTTTTTTTCGCTTTTAGTGTAAAATAATGTAGTCGATTATTATAGTATTTTGAGTTCGGACTGTGTGCATCGTTATCGTGCGCCGCGGTCGCGACTTTGTTAAATATAAATTCTTAATCGGCAATTTTGTCGAATTACGGAATTTGAGGGTGAATATAATTATGCATAAAATCAAAAAATTTGTTGTTGGAATATTGTCGTTCGTTATGGCCGGAAGTTTTGCGTTCGGTCCGTTTAGCGTACAAGGCGCTTCGAGCGTAAACGGTCAAAAAGTTAACTCACAGGCTACTTTTTCGAAAGTTAACGGACTTTTACAAAACGATATTGAAAAATATTTCGACGACAACGTAATTTATAAATTACCGGACACCATTGCTGACAATCAGGACATTTCCGTGATCGTTACGATGGATGTTAAGTCCGTCATGGACGCATATGACGAAACGAACAAGTCGTTGGAGCTTAGCGAGTTTGTGACTACGCGCGAGGCGAAAACCGTGTCCGCAAACGTAGTCGAAGAACGTAACGCTCTTTTGAAATTGCTCTATAAGGCAGGCATCGATTTCGAGTTGGGAGACGTGTACGATACTTTGTTCGGCGGATTCGAAATTACCGTTAATTCAAGCGATTTCGATAAAGTTCAAAGCCTTTTGTCTTATAAGGCCGATTTAATAATCGGTGAAGAATATGCTCCGTGTGAAACCGAAGTCGTTACAAACCTTGTCGACGTTTACGAAACCGGTATATTTGACAGTTCGTCTTCCGAATATCAGGGCGACGGAGTCGTTGTCGCAGTTTTGGATACCGGTTTGGACTATACGCATACGGCTTTCAGCGTCGATAATTTTACGACCGATAAAGAAGCGTTTACGTTGGAAAGCGTTTCGGCTATCGTTGGGGATACAGTCGCTTCGAGTTTTACGTCCGGACTTACCGGCGAAGACGTTTATATCAGCAAAAAAGTTCCGTACGCATACGATTACGCTGATAAAGATCCCGATGTTTTGCCAATCGATTCTTCTCACGGAACGCACGTAGCCGGCGTTATTGCGGGAAAAGACGACACGATTACCGGCGTCGCTCCGAACGCTCAGCTTGCCATTATGAAAGTTTTCTCCGATACTACTTCCGGAGCTAAAACGTCTTGGCTTTTGGCTGCGCTTGAAGATTGCGCTATACTCGGAGTAGACGTTATCAATATGTCTCTCGGTAGCCAATGCGGTTTTTCGAGAGAAGTAGACGAAGAAAAAGTAAATGAAATTTACGACAGAATTCGCGAAACGGGTATTTCGCTTATAGTTTCTGCCGGAAACGCTTATAATGCGACTTTCGGTTCGGACAAAAACGGAAGCAACGGACTTACTTCCAATCCCGACTCCGGTACGGTCGGATCTCCTTCTACCTATGCCGCGTCGTTGTCGGTTGCTTCGGTAGACGGCGTTAAGACTCCGTATTTGTTATATAACGACGACGTTATATATTTTAACGAAGCTTCTACTAATTCTGCAAGCGTAGAAAAACATTTTGTCGACGACGTATTGGCTACTCTTGGCGATGACGTTCAAAGCTATGATTTCGAATATGCGACTATTCCGGGCGTAGGTCGTTCGGCGGATTATCCTGAAGACGATTATACCGGCAGAATAGTTCTCGTTAAACGCGGTCAGACGAATTTCGAAGATAAAGTTCGTATTGCGTTAAAAGAAAAAAATGCAGCAGGTATTATTATTTATAATAACGTATCAGGTACCATTTCGATGTCGGTCGGCGCTAATATCGGCGCAGTTTGCTCCATTTCACAGGAAGAGGGCGAAAAGCTCGCCGCTCACGAGTCCGGAATAATTCGAATCAGTAAAGATCAGGTTGCCGGTCCGTTCATGTCCGATTTCTCCTCTTGGGGACCAACGTCGGATTTAAAGATTAAACCCGAGATTACCGCTCACGGCGGACAAATTCTTTCCGCTGTTCCCGGACAGCATTACGAAAGAATGTCCGGTACATCTATGGCTGCTCCGAATCAAGCCGGCGCAACCGCACTTATTCGCCAATACGTTAAATACAGCGGAGTATTCGGAAACGATTTATCCGCAACCGAAGTAACCGCGCTCGTTAACCGTTTGATGATGTCCACTGCCGATATTATAATGAACAAAAACGGATTGCCGTACGCAGTTAGAAAGCAGGGCTCCGGTTTGGTAAATATTACGAAGGCAAGCACGTCTGCAGGTTACATAACCACGTTCGATAAAGACGGCGCTATGGATAAAACGAAAATCGAACTCGGTGACGATAAAAATAAGAGCGGCGTATATGAAATGACGTTCGACGTTACTAACATTAGTAAAACGCAAGTAACTTATGATATCGACGCGGTTGTTATGACCGAAGGCGTAAGTTCGATATATACTTCGCATAGTGACAGAACGGTTACGCAGGACGGATATTTGTTAAGCGGTGCGACAACCGTAGTTACCGAGGTTATCGGCGCGGTTAAGCAAGACAATAAAATAACCGTCGACGCCGGTAAAACCGCTAAGGTTTCGGTAAAAATCACGCTTTCCGACGAAGATAAAAAGTATCTCGACGAATCGTTTGAAAACGGCATGTATGTAGAAGGTTTCGTTAAACTTAACGCCGTTTCCGGCACTTCGGTCGGCATGAATGTTCCCTATCTTGCTTTCTACGGAGATTGGACAGCAGCTCCGATTTTCGACGAAGAATACTACGATACCAATAAAGACGAGATTAACGCAGGCTTGGACGATGAAGACAAGCTTATGGCGGACGCGTATGCGACCAGAGTTATCGGAGGATTGTACAGCGATTATATAGCAACGCTCGGCGTCTATTATTTCGCTCAGGATCCCAACGCTACTCAAATAGCCGCTAATAAAGATTATATTGCCATTTCCAATGTGGAAACGGATAACAACTGGGCTATCAGCTCCATTAGAAGTATTTCCGCAGGTTTGTTGAGAAATGCCAAAGAAGTTAATATTTCGGTTGTGGACGATTCTACGGGAAAAGAAATTTTCAATAGAACGGAATACAATCAGCGTAAGTCTTCGAGTTCCGGAAATACGGTTTATGCTTCTTCAATCGATGTCGAATTCAGCGCGTTGGAAAATAAGCTTAAAAACAATACGCGTTATATGGTAACCGTTTCGGCTTATATCGATTACGATGAAAAATCCGATCAGAAGAATTTAAGAAATACGTTTACATTCCCGTTGTACGTAGACTTCGAAGCTCCGATAATTACCGATGTCGCATATCGTACCGAATACGATAAAGTTAATAACAAAACAAAATTGTATGCGGATTTGTCTATTTACGATAACCATTACGCAAGCGCGGTGCAGCTTGGACAAATAACGCATGCTGCAGAAGATTCAGGATATTTGTTCAATATGGAATCGTTCGGTAAATACGTAACCCCTGTTTATTCAGCGTTCAATTCCACGTCTACCGTTACGATAGAACTTACCGATTACGTTTCTCAAATAAAGAATTCCATAGGTATTCAGTATAATGAGGACGGTTCTTATTCATTGAAGGAAAATACTAATTCGTTTATCGCTACTTGCTACGATTACGCGATGAACAGCGCTACATACGAAATCAGACTTCCCGACGAAATAATCGCAATGTACTTTACTAAAGATATGTTGTCGCTTAATCCCAACGAAACATTGGATATCGCTTCCGTTATGGAAATATATCCCGGTGAAAGTTGGTTGCAGGTTCTCGATTTCGAAACGAGCGACAGCGAAATAGTCGACGTGGTAAATCAAACCATTATTGCAAAGACGAGCGGTACCGCTACGATTACAGCTATCGGTTACGATGCAGACGGAAATAAAATCACGGCGTCCGTAGAAGTAAAAGTTCTTGCAGAGGGCGACGAAGGTTACTTCGGTTCGTATACAAGACCGGAAGTTAAGAACTTTACCATTTCGAACTATTCGGTAAATAAAGCTTATTATTCTGTTTCGAGTTCGGACAGAGATATAGGTGTCACGGGTGGTAAATACGATTTCGCAAACAATTATACCTTATCGATGTATCCGTCCGAAAGCGTTACTTTGGGTTGTACTATTGATTCTTATTTCCCGGATAAAACTACCGTTCAGTTTAAGTCGAGTAATACGAAAGTAGCAACCGTTACCGAGAACGGAACGATTATCGCTCAGGCAAAAGGTACGACTATTATTTTCGCAACCGTTGTGCTTGACGGAAAAGAAACTATTTATACCGGTCGTGTTACCGTTACGGTAAAAGATCCGTTTAATATAAGCAGTATTTATTTGATTTCTTATAAAGGTTTGGGCGGAACGGTAGAAATTCCTTCCGACAGAGGTATTACCACGATCAACGCGTATGCGTTCTCGAATTACGAGTACGTGGATAAAGATCTCGAAGCCGGTGACGTTATCGATGATGAAGATCCGTATTTGATTAAGCAGTCCTACTTGGGCGAAGATACAATTACGAAAATAATCATTCCAGACGGAGTTACTACAATAGAAGATTATGCTTTTGCCGGACTTACCGCGCTCGAAGAAGTAGTTCTTCCTTCGACGTTGACGAAAATCGGATTGGGCGCTTTTTACGGTTGTGAAAAACTTACTAAAATAAATCTTGAAAACGTTCAATTTATCAATGAAAACGCGTTTGCTAATTGTGGATTGCAAGAAGTTAATTTGGATTCGGTAGTTGCAATCGGTAACTATTCTTTCCGTAATTGTAAACTTAATTATATCAATTTGCCCGTTACGGCACAGTCGTTGGGTATCGGAGCGTTCTATAATAACGAATATCTTACCGACGTTAAATTCCGCGCTTCGAAAATCAAACTCGGTTCTTACGCGTTTGCAAATTGTTCTCAGATAAGCAAAATTGAGATTAACGCAGCGGTTATATCCTCTTATGCGTTCTTGGATTGCTCGGAATTGAGCGACGTAACTTTAGGTAAAGACGTTTCCGTTATCGGCGAGTTTGCGTTTAAGGGTACAAACGTTTCCTCTTTCAAGCTGAATAAAGCAAATAAGGTATTGTCCTTGAAAGAAAACGGTGCGCTTATATATAAAGGCGAAGAATTGTTACTCGTTGCGCCTTGTTATTCGGGAAGAGCGAATAAGTTGGTGATAGAAGGCGATTCTATCGCGACCGGTGCGTTTGCCGGCAATAAAGCTATTTTCAGCGTCGAAGCGAATAACGTTAAATACGTTGCGCCTTACGCGTTTGCTTCTTGTACGAATTTGAGAGAAGTTACGTTGAATTCCGTAACCGAAATAGGCGACTATGCGTTTGCTTACACGGCGCTCACAAGTACGCCTAATTTCGAAAATGTTTACAAAATCGGCAAATATGCGTTCATCGGAACAAGTGTTTCTAACGTTAATATTCCTAACGGCTGCGAAGTAGGCGATTATGCGTTCGCGCTTTGCACGAATCTTGAAAAAGTTGTTATCGGCAACGGCTGCGTTATCGGGACTGGCGCGTTCTACTGCCCGATTAATCTCGGTACGTACGACGCGATCTCGAGTTTCCAATATTATACCGCATATGTATATGAGTTGAAAAACGAGGTCGGCGACGTTATTGAAACGTACAGCTATTATAAATATGATTACAGCGTCGGAGTTACTTCGAGTTTGAAATCTGTTACGATCGGTGAAAATTCCGAAATAGGTTTGGCTGCTTTCTCTGGAAACGCAAAACTTACGGAACTGGTTATCGGTAAAAACGCAATCATCGGCGCTCAGGCTTTCTATAATAATATGAGCCTTGAAAATGTTGATTTGTCCGGCGTTAAATCTATCGGAGCGTATGCTTTCTCCGGTGACAGAACGCAAGATTACATGCTTTCGAATAATACTTGGATGTATGCTTATAACAAGAAGATGGTCGGCGATTCGATTATCATAACCGATTACGCTTACACAAGTTGTGCTCCAAAGTTCCAATATGCGGACGTTTCGTCTGTAGAAGAATTGGGAGTCGGCGCGTTTGCTTCGAACATGTATCTTAAGAGCGTCGTTTTGAGCAATAATTTGAGCGCCGTTCCTAACAATGCGTTTGCAAATTGCGTATCGCTTTGTAGCGTTGTTCTTCCCGAAAACATAACCGAACTCGGAAATTACGCGTTTATCAACACTGCTATTTCTAAAATAGATTTGGGTAGCGTAGACACGATCGGAGATTATGCTTTCGCTATCACGAACATTAAGAGCGTTACAGTAAAGGACGGCGTAAGCATCGGCGATTCCGCTTTCTATGCTTGCTTGTGGCTCGAAGAAATAGTAAACGACGAAAACGTTTCCTATATCGGAGCAAACGCTTTCGTTAGTACTGCTATTAAGGAAATTAATCTCGAAAACGTAACTTATATCGGTGATTACGCATTTGAAGAATCGGCTTTGGTAAGCGTTGTTTTGGGCGATAAATTGATTGCTCTTGGCGAAAATCCTTTTGTCGGTTGCGAGATCGTTACTTTCGGAAAATATAACGAAATTATATTCGGAGACAAAGAAATCGGCGTTTCGATTGAAGAAAATTATGATATCGGCGATAATATAAAAGTAATTGACGGCGCACTATATCAGGTAGTGCCTAACGGTTTGGAACTCATATCTTATCCGATTGCTAAAAACGCGCTTAAATACGTCGTTGCAGACGATACGGTAAGAGTAGGAGCGAGAGCATTTGAAAAAGCGTCTTTGAGCGTTGTCGAATTGCCGTTGTCGCTTAAAACTCTCGGAAGCAAAGCTTTCTATGGTTGCGAAAATCTCCAAATAGTAGTCTTTAAGAGCTATGAAGCTCCTATTCTCGAAGAAGAATTCGATACTTCCTATTTGACTTACGCAAACCTTCCTATTCCCGGATATTTTGTTAATCAGAATAGTGTATTCGAAGGACTCGGCATTTCCGATTATTATATGTGGCAGGTCACTTCGAGATTCAACAACTTCTATATGGGTGCGAATTTCGTAGATTATATCGGTCATATGTCGGAAAAAATCGTTATGGTAAAACCTGCAAACGGATTAAATTACGACACGTTTATTTTTGCTCAGTATTTCGGAACGACCATCGAAGGCGACAACGCAATGACCGACGATACTAAGAAAGTCGTAGATTTGATAAACGCAATTCCGAACGAGATAGGTCTCTCGGATGAGGATGCTATCGTTACAGCTCGTGCCGCTTATGATAAAATTATTTCCGTAGAGCAACAGGCTTTGGTTGACAACTATTCGAAATTGACCGATGCGGAAATGCAATTGGCTTATCTTAAGTCGCGTTTTGAACTGAGCGAACCTGATATCCCCTCAACACCCGATAAAACCGAAAATTCCGTTAATATAACTGTTTGGGTAGTTGTAATCGGAGTTATCTGTTTGGTTAACATCGTTGCTGTCGTGATCGGCGTAATGTTGAAGAAGAAAAGAAATCGTTAATTAGTTTATTTTTTCGAGGCTGAAATGAAAAAGAAATTTAAAATTATTCTTTGCCTTACCTGTCTTATCGCTACGTGCTTGTGTGTTTGCGCTTGCACGAGCGAAACCAAGGTGGACGAGTATAAGAACAAAGGCTATAAAATTTCCGTTGTTTATGACGTAAACGGAGGTAAATATCTCGATCGTGAAGGTATTTCTTTGATAGATATGATTAATCCGTCCGATTTTCAAAAAGACGCGAACGGAACGGTTCATATTAAGTTGCTTGATCCTCATGACGATAGAAGACCTGTTTCCGCAGGCTCGGAGTCGATTTATGCGACTAAGACCGGTAGTTTTTTGGTCGGTTGGTATAAAAATCGTGTTCCCGTTACTAACGATAACGGCAAGGTTATCGACGAAAACGGCGTCGAGCTCGAAGAAGTAAACGGCTCTTACGTTTATCCCGATACGAAAGCGGCGGCTACTCCGATGTATTCTTATTCCGGGCGTTGGGATTTTGAAAACGATACTTTGGACTATTCCGATTCCGACGGCGAGGTTACTTTGACTTTGTATGCCGGTTGGGTTCAGAATTTTGAATTCAATTATTATTTCAAAATCGACGACGAATGGGTTTTATCGGATACGGTTACGCGTTTTAATTATATTACCACTTATAAAGAAGGTTCTACGACGTCTGACAGAAATACGATTTGGTTACCAGATTGGAAAGACGGTGCGATGAATTATTCTTATCAATATAGTGACGGGACGCCTTATAATTTCCCGAGATTGAACGCGGGTACGGAACTTTCAAACGGAACTGTTTTGAAACAAGGTAAAACCTTTTTGACCGCTTATCTCGATTCCGATTGTACGGAAGAAATTACAGACGGCAAGTTGGTTCATTCCGGTCAGTTGGATTACGAAAAAGCCACGGCGGTTAACAGAGTTCAAAACGTTTATATCGTTGTCGAAGACGGTATCAAATATAAGATAGAAACGGCGGAGCAACTTTATGATAACGCCGATCCCGCAGGCGAATACGAGTTGTTAAACGATTTGGATTTCGAGGACATAAATTGGCCGGTTTCCTTTTCGACGGGTACGTTCACGGGCAAGATGTTCGGAACGAACGGTCGCGAAATACATGTCAAAAACGTTTCCGTTAAACATAGCAGCACAAGTTCGCTGGTCGGCGGTTTGTTCGGAGAATTAGCCGCAGGTTCCGAAGTAACAGGCATTAAATTCGATAACGTCAAATTCGATCTTGCCAATACCGGAACAAGATTGTCCGGAACTTCGTTCGGAACTTTTGCCGGATATATCGACGATAACGCAAAAGTCGAAAATATTTCGATTTACGGCGAATTCAGAATAGGAACGATTACTCTCGGTTCGGATTACAGCTTCAATCTTGTGGCGAACGGTAATCGAAAAGGCGTTACGGCAGGCAATATCAAGTTGGTTGTCTACGGCGAAAATTTATTTAGTTTTTATAGATATACGGTTAAAGTCGATACGGTGACTGTTGACGAAGATAAAAACATTTTGTTTGATCTTACAACGTCAGAAAAGATGGACCAAGCCGAATATGAAATAGAATATTAAGTTACGGAGGTAATTATGAATAAGAAGAAATCATTACGCGCAATGATTATTGGTCTTTGTGCAGTGCTGTGTGTAACATCTTTCCCGATGATGGCGGGTTGTGACAATAACAGTTCTAAGAAGAAAGACAGTATCGTTATCATGACAGAAGAATTGAGCGGTTTGTTTAACCCGTTCTATGCAACGTCAGGAGCCGATCAAGACGTGGTCGGATTGACTCAGATCGGAATGTTGTCGACCGATTCGAATGGTCAAACCGTTTGCGGCGACGATTTGCCGACCGTCGTAAAAGATTACGAAGTTACCGAAATAGAAAAAGACGGCGCTGTTGCCGAGACCGTTTATACTTTCGTTATAAAGAACGGTTTGAAATTTTCCGACGGCGAAGATCTTAACATGAACGACGTACTTTTCAATATGTATGAGTATCTCGATCCCGTTTATACCGGTTCGTCTACCATGTATTCTATTAAGATTAAAGGTTTGACCAAGTACAGAACTCAGAAAGATTATTCCTCCGGTGGAAGCGAAGCCGAGTCGACTATTTCTCTTACGGCTGCCGCTAACGCGAGAATCAGAACGCTCGAACTTGTTACTTTGTTCGAAACGCAGGGACTTAGAGAAGGTTCGACTTCCTCTTACAGCCTCTCCGAAGCAGAAATGAGAAACGAAATCGCAAAATGGGACGTGTCCGACGGTTATAAGGACGCAGTTGCGTCTAAAGCTGCTCAGGCAAAAATGACAGAAGACGATTATCGTAAATTGTTGTTGGAAGACTACGAGCTTACTTTGAAGACTTTTAAGAAAGAATTGGAATCCGACTATAAGGCGGCAAAGGAATCTTACGATACCACGACTGCTCCTTATAAAGATCATGCCGAAAAACTTAAAAGCGACATTTTCAAATTCTTCCTTTACGAAGGCTATATTACGCCCGTATATAAAGAAGTAGAAGGTAAAAAAGACAGAACGGTAATCGAAAAGTTCGAAAACGAATCCATAGCTACGACTTATAAAACCGAAGCGGAGGCTATTAACAGAGTTTACAACGATACTGTAAAAGAACAGTTGAACGCTATTCTTACGCAGTGGGGTACTTCCGGCGAATTGATCACCCAGTATTCCGCGGCAGCGAGAGAAGTTATTTTGCAGAACAACATGAAAGAAGACGGTTCGATGGAATATCCGAATATCGACGGAATCGTTTCGTTGGGACATACCTCTAATGTTGAAACCGTTACTGTTAACGGAAAGGAATACAAGGTTGCTCATTCTCATGACGCCAACGGTTCGCCCGCTAACGCAGGTGAGTATGACGTTCTTCAGATTACGATTGAAGGCGTGGATCCCAAGGCTATTTATAACTTCGGATTTACGGTTGCTCCGTCGCACTACTATTCTTCCGACAGCTCGCATCCGCAGGGCAGAGAAATAGACATCGCGAACAATAAGTTCGGCGTAGAATATGCAAGTTCTTCTTTCCAGAGTAACACGATTCAGGCTCATAACGAAGTTCCTGTAGGAGCAGGCGCTTATATGGCTACCGATATTAACAATTCGAATAATCCTACCGGCAGTGCATTCGTAAGCAGCAACGTAGTATATTATAAAAGAAATCAGCATTTCATGTTCGAAGTTAAGACCGAAAAATTGAGAATGCAGGTTACTTCCGCTGCGAACGCACTCGATAAACTCGAAAACGGTGAGCTCGATTACGTTACTCCGCAGTTTACCAAGACGAATTCTGCTCGTATCGATCAGATGGAAAAGAACGGATTTAAATCTCTTTCCGCTTGGCAGCTCGGTTACGGTTATATCGGTATTAACGCAGGTAAAGTCAAGAACGTAAACATTCGTAGAGCAATCATGTCGGCTATGCAGACCTCTTTGGCTCTCGAATATTACGAAGCAGGTCAAGCAAAGAATATCGATTGGCCGATGTCGACCGAAAGCTGGGCTTATCCGTTCGAAGAAGACGGAAAAACATCTAAAGCAAACGGTCATACTTATACTCAGTGGATTAAGTCTACCGGCGTTCAGGATGCTAAGACTAAGATCGAGAAGTATATGAAAGAAGCCGGTGTTTCGGCAGGTTCGTCCGATTTGAAGATTAAGTTCACAATCGCAGGCGCGTCCATTACCGAACATCCTACTTACAGCGTATTTAAGCAAGCGGCTAAGATTCTTAACGATTGCGGTTGGCAGGTAGAAGTTAAGGCAGATTCTCAGGCTCTTACGAAATTGTCTACCGGTTCGTTGGAAGTTTGGGCTGCAGCTTGGGGCTCTACAATCGATCCCGATATGTATCAGGTTTATCATAAGAATTCTTCCGCTACGTCCGTTTATGCTTGGGGCTATCGTGAAATTCTTAGCAACACGTCTTTGTATTCGTATGAAAATAAAATTATTAATCAGCTTAGCGAATTGATCGACGATGCGAGAGCTATTACCGGACAGTCGGAAAGAAAGAAACTGTACGAACAAGCAATGGGCCTTGTCCTTGACCTTGCAGTCGAAATGCCTGTTTACCAAAGAAAAACTTTGTACGTTTATAATACCAAAACTATAAAAGGTCTGAACGAGGAAGTAAATCCGTATTCTTCTCCGTTGGAAAAAGTTTGGGAACTTGAATTAGTTGGTTAATTCGTTTAATTCGGAGTTAAGATGTTTAAATATATTCTAAAAAGAATAGCAATATCTATTTTGATATTGTTTGGCGTGTCGTTCATTCTTTACGCACTGTTGCGTTGTATGCCTACGTCTTTCGTAGATGCAAAAATATTGGAACTTGCCGCAGGTTCGTCGGACGGCGTAACCGAAGAGTTCAAACAAATGCTTTATCATACGTACGGTTTGGACGGAACAATAATAGAAGGATATTTTAATTGGCTTGGAAACTTTTTGCGCCTCGATTTCGGAAAGAGTTTCAAAAACCAGAGAGACGTTCTGTCGGAGCTTTTCAACCCCGACAGAATCGGCACGTCG
This sequence comes from uncultured Lachnospiraceae bacterium, assembly GCA_964591125.1. Lineage (GTDB taxonomy): Bacteria > Bacillota > Clostridia > Christensenellales > Pumilibacteraceae > Neoclostridium. Next base: position 51,295 of record CAZQAC010000002.1, read on the forward strand.
TTTTTCGTTGCCGCCGTTTCGACCGTTTTTGAATTTTTGATCGCCATTCCGTTGGGAATTACCGCTGCAACGCATCAATATTCGATTCGCGATTATGCGGTAACGGTTTTGGTGCTTATAGGTATCTCTTTGCCGTCATTCTTCTTCGGACAAATGTTGAAATCCTTCTTCGCAATGAAACTCAAATGGTTCCCCGTATCAGGAATGAGAGATCCGAGTTTGGTGTATTCCGGTCCTTTTGATGCTTTGTTGGATTATGCGAGACATATGTTCTTGCCGATTTTAACCGTAGTAATTCTTAGTATCGGTTCTCGTATGAGAATGACAAGAACCAATATGCTTGAAGTGTTGAATTCGGATTATATAAGAACAGCGAGAGCAAAAGGTCTTAAGGAAGGCGTAGTTATATATAAGCACGCTTTTCGTAATACATTGATTCCGCTAGTTACGAGTTTGGCCGGATTGATTCCGAGTTTATTCTCAGGCGCGATGATAACCGAATCGGTGTTCGATCTTACCGGTATAGGTCAATATGCTTTGACTGCGATGACAATGGGCGATATTCCGGTCATCATGACGTATAATATGTTTTTGGCGTTTTTGTCGGTTGTCGGCATTTTGCTCGCCGATTTAATGTATGCCGTAGTTGATCCTCGTGTTCATCTTGCATAAAGGACGGTTAATATGGATGATAATAAAGATATAGAAAAGATTGTTACGCAAGAAATCAATCAAAACGTCGCTACGGAGGCTGTCGAACCTATAGAAACAGCCGACGATACCGACAAGCCGTTGGACAAAAACGTTAAACTCATGTCGCCTACTCGCATGGTACTTCGTCGTTTTATGCGTTCGAAGTTGTCAATAGCAGGCTTGGCAATGTTGATTTTCCTTTTTGTGTTCTGTTGGCTCGGTCCGGTGTTTTATAATCGTTGGGACGAAACCGAAACCGATTATTCCGGTTCTTACGATTACACCATATCGGACGGCAGTAGCATTGAAGGCGTTGACGGCGTTAGTTTTATTCAGGTTGTTGCCGTTAAAAACGAAATTAACGCTTTGGCTGCCCCTTCGCTCGATCATATTTTGGGCACGGACGAACAGGGTATGGATATTTTCGTTCGTTTGATGTACGGTGGAAGATTATCTCTTCAAATAAGCTTTTTGTCTGTATTCCTGACTGCCGCGTTGGGTATAATCATGGGCGGTATATCGGGATTCTACGGCGGGGTGGTCGATAATATAATAATGCGTGTTTGCGATGTTTTGATGTGTTTGCCGACTTTGCCGCTTATGCTTATAATCGGTACGGTTTTGGAGGCGAACGGAGTTCCGTCGCAATACTACATATACTTGCTGATGGGCGTTTTGTCACTGTTCTCTTGGCCGGGAATGGCACGTCTTGTTCGAGGTCAGATACTGTTCTTACGAGAACAGGAATACATGGTCGCTGCAGAGGCGATGGGATATTCTACTCCGCGAAAAATTTTCAAACATCTCGTGCCGAATATTTTGCCTCAGATAATAGTATCCATGACATTGTCGCTCGGTAGCATGATTTTGTACGAATCGACTTTGTCGTATTTGAATTTGGGTGTAAAGATTCCGTACGCTTCTTGGGGTACGATGGTTGAAGTAATTTCGAAACGAAGCGATATTCTTCAAAACAACTTCAACGTTTGGGGCGCTCCTGGCATTTGCATTGTAATTGCTGTTTTAGGTTTTAACTTTATCGGAGACGGTTTGCGCGACGCGCTTGATCCCAAGCAAAGGAGATAAAGATGAGTTTGTTTAAATCAGAAAAAAACGAAAATACCGAACAGAAAAAATCCAATAATCATTATCTTTCAGGTAAGGAAATAAGAGAAATCGCTAAAGCCAACGCTAAAGAAATGCGTAGACTCGAAAAAGAGAAAAATCGTAAAGTTCCCATTTCCGAATGTTATTCCGAAATGAAAGACGAAAACAATATTCTTGAAATCGAGAATCTTCATTCTTACTTTTTTACCGATCAAGGCGTTGTAAAAGCCGTTAACGGCGTTACGTTCAATATCCCGATGAATTCGACCGTAGGCGTTGTAGGCGAATCCGGTTGCGGAAAATCGGTTACGTCTATGTCCGTAATGCGTTTGCTGCAAGGTCCTTCGGGACAAATCGTGGAAGGCTCGATTCGTTTTAAAGCGAACGATTTCAAACGCGACGAAAAAGGTAATTTTATTCCGGTTTACGAAAAAGACGAAAAAGGCAACGTTATATACGAGCCTGTTTTGGACAAAAAGGGCAATCCCGTATTAGACAAAGATGGAAAAGCTTTGACGCAGCCCAAACAAGCGAGATACGACAACGGTATCGGCATTTTCGAAAAAGAAGAGCAGGTTTACGACATCGCAAAAATGCCTATTCACGAAATGTATAGGTTGCGCGGGCGTCAGATGGCGATGGTCTTCCAGGAACCTATGACGTCGCTCAATCCGGTTTTTACGATCGGAAATCAGCTTGACGAAGTTTCTCTTCTGCATGTGCCCGGGGCAAATAAGGAAATAGCAAAAAAACGTTCGATAGAGGTTTTGAATATGGTAGGTATTGCGATGCCCGAAAGAGTTTATGCGTCTTATC
>CAZQAC010000003.1:0-51921 GCA_964591125.1 uncultured Lachnospiraceae bacterium
ATTCGCATCGTTAATTTATATTATCGATTTTTTTTATTTTCGATCATAGAAAACACTTCTTTAGCCGCATTTTGCTGTGCTTCTTTAATCGAATATCCCTCACCTTCGCCTATATATCGACCACCCAAAATCACCTGAGCCTTGAAATACGGATGATTCGCCTCCCCGCTTTGATTTGCTCGAGGATATTCCAACGCAAGTTTTTGAGATTGAGCATATTCCTGCAATCTGCTCTTATAATCGATCATTATATTCGTTAAATCGCCGCTCAAATGTTCTTTGATAAACTTTTTAGGTTCTGTCAAACCTTTACTGTCGAGATAAATCGCCGCCAAAACCGACTCGAAAATATCGGAACGCTTTTTTTCCGAAACAAATTCGTTCATTTCCGCGCCTTTCCCGAACCGAACATATTTATACAAGCCCATCTTACCGACAGCGTCGTCAAGCGGCTTTCTCGACACTAAACGAGCGCGTCTTGCCGTCATTTCGCCCTCGTCCTTTACCGCGGCGTAAAAAAGTTCTTCGGCAATTATGAAATTCAAAATACTATCGCCGAGAAACTCGAGCTTTTCATAATTTTCGCAATTTTTATGCTCATTGGTAAACGACGAATGAGTAAGCGCGCTAACTATCAAAGACTTGTCGTTAAACACATAGCCGATAATGCGTTCTATTTCGTTTATCTTAGCCAAATCCATAACAATAAACCGTACTATTTTTTCATTATAGACGTCAATGTTTCGATAAAATTCTTTTCGCGAAGCTTACAAGCCGCCATCAAAGAAGCACAAATGGAATCTGCATTAGATGAACCGTGCGCCTTAAACACTATTTTTTTAGTACCTAAAAAACAAGCGCCGCCAACTTTCTGGTAATCCATCTTGTTTTTTATGTTAGAAAAAACTCCGCCCATGAACATCGCGCCGAACTTAGCTTTTTTGGAACTCATTATCTCGTTCTTAAGCGTCTTCAGCAAGTACATCGCCGTGCCCTCAATGGATTTAACCAACACGTTGCCTACGAATCCGTCGCAAACCAACACGTCATAATCGCCGCTCAAAGCGTAACGAGCTTCCATATTTCCTACAAAATTAATCGGCAATTCTTTCATCAAGTCAAAGGCGGCATGCGTCAGTTCGTTACCTTTTTTATCTTCGTCGCCGACCGAAACAAGCGCTACTTTTGGTTGATCGTTATCGTCGATGGCTTTAATATACGCAGAAGCCATCACCGCAAACTGAGCGAGATATTCCGGCTTACAATCCATATTGGCTCCAGAGTCGCATATAGCGACATGCGCTCCCGTACCTATAGGAACTATAGGGGACAATGCAGGTCTGAAAACGCCGGGTATTCGTCCGATTTTCAACGTCGCACCCGTCAATAGCGCACCCGTGCTTCCGGCAGAAAGCATTCCGTCTATATCCTCTCTCGATTTACACAAATCGAAAGCAACAACCATGGATGACTCTTTTTTTGTTTTTAAAGCCAAAGTCGGAGATTCGTTATTCGTGATAACGTCCTTAGCGTCGATTATTTCCAATCTTGATTTATCGTAAGCCGTTTTTTCGAGCAATGGCGTCAAAACATCTTGATTTCCGACCAAAATAAGGCTGAGGTCTTTTCGTAAATTAAGCGCGTCAACGCAACCTTGTACCACGACTTGTTCGCCTTTATCCGCTCCGTATGCATCAACTACAAATTTCATATTACTCCGTATAACAAATCAGCCCCACTAAAGCAATATTAGCGAGACCGACCGTAATTCATTATTTCGTTTCTTCTTTAACTTCTACTCTCTGAACGCCGTCATAATAACCGCAATTCTTGCAAACTCTATGATTGAGCACCATCTCGTGACACTGCGGACATTCACGAATAGCCGGATTCTTGATTTTCCAATTCGCAAATCTCGAATTACCGCTTTGTTTAGAAACTTTATGCTTTGGTACTGCCATAATAGCACCTCCTCTCTTCAGTCAAATGCTATAATATTATAGTAAAAACAACAATGTTTGTCAACAATTTTACAAGCTTTTTTCAAAACTTTAAATATTTTTTTCAAATTTACCCGTTTTTATGTCGTAATAAGCCGCTTTTTCGGTTAACGAAAGGCAATTATCGTCGTTTTCGCCTTGCCCCGCATAGTTACACAGCGTCTTAAAACGAGATAACGATTTATCGTAACGACGAGATCTGATAACGGAAAAAGAACTGATCGTCGGATCCTCTTCGTAAAGTTGCGCTTCAGGATTCGCAAAAAGTATTTTTTCACCCTTATATTCATATGTAAAACAAACCGTACCGAAAACATCCAACGTTTTAACAACGCCGATTTTCTTCCCGCCACTACTCAAATAACGATAATCGATATCCGCTTTTTCCAACAATTCCAAACACTCCAAATCATTCTTTCCGGCAAAATATACAGTTCCCACTTTTACTTTTTGAGAAAGCGATATTACGGCTTTCACCGTTTTAAAATCCGACTTAAACATATACATCTCTTTTATTTCGGCAATTTTCAATTTTTCAAGAATATCCGTTTCTCGACTTACCGACGGATATTCGCCTATAAAAAACACATCGGAATTTTCATCTATAAGTAGACTGTGCGTTTGAAAATCATCGATAAAATATACCCTTAAAGAAATATCCTGAAATCGAATATTATAAGCGAATACAGCCGTAAAACAGTAAACGACGCAAACGAGCACAATAATCGGTTTAAGCCTTCTTTTCATAAGAAATCTGCTCATGACAAAATACGCGATATACAAAGTGAATACGCCCACTCCCGCATACACGGCAATCGAAGCGACAGGAATATTAGAAACCGTTCTCGTACAAAAATCCAGCGCCACCAACCCTATTTTTGCCGGTTTAATCAAAAAGCTCATAAACGGCATTATCAAAGTTATAGCCACCGAACAAAATAACCACACAAAAGTAATCATTACCACATACGAAGTCAGAACGTTCACGAAAATCGAAAATACGGATATTTGATTAAAATAACATATCGAAGCCGGCAAAGTTCCTATTTGAGCGGAAAACGACACAGCAAAAGCCTTTACGATTCCATGAAAAATTTTAGGTAATTTTCCGATTAAAAAAGTCGATATCGGCTTACAAAAAAGAGCTATCCCGAATACGGCAGCCATGCTTAAAACAAATCCCGCGTCAAACAAATAAAAAGGTTTACACATTAATATCAACGAACACGCAAGTCCCAGATTATTCAGCATATCGTTCCGTTCTCCAAGCAACGAAGAAACATTAAGACACAAACTCATAACGGTTGCTCTTATTATAGACGGCGTAAATCCCACGACAATATTGTAAATCAGCAAAACAACGGTCATTACGACAAAAGACGATCGTTTTTTCAAACGCAAAGTTTTACACATTCGCATTATCAACATACTCAAAAACATTACGTGCAATCCGGACACAGCCAAAATATGACCGATACCGCTTACTCTGTAATAATTTTTCGTTCCGAAATCGATAAAACTTTTGTCCCCGATCAACATTCCGTACGCAACTTGCCCGTATTTTTCTCCGAGAGATTCAACCAAGCAGCGTTCGATGCTGTTCCTAATTTTTACAAACATATCGAATTCGGTATTTTTTTCGATTGTTACGTTTTGCCACGTAACATAACAAATATATCTTACGTCGAGTCTATAATAATTCCCGTTAATCTTATAATCTTTCGACGGAATAGTTACCGGACTCACTGAAACGACGCACTTAAACAAATCGTTACATTCGACGTCGTCAAGACATGCCTCATCCTTAAAACTTTCATCGATATACACAAGTACGTTCCCGTCTGCTTTTTCGTCTTTTAAAATCGGTTCTATCAATAAACTTTTATTCAATCCGTCATCGTTTATATTTATTATTTTACCCGTAAGCTCGAAACTTTTTGAACCGAAACGATTTGTCAAAACGTATTCCGAATTGTTTTTTAAAAATATCGCGCATGCAATCATTGTCAGCACATATACGCACAAAACGACGCTCATACCGATAAGTTTCCAATTGCATTTTCTGTAATGTAGAAACAAAAAAATCAACAGAGAAATTTCAAGCAATACAGCAAAAACAGTCAATCCGACATTAACGAAGTATAAATAACACGTTAAAACAGCCGCTACCGAAAACACCGCGGCAAACAGAAACGTTCTGAAATTTAAAATTCTTTTATCTCCGTCCATCAATTCAATGTAATGTTTTTATAATAATTATATCTGTTCTCGTTAATAGTAATAGCGATTTCTTTTTTTATTTCTTCGTTAGTTAACAACTCGTCCGAAATCATTTTCGACGTTTTGATAATTTCGACGTCCGTAGGCATATTCCCTTTTCCGTGTTGAGATTCGCCCAAGAAATCGCCCGCTCCTCTGTTTGCAAAATCATATTCGGCAAGTTCGAATCCGTCCGAACATTTCGTCATATATTGCAATCGTTCCATAGCGTTTTCGCTCACGCTTTCGCCCATCAAAAAACAATATCCGCGTTTCGTTCCGCGCCCGACTCTGCCTCGCAATTGATGCAATTGGCTGAGTCCGTATCGTTCGGGATTGTATATCGCAATATTAACGGCTTGCGGGACGTCTACGCCTACTTCTATAACAGTGGTCGTTATTAAAATTTTAATTTTACCTGACGCAAAATCAAGCATAACATTGTTTTTTTCTTTTTCACTCATCTGGCCGTGCAATAAACCGATCTCGCACAATTCTTTTTTTTCTTTATACAATTTAACGCACGAAACAAGCTCTTCGTCCTCGTCTTCTTCTATTCTCGGGCAAACGACATACGTCCTTTCGTCACGACGCGAACACTCGACAAAATAATTCCACATAGAAGCCTCTCGATTGCTAAAAACTATTTTCGTAATTATATCCGCTTTATTTTTCGGCGCAGATTTTATCAAAGACTGTTTTAAATCGCCGTATAAAGTCAAAGCAAGAGTACGCGGAATGGGAGTGGCAGACATAGTCAAAAAATCCGCATTCGCAGACTTATTTTCAAGACTGCTTCGTTGATTCACACCGAATCGTTGTTGTTCGTCCGTCACTATCAACGCCAAATCCGAAAACTTAACATCGTCGCCGAAAACCGCGTGAGTACCGATTACAAAAGCAAATTTTCCGTTTTCGATTGATTCTTTAACATTTTGTTTTTCGGCAATTTTCATTCCGGAAGTCAAAAGACAGCACCTGTCGCCAATCTCCGGAAAATAGCTTCTAAGCGTCGAATAATGCTGAATAGCCAATATTTCGGTAGGCGCCATCAATACGCTTTGATAGCCTGAAATAAAAGCATAATACATGGCAAGCAATGCGACTATTGTTTTTCCGCTTCCAACGTCACCTTGCAATAAACGGTTCATTCGAACGCAATCTTTCATATCATTCAAAATGTCGATTAACGCCGCGTTTTGATCTTCGGTCAAACGATAAGGCAATCTTTCGACGGCAGAATAAACTTTCGACAAATCGCTATCGTATTTTCGCGTTTTAACAGTCGCTCTGTTGTTTTTGATTATATTATAAACGCACAAAGAATAGTTCAAAAACTCTATTCCGATGCTTCTCTTTGCCTTTTCCGTTTCTTCGATTTTTTGCGGCATATGAATCGCAACGTATGCGTCGAATAAATTCATTAAACCGAATCTTTTGCGTATTTCGTCCGGAATAAAACTTACTATTCGTATTTTATTCAAAACAGTTTTTATCGCAGACGCCATCACCGACGAATTTATGTTTTTCAACGGCTTGTATATGACTAAAAAACGACTTTCGCATTTGTCGCATAAAACCGTTTTGGGATTTGCCAAATTAATTACGTTGCCGTTTGTTTTCGCTTTTCCGAAAATATAATATCTCTGTCCGACCGAAATACCGGAAGCAAAATATTTTTGATTAAACCAAACGCAATAAACACTTTTCCCTTCGATATCGAATTTAACTTTAACCATGCAATAATTGCGTTTTATGTATGCCGTTTTCGGTTTTTCAGTAAAAACAGCAGAAAAAACGACAAAATCTCCGTCGCAAACAGAATTAAAATCGGTTAGATTATATAAATCGACGTATCTTATCGGAAAACAAGACAACAAATCCATAGGCGTTTTTATTCCCGCCTTTTCCAATTCGGCGATTCTTTTTTCTTTCAGTCCTTTAATTTCGCTTAAATTCATACGTTTTATAAAAACATAGAGGTTATCCGCATATAGCAAGATAACCTCAATCAACACAATAAAATTTTATTCAACCGAAATAAGATAATAATATAATGGTTGACCGCCGAAATTACAATTTACATCGCAATCCGGATATTGTTCCGACAACTCAGCAACTATGCTGTCCGCTTCCTCGGGCGTAACGTGATTTCCGAAATACAAACTTATACAGCTACTGTCTTCGTCAACAAGTTTATCTATAAGTCGTTTCGTTACGTCTGCCACGCTGTCGCCTTTCGAAACAATCGTACTTGCGTCCATCCCAATAATATCGCCTTCGTTAAGTTCGAGATTGTCTATCTGAGTGCTTCTTACCGCATAAGTAACAGCTCCGGACTTAACTCCGTCCATAGCTTCCGACATATTGTTTTCGTTAACGTCTACCGCCGCATCCGGATCAAAAGCCAACAATGCGGCCAACCCCTGAGGAACACTACGGCTCGGAATAATATGAAGTTTACGATTACTGAGAGCCTTCGCTTGTTCGGCAGCCAAAATGATGTTCTTATTGTTAGGCAAAACGAATATATCTTTTGCAAAAACCTTATCGCAAGCCTTGGCTATATCGTCCGCGCTCGGATTCATAGTCTGACCGCCTTCGATTACGCTGTCACACATAAGATCCTTAAATATGCCGGACAAGCCTTCGCCTGCGCAAACGGAAACTATCCCGTAAGGTTTCAATTCGACTTTCTTCTTTCCGATAAGCTTACGATTCTGTTCCAACATATTCTCGATTTTCAAAGAATCGAGTTCGCCCAATTGCAATGCCAACGACAAAACTTCGCCCGGTTGATTGGAGTGAACATGAACTTTTACCATAGACAAATCGCCTATAACCAACACGCAATCGCCTATTTGCATCAACGTTTCGCGGAATCTGTCGATATCCGCTTCCGTAGTCTTTTTGTGTAAATTAATTATAAAGAATTCCGTACAATACGCAAATTGAATTTCCGCCAAATCGTTATAATCGAAATGAGCTTCTTCACTGTACTTTTCGTCGTTTGCAGAACTTACGGCGTCGTCGAAATTAAGAACTACGTCCGCATCGTCGGATAAAACAGCCATAAAGCCTTGGAAAAGAATCAACAAACCTCTTCCGCCGGCATCGACCACTCCCGCTTTTTTAAGCACGGGAAGCATCTCTGGCGTCTTTTTTAACATTTCCTCGCCTGCATCGATGATTTTACCAAGAAAATCACCAAAATCGAGATTTCTTTTATTAATATTGTTTGCGGCTTCGCTCATTGCGCGAACTACAGACAAAATCGTTCCTTCTTTAGGCTTTGTGACAGCTTTGTAAGCAATCTCGGTACCCTTTGTTAGTGCCTTTGCAAAATCTTTTGCGGTAAATTCTTCTTTTACGGATAATACGTCCGTTATACCTTTAATGATCTGACTCGTAATAACGCCGCTGTTTCCTCTTGCACCTTTAAGCGCACCTTTAGAAAAAGCAGAACACAACGCAGCCATGGTGTTAGTGGCACATTCGGACACCTCTCTTGCCGCCGAAACCATTGTCAGCGACATATTCGTTCCCGTATCGCCGTCAGGCACGGGAAATACGTTTAATGAATCGACATAATCTTTATTGGCGCTCAACAAATTCGATCCGCTAAGAATCATCTTGCGAAAAGTCGCGCCGTTAATAGTTTTAAGCATTAAATGCCCTCCGTTTTAATCATACTCTTACTCCGACGATATTTATATTGATGTCGTCCACCATCATTCCGGTAAAACGTTCTACGTTATATTTAACCGCGCGTCTCAACGACTGCGATACGGCTTCTATTGACAATCCGTATTTTATTACAACGTAAAGATCGATATAAATTCTATCGCCGTTAGTCAGCACACGAACGCCTCGGGAGATCTTCTGTTTTCTAAAAACGTCAGACAAACTATCTGTAAAGCGTTTGGATATCATATCCACGATGCCGTAGCACTCTAAAGCAGAGCTGCCGGCAACCTGAGCAATTGCCTCTTCCGTTACAGTAATACGTCCATATGCATTGGCAGTGCTTACGCTCATAGCTCCTCCTGTCCATTATGCTTCTTCTATTTTACTATATTACATTGAAAAAAGCAACAATTTACGCTTGTTTTTTGAAATTTTTATATTTTCCTACGCTCATTTTAAAATTATATGTAATATTTTTAGAAAAATACCCTTATTTTACTTGATTTCGAACAGCCATTATGATATAATTGTTAGGCAAGTCAAAAATCTTAGGAGGTGCTTCCAATGAGCAAGGTATGTGTTATTTGCGGCAAAGGTAAAGTAAGCGGTAACAATGTCAGCCATTCCAACCGCAGAACAAAGCGTACTTTCAGCGCTAACGTGCATAAAGTTAAGGTTGAAATCAACGGTGTTGAATCCAACGAATACGTTTGCACCCGCTGTCTTCGTACAAATAAAAATTCACTGTAACAAAAAGAAACGTTCTCGCATAATTTCGGCGAGGACGTTTTATTTTATCCGACCACATTCAAATCCATCAAAAAACTGCCCGTTTTATTGAGCAGTTTTTTCTATTATCGCTGTTTACAAAAAAACAATTTTAACAAGCCTTTCAAAAACGGCGGTGCCTTAAAACAATAAATTCTCATATATCGACCTCCTCTATACGGTTAATACAATATATGAAAAATAAAATTAAATCGACACTTTCAGTTTCGAAATAGCCTCTTTCATGTTTTCGGCTCCGAAAACCGCGCTTCCGGCGACCACGACGTTTGCGCCGGCTTTTGTCGTTTCGGCAACGTTATCCGTCGTAATTCCGCCGTCGATTTCCAACAATACGTTCAAGCCGCTTTCCTCTATTAATTTTTTCGCTTCTCGTATGCGTTCGGTAGAACCTTGAATATATTTTTGACCGCCGAATCCCGGATAAACACTCATAATAAGTACCATATCGCAAAAAGGCAAACTTTGTTTGATAACCGCTACGTCTGTATCGGGATTAATTACCAATCCGCTTTTTTTACCGTACGAACGAATTTTTTCCAACACCGCGTTTATGTCTTCGGTTGCCTCGTAATGAACCGTTATAAAATCCGCGCCCGCTTCCGCAAATTGTTTAACGTAACGTTCGGGCTTCGTGATCATCAAATGCACGTCCAAAGGCAACTTCGTTTTAGCTCTTATATCTTTTATCATTTTAGGTCCGAAAGTTATATTTGGCACGAAAATGCCGTCCATAACGTCGCAATGTACCAAATCAGCTCCCGCATCTTCTATACGTTTTATCGCCGAACCCATTTCCGAAAAATCGGCGCTCAATATGGACGGCGCAATTTTTATACTCATTTGAATATCTCCTTATTTAAATATTTTATTTTGCTTTAACATATTGAAAATGGCAACGTATCTTTCGTATCTTTCTTTATTCAGCTCTCCGCTTTCGACTCGTCTTTTTACTTCGCAATCCGGTTCTGCTATATGCGAACACCTATGATACCGACATTTATCGGCGACGGCAAGATATTCATCATAATACAAATCGAGATCGACTGCGTCTATATCGAAAACATCCAACATACTGAATCCCGGAGTATCCACGATAAATCCGGAATCGGAAAGCTTAATAAGCGCAGCCGCCGTAGTCGTGTTTTTTCCTCTTTTGATTTTTTCGCTCATGCAACCCGTTTCGTTTATTTCGTCGCCGAGCAACGCATTTGCTAGCAAAGATTTACCGACCGCCGATTGCCCGGAAAAACAGGTAATCTTATCTTTCAACAACGGAAGCAGCTCGTCCACGACACCGTTTTTAGCACAAACGGAGATTATCGCCTTAACCGCTCCGTTGTATTGACATTTCAATTCGGGCAGAATATCTCGAACGTCGTTCTTATTAGCGCACAAAATACAATCTATGGCATTTTCGTGACAATTCAATATCATTTTATCGATTAGCAAATAATCGGGACAAGGTTCTGGCGATACGAGAATTACCATTTGATCTATATTTGCGACAGCAGGTCGAATCAAACTGTTTTTTCTTTTAACCACCGAAGAAATAATAGTTTCGTTGCCTATAGGCTCCAAAAAAACCAAATCTCCGACCAATATGTCACAATTCTTTTTGACTTTTTTTCTGGAATAACATGTCACGCTACCGTCGGGAGAATCTATTTCGAATCTATTGCTTACGGCTCTTAAAATTCTGTAAGGCTTAGTGAAATCGATCATGTTCCGGCACCCGTATATCGACGTCTCAATTGACCGCACGCGCCTCCGACGTCGCCGCCTTTCGATCTTCGTATCGTTGCGTTAACGCCGGCATCTTGCAATTTTTTGCAAAACTCTTCGGCTTCTTTATCCGTACACCCTTTGACGTTCTTTTCTTTCACGTAATTCAGCATTATAAGATTAACGTGTGCCGCCGCACGACGAGCAAGTCCAGCCAACCTCTTGCAATCGAAATAACCCATATTGCTGTTTTTTATCATGGTATATTCGAAAGACACTCTCCTGCCTGTTTTTTTAGCATAATATTGCGAAGCTTCCACAATCTGTTCTATCGAATATTTTTTTGCAATCGGCATTATTTTTTTTCGAATTTCGTCGGTAGTCGCATGTAAAGAAATAGTAAGATTAACGAAAAAACCGTCGTCGGCAAGCTTTTTGATCTTATCTTCCAATCCGCACGTAGAAAGAGTAATGTTTCTTTGGCTGATATTTATTCCGTCGGGAGAAGAAACCAATTTCAAAAATTTAGCGACGTTATCGTAATTATCCAAAGGTTCTCCGCTCCCCATCAAAACAATATTCGTTACGTTTCTATGATCTTTATCGCACTCGCCTTCGTCTTTGTTTACAGCTAAAATCTGAGCAAGCATTTCTCCAGGAGAAAGATTTCGGATCAATCCGTCGATGCCGGACGCACAAAAAGAACAACCCATTCGACAACCAACCTGAGTGGATATGCACAGAGTGTTTCCGTAACCCTGTTTCATCAACGTTCCTTCAATAACGTTCCCGTCGCGCAATCTGAAAACATATTTTACCGACTTATCCTTCGAAACGAGTTTATCCAATATTTCGACAGGTTTGTCTTCGAATTCGCTTTTTAATTTTTCTCGGTCGGGAACGGACAAATCCGACATTTCGTCAAAACAAACGTATTTTGTCATCCACTTATAAATCTGTTTAGCTCGAAACTGTTGTAAACCCGTCTCGATTACGGCATTTTTAAGTTCATCTAACGTTAAATCGTAAACGTTCATAATTTTCTCCTCAGTCCGACAACGAAAAACCCGTCGCAATTATCCGTATGCGGATACAAACGCAATATTCCGTCATCTTCGGCTTTATCCACTTCGAAATTATCGTTTTCGAGCAAAAATTTCTCTATCACACACTCGTTTTCCTCTTTAAGAACGGTGCATGTCGAATAACATAACTTGCCTCCCTTTTTTACGTAATTTGCCGACGTCGTCAAAATTTTAAGTTGAATCGAAGCCAATTCCGAAATGTCCGACTCTTGCCGGTTAAGAAGCACGTCGGGTTTAGATTTTATTACGCCGATACCGCTGCAAGGTACGTCGCAAACAACCACGTCGAAACTATCCGACCAATCGGGACGAAAAACGGTTGCGTCGTTCTGCTCGACAGTCAGCTCTGTCCCTGTTTTCCGCGCGTATTTTTTTATCAATTCGGTACGATGCGCATGAATATCGCAAGCCGTAACGTCAAAATTCCCGACTTTCGCCGCAAGAACGGCTTTTCCTCCCGGCGCAGAACACACGTCCAAAAGTTTGCCGCCGTCCGTTCCTTTTAGATAAAACATAACCGCATAAATACTCGAAAGCGATTGAACTATGTACTCGTCGGGCGAAAGCTTTTCCATCTCCGATTCGGTAACAAAGAATCCATACGGACTTTTTTCCGCGTCGGGGATTTTATTTTCCAAGCATTCTCGGCTAGTCTTGTAAGGATTATGCCTTATATGCGTTTTGCTCGTTAAAGGATACGAAAGCATTTCGAGCGAAAAATCGAATCCGTACTGCTTGATTAATTTTTTTGCAAGCCACGACGGCACGCTTCCAAAAACCGAAAGATACTCGATTTGGCGGCTTTTATTCGGAAAAACGACACTCTTGTAATTTTTTAAAGTAGCGTTAACATATCCGGCAACTTCTTTTTTTCCAATGCTCTTACATAACTCCACCGTCGACGAAACGACGGCATATTGCTTTTGATCAGTAAAAAACAATTGATAAAAACCGATTTTCATAACAAGCGCTATTTTCGGCTTCGGTCGAGTTTTGGACAAATTCGCGATAACGTAATTCAAATACGAATCTTTTTCGATTACACCGTAAAACACCTTTGTAATAAACGCCTTATCGCTCGGAAGAACGTTTTTTAATACCGAATTCAAAACCAAACCGCTGTAAGCTTTGTCGAAATATACTTTTTCCAATGCGCGATAAATAATCGTTTGTCTTTCGTAATTGGTCACTTGAACACGTCTCCGCTTTTTATTTTCGCTCCGTTTAAGAATTCGTTTACTTCTAATTTTTTCTTATTCGGGAGCTGTAAGACTTTAACGGAAACCGCTCCTGCGCCGCAAAAAACGATTATCTCGCCGTTTTCGATCAAAACCTCGCCGAGATTACCACTGCGATTTTTCAAATCGAGCTTGTATATCTTTAAGTTTTCTCCGTTATAATCAGTGTAGCCGTAACCTATACCGCGTATTTTGTTGCGTATCGTTACGTTATCCGCAGACCAATCGATTTCAGCGTCTTCTTTTTTAATCATAACGCATTTGGTCGCTTTTTGTTCGTCTTGTTTTACCGGGTCGATTTTTCCGGCAATATACAACGGCAAAGTATTCGAAAGCAATTGCGCACCCTCTTTGCTTGCCTTATCGAACAGACCGTCTATATACATTTCGTCGTCTATGTCGAATTCTTTTATCGATAAAATATCTCCGGTATCCATACCGATATCCGTTTTCATAATAGTCACGCCCGTTTTTTTCTCGCCGTTAATCAATGACCATTGCAAAGGACTGCTTCCTCTGTACGCCGGCAGAACCGAAGCGTGAACGTTAATGACGCCGAACTTCGGTATATCCAATATTTCACGCGACAAAATTTGTCCGTACGCGCAAGTTATTATGATATCCGGATTCAAACTTTTTATTACGGAAACACCGTCGCGTCCGATTTTTTCGAATTGAAAACACGGAATATTTTTTTCCTCGGCGGCTTTTTTTACGGGCGAAAAAATAAAATTGCCTTTCCTATCCTTAGCTTTATCCGGTTGACATATGACCGCAACTACTTCGGTCATTTCGGAAAGAGCGTTCAAAGTCGGAATCGCGAATTGCGGAGTACCCATAAAAATCGACTTTATCATCAATCTTCCTCCAATTTGCTTATAACTCTGTCGACGTAAATTATTCCGTCGAGATGATCTATTTCGTGCGAAAAAACAACGCTGTCGAATCCTTTCAACTTGTACACGTGTTTTTCGCCCGTTCTGTCCTGAGCTTCCACCGTAAGAGATAACGGACGTTCCACTTCGCCGTGTTTTCCGGGGACGCTCAAACACGCTTCCGTACCGACCTGTTTACCGGTAGATTTTGTTATAACGGGATTAACCAACTCGTAAAAAGTTTCGCCGTCGCGACTTATTACGACTACGCGTTTAAGTATTCCGACTTGCGGAGCGGCAAGTCCCACGCCGTCGGCATAAAGCATGGTTTCTTTCATATCGTCGATAAGCAAACCGAGTTTTTCGTCAAATTCAGTGACTTGTCTGCATTTTTCTCTCAATATCGGATTACCGATTTTAACAATGTTGCGAATAGCCATATGTATCTCCTTAACTTAAATTATTGGGATTAATCTCCACGAAAATACCGACTTGCGGAATAACGTATCTGTCTATAGTATTATATACTATATCGATTATATCGTCAAACTCATTTACGACTCGCATCAAAATTTGAACGCGAAATCTGCTCGATATTTTTTTTACGGGTGATTTCATTGCCGAAAAATATGCGATGCTTTTTCTTTTCGTCTTAAAAATTTCCGACAAATCGTTAAAAATACCCTTTAGCGTTTCGGACGCGCGACCTTCGTCTTCGCTCGAAACGAGAATTCTTACGATTTTAGCAAACGGAGGATATTTCGTAACCTCGCGCAAATTACATTCCTTTTCAAAAAAACCGACGTAATCGTTTTTTATCGCGTATCTGTAAACGTAATGATTTGGAGAATAGGTCTGCAAAATAACTTCTCCGCTTTTTTTATCGCGGCCCGCTCGTCCGGCGACCTGCGTAATTAATTGATAAGTTCTTTCCGTCGCTCTGAAATCGGAAAAATGCAAACTCATATCGGCGTCGACTATTCCCACCAAAGTTACGTCGGGAAAATCGTGCCCTTTCGCTATCATCTGAGTCCCGACAAGAATTTGAGCTTTTTTTGCGCGAAAATCTGCAAGAATCTGTAAATGCGAGTCTTTTTTCTGAGTAGTATCGTTATCCATTCTTAGAATTCCGACATTCGGATACCGAGCTTGCAGCAATTCCACCACCTGCTGAGTTCCCACATAACCGCGTTTAATGCTTTCGCTTTTGCAATTTGGGCAAATATCCAAAACAGCATATCTGTTTCCGCAATAATGACATTTAAGTACATTTTCGTCTTTATGATAAACCAACGACACGTCGCAATCAGAACACTTCGCCACGTAACCGCACGATCTGCACATCATGTACGAAGAATAGCCTCTTCTGTTTATAAAAACAATAGCTTGATTGCCGTTTTTAACGCACTCATCCAGTTTTTCGCTAAGCAAAGAAGATAACAAACCG
Source organism: uncultured Lachnospiraceae bacterium (assembly GCA_964591125.1). Classification (GTDB taxonomy): domain Bacteria; phylum Bacillota; class Clostridia; order Christensenellales; family Pumilibacteraceae; genus Neoclostridium. The sequence continues at coordinate 15,103 of CAZQAC010000003.1, forward strand.
TTGTTACCGTCGTAAACTTCGCGGCACATATCGACTATCGTAATCTGCGGAAGTTGTTTGTTGTTTGCGCGTTTTTTCATCTCGATTAATTTATACGCGCCCTGTTTTGCAGAATAATAAGATTCTATCGACGGAGTCGCGCTACCGAGAATAAGATTGCAACCGTCGAGTCTCGCCCGAAATTCCGCAACTTCGCTCGTTACGTACCTGGGATTGCTTTCCGAAACATAACTTGAATCGTGTTCTTCGTCGATAATTATTATTCCGAGATTTTTCAACGGCGCAAATATTGCGGAACGAGCTCCGATCGCAACTTTCGCGTCTCCGGACAAAAGTCTTCTCCACTCGTCAAAGCGTTCGCCTGCAGATAATCCGCTGTGTAAAATCGCCACTTTGTCGCCGAATCTAATTCGAAAATTTTTAAGCACTTGAGGCGTTAACGATATTTCGGGAACCAGCATAATCGCCGTTTTGCCTTTTGAAAGAGCATGCGCTATACTCCGCATATACACTTCCGTTTTTCCCGATCCGGTGACGCCGTGCAATAAAACGGTTTGATTTTCGCAAGCGATTATTTTATCTAAAGCATATTGCTGTTCTTCTGTCAGAATAAAATCTTTTGTCTTTTCATACGTATTGTCTTCATACGGAGTTCTTAACGTTTCTCGCTCGCGTATTTCGATTATCCCGCGAGCGTTCAGATTTCGCAACGCGGCAGCCGAAAAGTTTTTGTTAAGTTCCGTAACGCTTATGCCTTCGTTATTATCCATTAAAAATTCAAACAGTTCGAGTTGTGCTTTAGCCGACGATCGAATAAACCTCGACGTGTCTAAATTTTTATATTCCTCCGCGACGTACGCATACTTTTTTACCAATTCTTTTATTTTGCCCTGACGCATTTGAGAAGGCAAACACAATCGCAAAACGTCAACCGTTCTCAGATGGTATCTTTTTACCATAAACTTAACGACTTTAAGCAATTCGTCGTTTATAACGGGATAATCGTCAAGCACCGATAAAATCGGTTTAAGTTTTTCAATCGGACAGGAGGAACTTTCTTTTAACGCGATAATATATCCCTCCACTTGCATTTTTCCAAACGAAACAAGCACTCTGCTGCCTTCGCAAGCCTCAGAATGCTCGTCTACCAGGTAATCGAATACCTTATCTACTTCCGAATTACTTATGTCAACGATAACTTCTGCTATCATTATAACTCCGTTATCTTGTCTAAAATTTTGTCAGCCAATTCCGATTTGCTCATCATAGGCAAATCAACGACATCGTCTTTTGTTACGAAAGACGCAATATTCGTATCGACGTCGAATCCCGCGCCTTTTTTCGTAACGTCGTTCGCCACTACCAAATCCGCGTTTTTCGAAACAAGTTTGATTTTTGCGTTTTCGTACAAGTTTTCGGTTTCCGCGCAAAAAACGACAAGCTTCTTATTGCCTTTTATTCGACCTACCGCAGCCGCAATATCGGGATTCTTTTTTAACGTCAAGCTGACGCCGTCGCCCTTTATTTTCTGCAATGCAAAATCGGCGGAATAATAATCGGCAGGAGCCGCGGCTTTAATTATAATATCCGCTCTGTCTACATTATCCATAACGGCGCGATACATCTGAGCGGTCGTGTCAACGTTTATTCTCTCCGCATTTTCTTTAGGAGAAACCGTCATATGACCAGCAACAAGAATAACGTTCGCTCCGCGTCTTACGGCTTGATCACACAGACAAACGCCCATTTTTCCGCTCGATCTGTTGGTTATATAACGAACCGGGTCCAACGGCTCTTGCGTTGCGCCCGAAGTAATGAGCACCGTTTTTCCTTCCAAATCGCGTTTAGGAAATAAAATTTCTCTACAAGCGGAAACAATCTCGACAGGCTCTGCCATTCTACCCGCGCCGACGTCGCCGCACGCCAAAAAGCCGCTTCCTCCGTATATGCATTTGACTCCTCTACGCTCCAATTTAGCCGAATTTTCATGCATAGCCGCCGATTCGAGCATAGCGGTATTCATAGCCGGAGCCAACAAAATCGGGCATTTCATAGCCATCGCCGTAGTAGTCAAAAAATCGTCGGCTATTCCGGCAACGTACTTACCGATAAAATTCGCCGTACAAGGAGCCACAACGAACAAATCGCTTTTTTTTGCAAGCGAAACGTGTTCGACCTCCCATTCGAAATTTCGATCGAACATATCGTCGATTACGCGATTTCCGGACAAGGTTTCGAACGTGAGTTTAGAAACAAACTCGGTCGCGTTTTTCGTCATAACGACATGAACGTCGGCACCTTCTTTACGCAAACGGCTAACGACTTCGCATACTTTGTATACTGCTATCCCGCCGGTTATTCCTACCGTGATTGTTTTTCCCGCGAACGACAATTTTTAATCCTCGTTCTTAACTTCTACTTTGCCGTCGTAAATTTCTTTTGCGGCATAAGAAATAGGCGTGTCGTCTACGGAATCGAGCATATCGGCTTTTTTATCCGCCAAATATTTAGCTCTCTTTGCCGTTGCGATAACGAGCGCGTATTTACAACCCGTTTGATCTACAAGTTTATCGATCGGTGGATAAATCATCATAATTAATCAATTCTCCTCTAACAATAAATTTTTAATTTTACTTTCGTTCCGCGCGATTTTGCTTTTTTCGGAATCTATTATCGAAAGAACGTTATTAATGGACTTTTCGAGATCATCGTTAAAAACTATATAATCGAACATTTTATATTTCGAAAGTTCGCCTCTCGCAAAACTCAATCTTCTGACGACCGCTTCTTCCGATTCGGTTCCGCGACCGCGCAAACGCTGTTCGAGAATTTCGAACGAAGGGGGCATAATGAATATAGCGACGCTTTTAGGATATTTGCGCTTTATCTGTTCCGCTCCGAGCGTATCTATTTCGAACATAACATCGTTCCCTTCCGCCAACATTTTCAACACCGGCGCTTTAGGCGTTCCGTAATAATTGCAATACACCGAAGCCGTTTCGAGAAATTCTCCTTTGGCTATCATTTCCTGATATTGTTCTATCGTACGGAAATAGTAATGAACGCCTTCCGTTTCGTTAGGTCTCGGATTTCGAGTCGTAACCGAAATAGATTTTTTGATATTCGGACGTCTTGCGATGACCTCGTTGTAAATCGTTCCTTTTCCCGCTCCGCTGGGACCGGAAATTATTATCAGCAATCCTTCTTCTGTCATTTGTTTTAACTCCCGTTATTCCACGTTTCTTATTTGTTCTTTGATTTTTTCCAATTCGTTTTTCATTTTAAGTACGCAGCCGGTCAAAAACGCGTCGCTTGCCTTACTTCCCATGGTATTTATTTCGCGATTCATTTCTTGAGACAGAAAATCGAGCTTTCGTCCGACCTGCTCTTTTTCTTCAAGCGTATCATAATATTGTCTCAAATGAGATCCGAGGCGCGAAATTTCTTCGTTAATGTCCGCTTTGTCGGCAAAAAAAGCAACTTCGTTCGCCAATCTTGCTTCGTCGACCTCTACGTCGCCCAAAAGATCGGCTATTCGTTCACGCAATTTAGCCGAATAAATCGCTACAGACTCATCAGCTCTTTCGATTACCTTTTTGAGTTCTTCCTCGATATTTTGTCCGAGTCTTTTCAAATCCTCTTTTATACCCTTGCCTTCTTTTTCGCGCATTTCGCAAAGAGCCGCACAGGCTTGCGAAACTCCTTCTTCGAGCATTTTTTCGAGCTCGTCGTTTTCCGTTTCGTCCGACTCGACCTTAACCGCATCCGGCACGCGCAAAGCGTCGCTCACCGAAAAATCGTTTTCGATGCCGTATTCTTCCGAAATTGCTTTCGCCGCTTCGACATAACCCGCTATAAGAGATTTGTTTACGGTTACTTTTTTACCTTCGTCCGAATTGTTGACATAATTGAAGAATACGTCGACCGTGCCTCGGCATATGTTGTTTTTAATTTCTTTTCTTACGATTTCTTCCATCGACGAAAAAATCTTCGGTAAACGCGGATTTATCTCCAAATACCGATTGTTAACCGATTTCATTTCGACGGTAAGTTCTCTTCCTTTTAACATTACGGAAGCTTTGCCGTAACCTGTCATGCTTTTCATTGTTCAGTCTCCGCGCGGCGATAAATTCATACGTCAATATATTTATCGAAACCGCAATTAACATTATAACACTAAATTCCGATAATTTCAAGCGTTTATCAAAGAAATAAACTGTTCTTCCGTTAATATTTTTATCGATAGTTTTTTTGCCTTCTCCAATTTGGACCCGGCTTTGTCTCCCGCCACCACGAAATCGGTTTCTTTTCCAACCGACGACTGAACCGTTCCGCCCTCTTTCTCTATCATTTCGGTCATTTGTCCGCGAGTATAACCGACAAGCGAACCCGTCAAAACTATTTTCTTTCCGGATAATTTTCCGGCAACGTTTTTTTCGCACTCGGGGACAACTCCGGCAGCAAACAATCCGTCAACGACATATCCGCGTTTTCGGAAATATTCTTTGATGGATTTTGCGGTAACTTCGCCTATAAGATTATTATTGCGAAGTTCCTGTTCGTCCGCTTTACGCAAAGCTTCTATGCTTCCGTAATTGTCGGCAAGCTCTTTTGCCGCAACTTTTCCCACGTTGTCTATGCCCAACGCGTTTATAAATTTCGCAAGCGAAACGTTTTTACTTTTTTCCACAGCGCTAAGAAAGGCGTTGATCTTTTTTGTTTTGAATCCGTCCAACAGGCTTAATTCGTTTTCGGTCAACGAATACAAATCGAATACTTCTTTTACGCCTGTTTTTTCGTAAAGTTCACCTATCGTCGCTTCGCTTACGCCTTTTATGTCCATGCAGTCTTTTGAAACGAAATGTTCTATTCTTCCCTTAATCTGCGGCGGACAATTATGTTCGTTCGGACAAAACAAATGTGCTCCGTCGCGATATAACTCCGATCCGCAAGCCGGACAATAGATAGGCGCAGCTATCTCGTTACCTCCGAAATCCTCTGCTATTCCGAGAATCTCTGGAATAACGTCGTTGCTCCTGCGAATAAAAACGCGACAACCCTCCGTAAGTTTTTTTCGCTTGATATCGTCTATATTATTCAAAGTCGCCCGACTTATCGTAGCTCCGCAAAGTTCTACCGGACTTACGAAAGCCAACGGCGTGACTTTTCCCGTGCGTCCTACGTTCCACACGATATTTTCGAGTTTTGTAGTCGTTTCTTCCGCTTCGAATTTGTACGCTATTGCCCACTTTGGAAATTTATCGGTGTATCCGATATTTTCTCTCGTTTCGAAATTATCTACCTTAACAACCATTCCGTCTATAAGAAAATCCAAACTTCCTCGATCGACGTTTTTGATTTTTTCGATAATTTCTTCAATTTTATCGGTTTTAAAAAGCATATCCGTCTTAAAACGATTGGCTATCAAAAAATCTATGCTCTCACGCTGCGACGAAACTTTGCCGCTTTTCAAATAATTCACGTTGTAAAAAATAATATCAAGATTGCGTTTTGCGGTAACCTTCGGATCCAAATTACGTATCGCGCCGGCAACGCCGTTTCGCGCGTTTTTAAGCGGTTCGTCCGCTGTCTTATTATATTTTTCCAAAGCGCTAAGCCGCATGATTCCTTCGCCCTGAACTTCGATCAAATCTTTGTATTCGATCTTAAGCGGAATGGATTTAATCGTTCTTACTTGTTCCGTAACGTCTTCGCCGACTATTCCGTTACCGCGAGTAGACGCGCATTTGAAATAACCGTTTTCGTAAGTCAGACACAAAGTAAGTCCGTCGAGTTTATATTCGAGAGTGTATTCTACGGTCGGATCGACGTTTTTGATTTTCTCGTCCCATTCTCGCAATTGTTCGAACGAATTGCATTTATCAAGACTATACAAACGATTAATGTGCTTGTGTTGAACGAATTCTTTAAGCGGTTCGCCGCCGACTTTTTGCGTAGGCGAATCAGGCAAAACGACGCCAGATTTTTTTTCCGAATCAACAAGCTCGTCGTAAAGCAAATCGTATTCGCCGTCGGATATGGTCGGTTCGTCCAAAACATAATATTGATAAGCGTATTTATTCAGCAGTTCGACCAATTCTTTCATTCTATCCATCGTACGTTCACTCCCCGATTATTTCTATAGGCGCGTAATTAAGTAACAAAGCAAGTTTTCCCGTTTTATCGAATTCTATATCAAGGCAAACGTCGTTGCCGAGTTTTTTTACCGCCGTTATCGTTCCGTTGCCAAACTTCGTATGAGCTACTCTTGCTCCGACGACATATACGGACGCGTCTTTTTGTACCAGCGCGTTTTCTTTTTTTGCCGCAACGTACGAATCGTACACGGGAACTTCTTCTCTGTTATATTCGTCTCCGTAAGATTTTGCGTAAGCGCGCGTTCCTCGATATACGTTGTTTCTGCCATATTCTCTGTCGCGGTAATTTTCTCTGCTTGCCGGCTTCGGCTTTTCAATCGCAAACCCGGCTTCTTTCAAAAATCTGCTCGGAGCGGATTCGGTGACTTTATTAAATCTGTATCTCGATACTGTATAAGTCATGAAAAGTTTTTCGCGCGCTCGCGTAACTGCAACATACATCAAGCGACGTTCTTCTTCGGTTTCGTCCGTTTCGGTTCTGCCTGAAGAAGGAAAAATTCCGTCCTCCATCCCGACAAGGAACACCACTTTGAATTCCAATCCTTTCGCGCTGTGAACCGTACTTATCGTAATACTGTCGCCGTCGTCCTCTTCGTCCGTATCCGAATACAGCGAAACCGTTTGTAAGTAATCTTCGAGAGTGCCGCCGTTTTGTTTGTCGAATTCGTCCATACCGTTTAGCAATTCTTTTATATTCATGCGACGATTTACGTTTTCTTCTTCGTCACCGCCGTAATATTCTTTAAGATTAAGAACTTTTACCACGTATTTTCCGAGACTCGAAGCGTTTGCGCCCGTATTGTAAGCGTTTTCTAAACATTTAAGAACTTCCGCCAGAGGTGACAGTTTTTTAGCAATTTTAATCGGCAAATCCTCGTTTTTATCGATATTTACTACTATGTCATACATAGTACTGTCCGTCACATTACAATAATTAACAAGCTGTGCGATCGTAGAATCGCCTATTCCGCGTCGAGGGAAATTAATAATTCTAAGTAAGGCGTCGTTGTCGGACGGATTTACCATTATTCTAAGATACGCCAAAACGTCTTTTATTTCTTTTCTTTCGTAAAACTTAAAACCGCCGTACACTCTGTGCGGAATATTATACGTCAAAAAGCCTTCTTCGAATTGTCTCGATAACGAATTCACGCGCATCAAAACGGCAAAATCACGATAAGAATAACCCTTGTCGCGACGTAACCGCGCTATGTTTTTTATAACAAAATTAACTTCATCTCTATCCGTGTTCGCACAATGACATTCTACTTTTTCACCGCTTTCATTTGCCGTCCACAAGACTTTTTCGAGACGGGTTTTATTGTTGACTATAATTTTATTGGCAACTTCTATTATGTTTTTCGTCGAACGATAATTTTGTTCGAGCTTATAAACTTTGCAGTCAAAATCCTTTTGAAAATTAAATATATTCTCGAAATTAGCTCCTCGCCAACCGTAAATACTTTGATCTTCGTCACCAACTGCAAAGATATTCCCGTAGCCGCCGGATAAAATTTTCGCAAGATTATACTGTATCGTATTCGTATCCTGAAATTCGTCAATATGAATATATTTGAATTTATTTTGATAATACGTTCTGACTTCTTCGTCATCGGACAAAAGATTATAAACAAACAACAACAGATCGTCGTAATCGAGCGAATTAGATTTCTTTTTTTCGTTTTCGTAGGCTTCGTAAGCTTCGACGATTAAATCTATATCTCGCATGAATTTATTGACGGAAGCATATTCAGACGGCGCGTAACCGTTTTCCTTCGCCTTAGAAATACAACCGGATATAATTTTTTCATAATCGCCCGCTTCAGCGATTTTACCCTTTTCTATGAAATTTTTTACTATTCTTTTAACACAATTATTTTTTTCGTTTTCGCCGTAAATGGAAAAATTAGAATTATAACCTTCGATTTTGCCTATAAATTTTCTTAAAATACGTACGCAAAGCGCGTGAAACGTAAAAATCCAAATTTGATCAGCATCGTCGATCATATTCGACAATCGCTGACGCATCTCGCCAGCCGCTTTGTTCGTAAAAGTTATAGCCAAAACGTTATAACGTTGCGCCAACCCCTTATCGAGAATATACGCTATTCTATGCGTCAACAAACGAGTTTTTCCACTGCCCGCTCCGGCAGTTACCAAAACAGCTCCCTCCGTATCCAAAACAGGTTTTAACTGCTCTTCATTCAAAGTTTTTAAATCAAAATTCATCTCGAGTATTCGCTCCCGTTCATAATTTAACTACAGGAACGCAAAATCGATTCAGCAAGATTTAATCATTCGTTCCTGATAGTAGCGCTCTTTTAACTCGTCGTATTCGTGAACCAATTCCAAAATATATCTTTGTTTGGAACGTTCGTCGAGCGCATTGTATTTGTCGTAATCTATAAGTTGCCCTATCGGATTGGAAGTATCTTCGTCCGCGTCGAGCATATTACAAACCAACAAATATTTTCTTTCTTTTTCGTTGACGTCGGTAACGCTCGCGTTTTCTGAATTTTCTCTCGCAAAACGCGATTTCTGTATCCGACTGATCTTTAATCTGTTTTCGGGAGTATCGCCTTCTCGTAAAAGAAATTCTTCGCGTTCTTTCACGATTTTATCCCAATATCCCATTTTCATGCGTTGACGCGCAAGAGCCGCACATTTCTTTATTCCGCTTCTTTCTTTAATTGCCTTTGCCATAGCCGTATCCTCCGATTCGTTTGAATACATAAATTATAACACACGCGCATATGAAAAGAAACAGCACGGCGTTTTTCGCCATAATCCGCAATTATTCGAGCTTTTTGTCTAAATTATTACCAATCTTCTTTATAACTTATTTTTATGTCGTCATACATTTCAAAATAACGACGTTTAAAATTTTCGGCTTCTATTTTACGTCGCAATTTTTCGGCGTTCTCTTTTTTTTCGGCTTCGGCTTGTTTATCCGATTTGTTTTTTTCAATTTTATCGGTTTCCATTCAAATCAACTCCGTTATTATATAATTAAGAATATAAATTCCTTTCTCCGTCGCAAATATTCTATCGTCTTTTTTTTCTATCACGCCGGCATCGTACATCTTTTGCAAACGCGACTCTCTTCCGTCTTCAAATTTTTTATCGAATAACCGCCGATATTCGGAAAGAGAAATTCCGTCGTTAAGCCGCAATCTTAACATAATAAATTCCTCTTCCGCCCCTTCTCGACTTATAGGTTCTTCCGAAACTTTTGTCGTTCCGTCAAGATAATCGGAAATTTTATCGGTATTCGCAAATCTTAATCCGTTAAAAAAAGAATGTGCGGAAGGTCCAAATCCCAGATACGGCTTATGCAACCAATATTTCATATTATGTTTGCCGAATTTGCCTTCCTTGGCAAAATTGCTTACCTCATATCTTTCATAACCGTTATCACGCAAAATTTTGCTTACGAGTCCGTATTGATCCGCCATCGCGTCCTCATCAGGAAGATATTTCTTGGAATACATTACGCAACCTTTCTCGACCGACAACGAATACACGGATACATGCCGTATTCCGAGTTCAAACAATAAATTCAACGAATCGATGATTTTTTTGTCTGTTTCACCCGGCAAACCCAGCATTAAATCGGCGCTGATATTGTCCATTCCGTGTTTTTTTGCAAGTTCTACGGCATTAACAAAATCCGAAACGGAATGTCTTCGTCCCGCCGCCTTTAATATTTCATCGTCGGCACACTGCAATCCTATGCTTATACGATTAACTCCGTTGCGTTCACATTCCGACAAAAATTCTTCGGTAGCGGATTCGGGATTGATTTCCGTCGTTATTTCCGAATTGCATTCCACGGTATACTTCGAACGTATTTTCGTAAAAATTTGCGAAAGATACCCATTGTTCAAGACCGACGGAGTTCCGCCTCCGACATAAATACTCGTGACGTTCCCGCAATAACGACAATCGTCTATTTCCCTCAACAGCCTTTCGATAAACAGCGGTTGTTTCGTTGAATTCACGGTGGAAATAAAACTGCAATAAGCGCATTTCCCTGAACAAAACGGAATATGAACGTAAATTCCTATATCTTCCATTATTTATTATCGAGTTTCAAAACAGACATAAAGGCTTCGCTCGGCACTTCTACGGAACCGACCTGTCTCATTCTCTTTTTACCTTCTTTCTGCTTCTCGAGCAATTTTTTCTTTCTCGTAATATCGCCGCCGTAACATTTTGCCAAAACGTCCTTTCTAAGCGCTTTTACCGTTTCTCTTGCGATGACTTTGCCTCCGATTGCCGCCTGAATGGGAATTTCGAACATCTGACGCGGAATTACTTCTTTTAATTTTTCGGCAATACTTCTGCCTCTCGCGTAAGCTTTATCTCTGTGAACAATCAAACTCAAAGCATCGCAAACGTCGTTATTCAACAATATATCGAGTTTTACGAGATCACTAGGTTTGTAGCCTTTTATTTCGTAATCAAGACTCGCGTATCCTCTCGTCCGCGATTTCAAACTATCGAAAAAATCGTAAACGATTTCGTTTAAAGGAATTTCGTAATGCATTTTTACTCTGGTTTTGTCGAGATATACCATATCGATATATTCGCCGCGCTTGTCCTGACACAATTCCATTATCGAACCGATAAATTCGGGCGGAGTAAAAATATCAGCTGAAACTATGGGTTCTTCTATGCTCTCTATCTCGGAAAAAGAAGGCAAATTACTCGGATTCGTAACCGTTAATTTTTCTCCGTTTGTTTTATTGACATTGTAATTGACGCCGGGAGCCGTAGTTATTAAATCGAGATTAAATTCTCTCTCCAACCTTTCCTCGATAATTTCCATATGAAGCAAACCCAAAAAACCGCAACGAAAACCGAATCCCAATGCCACCGACACTTCGGGTTCGAAAGACAACGACGCATCGTTGAGACGTAATTTTTCCAGAGCGTCTTTCAAGTCGTTATATTTAGAACCGTCGACCGGATAGATACCGCAGAATACGACGGGCTGAACTTTTTTATAACCGGGGCACGGTTGTCCAGCTTTATTATCGGCAAGAGTTATCGTATCGCCCGGAGCCGTATCGGACACCGTTTTTATGCTCGCGCAAATATATCCGACTTCGCCTGCCGACAGAGATCTCGCCGCAACCATTTTAGGCTGAAAAACGCCGACCTCAACAACGTCGAACTGTTTACCGTTACTCATTATTTCCATTTTATCGCCCGCTGCGATACTTCCGTCCACAATGCGAACAAGACATACCGCACCTTTATAGTTGTCGTAAAATGAATCGAAAATCAGAGCTTTGAGCGGAGCGTTTACGTCGCCGCTCGGAGGCGGCACCAAATCCACCACCTGATTCAAAACTTCCTCGATGCCTATGCCTTCCTTTGCGCTGACAAGCGGAGCAATCGAAGCGTCTATTCCTATAACGTCTTCGATTTCCGCTCTTACTTCTTCAGGTCGAGCGGACGGCAAATCTATTTTATTTATTACGGGAATTATTTCCAAATCGTTATCGACGGCAATGTAGACGTTCGCCAAAGTCTGAGCTTCCACGCCCTGCGTCGCGTCGACGATCAAAACAGCTCCTTCGCATGCAGCAAGAGAACGAGAAACTTCGTAAGAAAAATCCACATGACCCGGCGTGTCGATAAGATTCAATTCATAATCCACGCCGTCTTTGGTATAATTCATTTTTACGGGCGCGAGTTTAATGGTAATGCCGCGTTCGCGTTCTATATCCATAGAATCGAGAAGCTGATCGGAAAGTTCGCGCTTAGCAAGAGTTCCCGTGAATTCTATGAGTCGATCGGCAAGAGTGGATTTACCGTGGTCTATATGAGCTATTATGCAAAAATTACGTATATATTTCTGTTTATCCATAGTAATAATTATATACGCAAACACGGCAAAAAGCAAATAGATTTAACGATTTTCGGCTTTAATTTAAAAAATAAAGTTTTTGTACAAGCCAATGCGTTAAATTTTCTTGCATTTTTCATATAAATGCTATATAATGAATAAGATTAGTATGGAGGTTTGTATGGATATTAAAAAAACGTGGCTTTGCACTCGACCTATTGCGCACAGGGGATTGCACAACACCGAAATACCCGAAAATTCACTTGCCTCTTTTCGCAATGCCGTCGAAAACGGTTTTCCGATAGAATTGGACGTTCAAATAATCGATGACGGCACACCAGTCGTTATTCACGACAGCGACCTTAAAAGAATGACTTTGACCGACGGTTACGTGTCCAATTTGACTAAAGAAAAGTTAATCGAATTACATCTGCTCGGAACAGACGAAACGATTCCGACATTCGAACAGGTTCTCGAAACGATCAACGGACAAACCCCGATTTTGATCGAACTCAAAAACCCTGGCAGAATAGGTGAACTCGAGCAAAAAACGATTGATATGTTAAACTCGTATTCCGGTGATTTTGCCGTTCAATCTTTCAATCCGTATTCGATGGAATATTTCAAGAAAAACGCGTCGGGATTTATAAGAGGTCAGCTGTCCTCTTTCATGACAAAAAAAGATCTTTCGGGATTTTACAAACGGCACATGTTTAATTCGATGAAAATAAACAAAATTTCGTCGCCCGATTTCATTTCTTATAATTGTGATTTTTTGCCGAATAGAAAAGTTTCCAAATGCGATTTGCCCGTTCTTGCATGGACAGTTAGAAGCAATACCGAAATGGAAAGAATATCCGATTTTTGCGACAATATAATTTTCGAAAACTTTTTGCCCGTAAAATCGGAATAATAAATAGTTCGTTCGGATTAACAACCGTTAGCTATTCGGTTTATAAAAACAAAGCCCCTCTGCATTTATTTGCATAGCGGGCTTTTTGTTTTAATTTTTTCGGAATCAACTCGATTATATTTCTTGTCGCGATTAAGCAAACTCGATTTCGGCAAAACAATTCCGATATTTTCGTTAAATTTCTTTTTTCAGTATTTCCGTTAAACGAGAAGCTATTCTCTCCACTCCGTAAATATTCGGATGAACTTCGTCGGCGGAAAGTCTGGACACGTCGCCCAACAAATCAAGACCGCTTATGTACGTGACGTTAGGTAACTTTTCTTGTTCCGTGATGAAACGTAATTTATCTCGCCAATTGCGAGCTTGCGTTCCGCCCTTAAAATCGTCCGAACAATAAAAAGGAGAAATAACAAACACTTTTTTATTCGGATTCCTTCCCGCAACCTGTTTTATTGCGTTGGTCGCGCGACTAACGATTTTATCGTCCTGCCAACCCAAAACGTTGATACCCAATTCCATGATAGCCAAATCCCATTGATCGGATTCGCCTAGTTCGGCTATGTAATTTATCATTTTTTCTTCCATTGCGCAAGCGCCGGCAAAACCGAGGTTTCTTACGTCTGTTTTAAGATTATGCGCAAGCACTGCCGGCCAAGAATGAGACATGTCGATGGAATTAGAACCGTGAGTAATAGAAGAGCCATATGTCAGAATCGTTTTTTGCGGACATTGCTCGGGGCGAGGCGGTTCTACGTCGCCGATAATATCTATAATTCTGTAAGAACCGCGATCGAATATAACTCGAATAACTTCCGGATCCCACGGATCGGAACATTCCGCCGCCATTTTTTTAAGAAATTCCATATTTTCGGATTTTTTTATAACGTAATCGCAAGCTTCAAACGTAACGTATTTATCCCATTCGCAATCTTCCCAAGAACCTTGTATTCCTCCGCGATATACGTGAAAAACGTCAGTGCCTTTGTTATCCGCCGCCCTTGCCATTCTGATAATCGCGCTATCGCCGCTTTTAATAACGAAACGCAACTCTACTCCCGTACTGTTTCTCGCCATATTATGTGACTGAACGCCGTGTTCCAAACATTCATCGACGTCGGAAGGAACTCTGAGCCACTTAACTCCGCCGTTTTCACATTCCATTAACTCCGCAACGTTAAAAATCTCGACATTTTTATAAATCATTTTTCCGCGCTCCTAAAAAATTTGTTTGCCATGTAAATTATATCGTTTATGCAAAAAAATTGCAACCGAAATAAGTTTATAGAACAAAAGAAGAATAATTACTTCGAACAGTCCACACCTAACAATCAAACGACAAAAAACATAATGCAACTCCGTAACAAACATCGATATATTTATTCCGATTATACAACCGCAAACAGTCATAATATTTTTATTCGATTCAAAGGAGCATCTATGAAAAACCTTACCATAAATTCTATCGTGCAATCGTTTCTCCGCTCGATTTACTTTCCCAAATTACGGGATTGCCGTCTGAGTCATAATGCCACCAGCAATCGTATTCGTTTGTCGAAGGTTCAACGTCACTATAAATATAAATGGTCGAAAAAGATAAAAACTCATAATGTTGTCCAAAAACTATTTTGCGAAAATCGGAAATCGAACCTTCGTAAAAGACCTTACTGTCCGACATTTGCCATACATAAAACGCATAATCGTCTATTTGAACTATACTTCCGGGAAGAATCATTTTTGAAGGACTCATGCCGTAAAAAGCGCGTTCACCGATTTTCATTATGCTGCCATCGGTAGGAATCGAACTGAATTCGCTGCCCGAAATCAATGTCTTCGTTGCTGTTTCGATCAAACAATTACCCGAGCTGTGATAAACGGGATTTGCGGCGTCCACTTCAATCGAATGATAATTCGTAAAACAAAATACATTACCCTCAATAGACTTCACTCCTTCGGAAATGAAAATTTCCCGTAATTTATCGCAACCGAAAAAAGCGTAGGTTCCTATCGATCGAATAGTATTCGGAATAACGATAGATTCGACTTCCGTCGCCGCAAAAGCGTACGTACCGATTCTTGTAACGCTTCCGTCGCCGGGAATAGTGCAACCGTTCGTCGCAACAAGAAGTTCCTTCGTTTCCTTATTTATTAAACAGCCGCTTTTGATTTCGTACTTTACGTTCTCTTTGTCCACTTGAATAGAAGCAGCCTTTACGCCGTTTAACGCGTTTTCGGAAATATCGGACACCGACGCCGAAATGATTAAATTATTCACGCCGTCAGCGGACGCAAAAATCCACGGTTCGACTTTCTTTACTTTATCGGTCAATATCAGCGTAGAAATGCGAGGCGTGTCGGCAAAAAAACGTTCCCCAAGAACTTCTACGCCGTATTCGATCGTTTCCACCATTTTAAAACCCGAAGAATAATCGTATTCGATATAAAAAGGAAGCGCGGTCTTGCACGATGAAAAATAAGAAATTTTTTTCAATTTCACGCAACGATTGAAAATAACTCCACCGATCTCGATTACCGTATCGGGGATAACGGCTTCCGTTATAAAATCGCAACCGTCAAAAGCGCCCTCGTCGATAATCGTTACGGCATAATTACCTATCGACGACGGAATAACAAGTTTTTCGTCCGTCCATTTACCCATTCCCGTTATCGCGCAAGTTATTCCATCATCGTTTATAGAATATTCCAAAAGCGAACTCGCCGACGACACTCCGTTTTCGCCGTCGTTTTTGTCATTTTCAGGCGTAAAGCAAGCCGCAAGAGATAAAAGCAATAAAATCGAAAGAATAATGACGCCGAATTTTTTCATAAATTTCTCCTCCGCAAAAAAAGACGACGACAGCATTTTCGAACAAAAAAAATCCCAAACAACCTTTAACCGAAACCGAATCAAAAGCCGATTACCGAAATAAAAAATTAAAGCAAACCGTTATGCTCGAATTACGATCGACCGTCAAACATTATTTTAGCATAATGTATCATATTTTCGAATATTTGTCAACTGTTATTAAACAATTCCAATAAAAAACGACGCAGTAAGCCGCGTCGCAATATTATTTTATATAAATATCGGTTTTATACTTACTTCTTCGGTTTTAAGCACGCGTCTGACTCCGTCGTGTTCGACCACGAGTTCGCAAGAATCGGTTATGTCGACAGCATCCGCTTCATACGGAGAATCACACAAAACAATCACTTTTTTTCCCAATACAAAACATTTTTGTCTGTATTCTTCAATAAAACCGCCCGTCGGAACGCCGGGATACAGCGAAAAAAATTCGTTAACACATTCCGCAACAAGACGATTTCTATTTACCCTGACGCCCAAACTTCCCGCTTTTTCGGCAATTTCGATCGGAAAAACTTCCGTGGATACGTTTATGCCGATTCCCACTATAAGCGATTCCGGTTTATTTCCGTTAATTTCGCCCGTCGATTCGGTTAAAATGCCGACGATTTTTTTTCCGTTCAAATAAATGTCGTTCACCCATTTTATCGTCACGTCCGTTCCGCAAACTTTCTTTATCGCGCGAGCCACGGCAACGGTAGCCATCGGAACGATTTTTTGGCATTGAAAATAATCGAATTCCGGACGTATAATTATCGAAAAATAAACTCCGCTGCCTTTCGGAGAATAAAAGTTGCGATCGCGACGTCCTTTTCCCGCAGTCTGTTCGTCTGCTACGACTACAGTTCCGTTTAAAGCTCCGCCGATCGCCATCATTTTCGCCTGTTTGTTCGTAGAATCGGTCACGTCGAACACAATTACGTCACGCTCAGAATCAAGATATGTTTTTATGCCGGCAACCGACAAAACGTCCGATTCCTCCGTCATGGAATACCCCTCGTTCGTGCGAGAATAAATTCGGTGTCCTTCTTTTTTCAAATTTTTAACGGCTTTGCAAACAGCCGAGCGACTAACGCCCAAGCTCCGCGCTATAGATTCGCCAGAAAGCGCAATCGTTCTGTTTTTTTCCAATATTTCAAGAACCTTATCTTTAACCATTTTTAAATTGTATCATATGCGCGATTTATTGTCAACCGAAATTCTTAAAACGGTTTACAATTTTTCTTATACGAAAAAATTTTTTAAAAATTTCGAAAAGCCCCTTTATTTTCTTTGAAATATATGTTATAATAGTATTTATGGAGGCTTATAGTGATTATTACAGATGATTCGACTTTAAATAAGCTTATTTTGTTGTATGTATTCGAGGCAATGGACGTTCCGCTTACGGGCAAAACGATAATCGAAATGTGTTCCAGCAGAAATTTATGGTTAACCTACATGGATTGCACGATGGCGGTAAACGAACTTTTGACCTCCGGATTGATATACAGATCGAGCAAAGATAAAATAGCGGAAAACGGAATAGTTTCGGACGCGTATTACAACATTACTCCGGACGGCAGAATGTGCCTTGACAATTTTTATACGCGAATTCCTTCCACCTTGCGTACCGAAATCACGGAATACGTTAAAGAAAATCGTATGGCGTATAAACGTAAGCAAGAGTATTATCGAAATTATTACAAAAATCATGACGGAACATATACCGTTCATCTTAAAATCGTTGATCCCGTTCAAACGACGTTGGAACTGAAACTAAACGTCACCAACCGCGAAACAGCCAAACAAGTTTACAATAAATGGGAAGAAAAAGCTGCCCAAATTTACTATTTTTTACACGAGGAACTTATAGATTAGGAGGTATAACATGAATATTTACAGAACTAAAGGCACTTGCAGCAGAGAAATTATTTTTACGGTAGACGAAAACGACATTCTTAAAACGTTAAAATTCGTAAACGGTTGCAGCGGAAACACTCAGGGAATTTCCAAACTTGCGGTAGGCCGTCACATCGACGAAGTAATCGATTTACTGCAAGGTATTCAGTGTAGAAACGGTACAAGCTGTCCCGATCAGCTTGCAAAAGCATTGATCCATTATAAAGAAGAAAAAAACAATCCTCAAGTATAATTTTTAAATAATTTATCGGTAACAAATAATTAAAAAGCGACTGTTTAAGCATTAACTTAACGACAGTCGCTTTTGTTTTTAGTTTTTCTTCAAATTTTCTATATTCGAAATGATTTTGTCTTTTAATTGCTTATATTTTTCAAGCTTGGCTTTTTCGGCTTCGATAAGAGCCGCCGGTGCTTTCGCGACAAAACCCTGATTATTCAGTTTTCCCTGCGCTCTGTTTATTTCGTTCTCGGTATTTTCGAGTTCTTTAGCGAGTCTTTCAAGCTCCTTATCTACGTCGACGAGATCCCCCATCGGAATATAGAATTGCGCTATATCCGTAACCACGCTTACCGCCTTCGCGTCGGGTTTATCGAAGAAAATCTCGTTGCCGCAAGCAAGCTTTTCTATATATGCGGCACAATCCTTCAACATTTTTTCTTTACCGTCCGCAGGAACGATATAAATAGCCGTCTTCTTCGTTTGGCTTACGTTCATCTCTTTTCGAAGCGAACGAATTTCTTTAATCGCGTTCATAACGGCGTTGATTTCCTGATCCGCCTTTGCAAAATTATGTTTTCTATCATATTCCGGATAAGATGAAATCATAATGTCTTCCGCATCCTTCACGGGCAAATTATCATAAATTTCCGCCGTTATAAAAGGAATAAACGGATGCGCGAGTTTTAAAATATCTCTCAATACGTAAACGAGAACGCTTACCGTATCGAAACGCTTATTCTCGTCGTCGCTATACAACGATGTTTTACTCATTTCTATATAAACGTCGCAGAACTGACTCCAAATAAAATCATATATACAATTCGCCGCCAAACCTACTTCGTATTTATCGAGGTATCTTGTGACTTTCTGAACGGTCGAATTCAGCTCATGTAAAATCCACTTATCCGCAAGCGTTAATTTGACGTCGGACAAAGGCTTAATCTCGGCGTTTTCGCAATTCATCAAAACAAAACGGGACGCGTTCCATATTTTATTCATGAAATTACGATAGCTTTCCATTTTATCGAGCGA
This sequence comes from uncultured Lachnospiraceae bacterium, assembly GCA_964591125.1. Classification (GTDB taxonomy): domain Bacteria; phylum Bacillota; class Clostridia; order Christensenellales; family Pumilibacteraceae; genus Neoclostridium. The sequence goes on from CAZQAC010000003.1 coordinate 34,048, forward strand.
ATACTTGATGTCTCCGCCTGCGGATATTCCGTTTACGAGAGAAAATCTTAAGCTGTCGGCACCGTAATTATCGATTATTTCCAACGGATCTACTCCGTTTCCAAGTGATTTGGACATTTTTCTTCCCAATCCGTCACGAACTATTCCGTGTATCAAAACGTCCCCGAACGGCTTTTCACCCATATGTTCGTAACCGCTGAAAATCATTCTCGAAACCCAGAAAGTGATAATGTCGTAAGCGGTAACCAATACCGTTGTCGGATAAAAATATTCGAGATCGGGCGTTTTATCCGGCCAACCGAGCGTAGAAAAAGGCCAGAGCGCCGAACTGAACCACGTATCGAGAACGTCTTCGTCCTGACGCATGGGTGCTCCGCACTTAGGACATACCTTCAAGTCTTCGCGGCTTGCCGTCATTTCGCCGCAAGAATCGCAGTAAAAGACGGGAATACGGTGTCCCCACCACAACTGACGACTGATACACCAATCGCGAATGTTTTCCATCCAATGCAAGTAAGTTTTTTCAAACCGCTTCGGCAAAAAGTTAATTTCCTTATTTTTAACCGCAGCGATTGCCGGCTTAGCCAATTCTTGCATTTTTACGAACCACTGCTTCGATACCATAGGTTCTATCGTTTTATGACAACGATAACAATGACCGACATTATGTTCGTACTCTTCGATTTTTACCAACAAACCGAGTTTATCCATAGCTTCGACAACGGCAATACGAGCATCCTCTTCTGTTAAACCGTTGAATTTTCCCGCATTCTCGTTCATCGTTCCGTCGTCGTTCATGACTTTGATTACGGGCAAATCGTGACGCAAACCTACTTCAAAATCGTTAGGATCATGCGCAGGCGTAATTTTTACGGCGCCGCTTCCGAATCCCTTTTCTACATATCTGTCGGCAATTATAGGTATTTTTCTATCCGTCAAAGGCAAATTTATCATTTTGCCGACTATTTTAGCATAACGCTTATCGCTCGGATTGACGGCTACGGCAACGTCGCCGAGCATAGTTTCCGGTCGAGTCGTAGCTACGATAATAAATTCGTCGCTGTTCTCTATCGGATATTTAAGATGCCACAAATGCGATTTTTCGTTCTCGTATTCGACTTCCGCGTCCGAGATTGCGGTTTTGCAACAAGGGCACCAATTTATTATTCTGTCGCCCTTATATATAAGTCCTTTCTCGTACATACGAACGAAAACTTCGCGAACGGCTTTGGAACAACGTTCGTCCATAGTAAACGCAAGTCTGTCCCAATCGCACGACGAACCCATTTGTCTTATTTGTTCGACTATTCTTCCGCCGTATTGTCTGTTCCAATCGTAAGCGCGCTCAAGAAATTTCTCTCTGCCGATGCCTTCTTTCGTGAGTCCTTCCTCTCTCATCTTTTCTACAATCTTGACTTCCGTCGCAATAGACGCATGATCGGTACCCGGCAACCATAACGCTTCGAATCCCTTCATACGCTTGTAACGAGTTAAAATATCCTGAACGGTTCCGTCGAGAGCATGCCCCATATGAAGCTGTCCCGTTATATTAGGCGGGGGCATAACGATAGTAAAAGGTTTTTTGTTTTTGTTCGGTTTAGCGGCAAAATATTTTTTATCGAGCCATTTTTTATATATTTTGCCTTCAAAGCTCTTAGGAGCATAAGTCTTTTCCATTGCCGATCCTCTGTTATATTTTAATAGTAAAAATAAACAAATCCATAAATTCGCGCAAACAATTACAGTTCGTCGCGGAATTATTAAAATTCGTTTACATAAGAGTATAGCACATTAATACGGATTTTGCAAGCGAATATTGTGAATTCACGGCTGCACAAGCAAGTTTTTTAAGGCATAGTATGTTGTATAAAACCATATTTTTAAGGAGAATTTTATGAAAAAGTTAAAAAAAGCGTTTTCTCTTATTTTTGCCTTTGCGATAGCATTTACTTGCTTCGGCGTCTTTGCGGCTTGCGATAACCGAAACGACCGCAAAATAATCGTTTGCGAAACGGCAAGAAGTTTGTTTTACGCTCCGCTTTACGTCGCGGCGGCAGGCGGCTACTTTACAGACGAAGGATTGGACGTTACGATAACCACAGTCGCGGGTTCCGATCTGGTCATGACGACCGTTATTTCGGGCGACGCACAAATAGGACTCATGGGACCGGAAACCACCGTTTATTGCAGAGTGAACGGACAAAAAAATTATCCCGTAATTTTCGCGCAGCTTACCAAACGCGACGGTTCTTTTTTGGTCGCAAAAGAAAAAGACGAACATTTTACTTGGGATAAATTGCGCGGAAAACACGTTCTCGCAGGAAGAGCGGGCGGCGTTCCGGCAATGACGATGCAATACGTCGTAAACAAAGCGGGATTAAAAACCGACGAAATGAATTTCGATACCGACGTTTCTTTCGGAATGATGGCAAGCGTTTTCGAAAGCGACTCCGACGTAGATTACACTACGATGTTCGAACCCACCGCATCCGAATACGTATCGCTCGGCAAAGGACATATCGTTGCAGCGGTCGGCGAAGCAAGCGGCGAAGTTCCTTACACGGCGTTTTCGGCAAGCAAAAATTATATAGACAAAAACCCCGACAAAATCAAATCGTTCGTCAAAGCCGTTATTCGCGGATACGATTTCGCCGTAAACAACGACGCGGAAACCGTTGCAAAAATCGTCCAACCGTATTTTGCCGGCATCGAATTAAAACTTATAGAAGCCGCGATAGAAAGCTATCGTACAATAGACGCTTGGGCGGAATCTCCCGTAATGAAAGAATCCGCGTTCGAAAATCTGTTGACTATAATGAAAAACGCAGGATATCTTTCGACAGAAGTCGCTTTTTCGGACATAGTCGACAACAGCTTTGCTCAAAGCGTATTGAATTAACCGCAATTACTATGCCACGCATAATACCATAATATCGTTAAACCACGGAGAAAATACCATGGAAATACTAAAAATGGAAAACGTTCGTCTGATTTATCAAACCGACGAAAGCGAAACCGTAGCATTGGAAGACATTAGTTTTTCGGTCAAAAAAGGGCAGTTCATCGCAATCGTAGGACCGTCCGGATGCGGAAAAACTACTATTTTATCGCTCATTGCAGGACTAATAAAACCGACAAGCGGCAAAATCACGCTCGAAAATCGTCCGATAGAAAAACCGTCCGGAAATGTCGGATACATGCTCCAACACGATCAACTTTTTGAATGGAGAAACATTATTTCAAACGTTACGCTCGGATTAGAAATTCAAAAGAAAAAAAACGCGGAATCGGTAAACTACGCCTCTCTATTGCTCGACAAATACGGTTTGACAGAATTCAAAAACAGCTTCCCGTCTCAATTGTCGGGCGGAATGAGACAACGCGTCGCGTTGATAAGGACGCTCGCGTTTAAGCCGAAAATACTTTTGTTAGACGAACCGTTTTCCGCATTGGATTTTCAAACTAGACTAAGCGTTCAGGACGATATTTTCAAAATCATAGCTACCGAACACAAAACAGCGTTACTTGTCACCCACGACATTTCCGAAGCGATTGCGTTATCGGATAAAATCATTATTCTGTCCGCCCGCCCCGGCAGAATTAAAAAAATCGTAAACGTCGAATTAGGTTCTCGCATACCGCGCGAAAAACGCGACGCCAAAGGTTATCCCTCTTTATTCGAAAAAATCTGGAAGGAGGTTTCGCAATGAAAAAACTTACGGACAGAGAAAAATTTTTACGCAAAAAGAAAATCGGCAAAATTAAAATATTCGCGATTCAAATAGCGATTTTAGTACTGTTTTTAGGGTTTTGGGAACTGTTAACCGCAACTAAAATAGTCGATTCGTTCTTCGTTAGCAGTCCGTCCGGAATACTCAAAAGCATGTGCTCTACGCCTGACCTTGCAAAACACATATACACCACGTTGCTCGAATGCGTTTACGGATTTTTGATATCCACGTCTGTCGGATTGATAATCGCAATTGTATTGTGGTATTCCGATGCCGCAAGAAAGGTTCTCGAACCATACATTGTAGTATTAAACAGTCTGCCAAAAATAGCGCTCGGCCCGCTTATCATTATTTGGGTAGGAATAGGAACCAAAGCGATAGTCGTAATGACCTTTTTAATCTGCATCATTGTGACGATTATAAGTTTTTTGAACGGTTTTCTTGCCGCCGACAAAAACAAAATCCTTCTTTTACGTTCAATGGGAGCAAATAAATTGCAAATTCTCTTAAAACTAATATTACCAGGCTCGATTCCGAACATGATTTCGGTATTAAAAGTCAACGTAGGCTTAGCATGGGTAGGAACGATTATGGGCGAATATCTCGTATCAAATGCCGGTCTCGGTTATCTTATCATTTTCGGAGGACAGATTTTCAAGCTCGATCTTGTTATGATGTCCACCGTTATTCTTTGCGCACTTGCCGCCGTTATGTATTTTGTTATTGCGCTTATCGAAAAATATATCAATGCCAAAAGAAGCTAAATATTTTATCGTCACAGCCACATAAATAAGTCCGACAACGCCCGTCATCGGATAAAATACCTCTACGACTTTTTCAAAGCCAAAAAGACTTAGCGTAAGACCACCCGAACACGCAACCGTTAAAGAACAAGCCTTACCGAAATATTCGTTCAAAAACGTCGATATCTCGCTAACCACCGTCAACATCGTCGTCAATATACTCAAAAGCAACAATACGACGGCAAAAAAGAATGCGACGTCACCCAAACGTTCAGAAAGAACAAGTATCGGCATTTCGGCACTTTCACACCCTACACACTTTATTGCATATCCCAGAAAAAAAATCAACACGCCTATCGTTACGGAAGTTATCAAAGATACAATAAAACATTCGGTCGTTTTTAAATCTTTTTCGGAAAGCATAACGCCGGAAGCCGGCAATGCGTTCATGGCAACATAACACACGCAAGAAACTATTCTTACAGTTCCGTCAAAAGCGGAAATTTCACCGGAAACGTTTTGCGCAGATACGGCAATAATTATAGCAATCACGAAAAGAGTCATAACGAAACCGCCGTTCATGATTCGAGCCTTGCCTCCGGCAACAATGACGGACACGACAATCACCGCCGTTATCGAATAAACACAACCGAGATTAAAAAAACGATTACCGATTTCATTGACACCTGCCAACATGGCTGCCAACACTATTAAAGCATTAAAAACAACAAATACGTCCAATATCGAATGTATTTTTGGAGCAATCATTTTGTTTGCCGCTCTAAAATCTCCGGCTCCTGTTATACTTCCCGCTTTCAAAAAAACAAAACAGCAAACAAAAATCAGCAAAGAACAAAACAATGCGCTATACACATTAAGACCGTTTTCACCTAAAAACGCAGTTAATTCTTTTCCGCTCGCAAAACCGGCTCCGACGACCGAACCTATTAAATACATCGATAATTTCACGCATCGTTTCATAATTACATTATATGTTCGATTTTATTAAAAAATGAAAACAAGTACTATGTCACACATAATACTTGTTTTTACCACTTTTTGCAAAAAATAACCATTATTCTTCACTTACAGATCTATCGTGTTCGGTCACGACAGCGCCTATTCTCGCCACTTGGTTGTTTATAACGGTTTTATTTATTACGAGCTCAAATTTGTAGCCTAAAAATTTTGCCGCTTTTTCACTTATAATCATGCGTGTAAGATAGATTTCGAAGTAATCCATTATGGAGGATTTATCTCCGTCCATTTCGATAATCAAGCGAATGGTTTTATCGTTTTTATTTACCGCAAGATAATTCTTTTTGATGGAAAAATTCACTCTATCGTGAATATCTTTCGGATTGAAATTCTTTTTGCGAACTCTCGACCTATGCGCATCGCTCTTATCTGCAAGTATAAGCGCCGCGCTTATTTCATTCACAGGCAATCCGCTTTGTTCTTCATGATTTCCGATTGCCGCAATAATCAGCGATATATCCTCCATAGACATTCCCATTTTGCTTAAAAGCGACATAGACATAACGGCTCCGGATATACCGTGATTCAAGCGATTTACGGAATTACCTATATCGTGAATCCAACCGGCAATAGCGCCAAGATTTACTATTCTCTCATCACAGCCTATTTCTCGCAAAATATTCGAAGTCGTTTTGGATACGTAACCCACGTGCCTGATTCCGTGTTCCGTGTAACCCATTTTTTCAAGATTATAATTTGCGCGCTCGATTAATGCACGAATCTCTTCATTGTTCTTAACGTCTTCAAGAGTCATTTCTTTCATTATTCACCTTAAATTTTTGATAGCCTTATAATATTCATCATCCGAAAAATCACGATAATCATCGTCAACTACGCCGCCCAACATTTCGATAGCGTTTCTTATTTCCGTAAATTCCAAGTAATTACAATCGTCAAGCGCTTTATACAACATTCCGGCAAATCGTTCGTCTCCGTACTTCCCTATATAACCGGCATACAAAGCTCGATTATTTCCGTTTCGAAATAAATCTTCCAGCAAACCGAATGTCCTGTCGTCTTTTTCGGTATTTATTAATATCTCGGCAAAAAGCGTCTTTCTATCAAGATCGGCGCCGTCAATCGCCGCAAATATTTTTTCCTTTATTTTATCGGCATATTCGACAAGCACTTCGACAGCAACTTCTCTCAATTCGGCAGAATATCCGTCATCACATAACCATTCGGCAAAAATATTCAAACATTTTTCATCGCAACCGACTTCTATAAGCATATTTGCAACAAATATTTTTACTTCGTCCTTATAATCCCCGAGTAAAACATTCTCCAATTTACCCTTACAATCGGGAAGAGCAGATATTCTGTCGGTAACAATCTCGGAAGGAACGGATGAATCGAACGATTCGAGAAATATATTGAAAAGCTCCGCTTCGGACATCCCGTCAATCCACTGAGCCGGAGATTTTCCGTCAAGATCGGAATCCGCCGTTTCAATCCATTCTTCGTAAATCTCGGCAACTTTACTTTCCAACTCGTCATAAGTAAATTTTCCGGCATTTTCTTTTAACCAAGCCTCATAATACGCTTGAAATTTTGCATCGAAATCAATCATTTTTTTGTAAAACCTCCCAAGTTTGCGCTATACGAACGCATTTTTCGGAATCAGCTTCGAACAAATCGCAAAACTGTTTCAGTTCCATAAAAGGAACGTCGCCGCACAACGAAGACGCCAAACACACCACGTTTTCGTTTACGGACGCCGCGTCGTTAAAAATATTTTCGTCTCTTTTTAATAAAAGTCTCACTCGCGCTTTTAAATCTTTTTCCGTAAAATCCACAGAAAGTAATCTTAACGCGGAATAAGTTTTCCAATATACTACTTTAGCAATAGGATTATTTAATCTTATATCGGTCGGTTTGCAATAAACCATTCTACCATCTTCGAACAACGCAAATTCTTTTTCTTTTTCAAAAAATAACAGCCACGTCAAACATTCGCATTTCAATATAAACGGAACTTCCGGCCGCGTAAGCAATTGCCTGAACAACGGTCGAAATCTTTCGCTCGGAGCGACAGAAACGACAAAGCCCAACAATATATCGTACCGATCCGAAACGAACAACGACGCTATCGAATCATAATACGAGTCCTCGGCATCGTATTTATCTTCCATCTCCGCTATCGATAAATTCCTTAAATCTTCGGTTAATTGCTCAAAATATTCTTTTGGAGCATCCTTAACCTGCGCAGCAAGCGGATTTATAATTTCCTTCTCACCCTCATAAGTTTTTCTTAAATAATACTTACTTACTCCGTCCTCAGGAAAAAGTCTGCTCGCTTTTATAAGTAAATCTTTACATTTTTCGTTTAGACCGATATTATGATAACATAATGCCAACGCTACCAAAGAATTTTTGTCGTACGGCTGAAAGGAAAGACAATGTTCGTAAAACTCCGCAGCAATGTCATACAGTTCCAAATCGCTGCAACATATCGCGATTCCGAGAGCGTCGGCATAATTACTCGGCTGCAATTTCGAAATATAATCGATGATCTCGTTACGTTCTTTATTCATGCCGAGCTTTTCGTAAGCAGCCATACAAACAACAAATGTTTTTCCTTCGTTCGGGCATATTCTTTTCATTTTTTCGCTCAGCTCGAGCGCTTTATCCGTCCGCCCCGAATCACAATATATCAAAGCTAAAAAATAAGCCGACTCGCAAAATTCTTTACTGTTTTCATCTATCTTTTTAAGCCAATCTTCGGCAGTCGACAAATCGTTCGCAAGCAAACATAATTTTGCCCGATTCAAATATTCTTCATTTCTCAGCACACTGAGCTTTTCGAATCGTTTTTTCTTTTCCACAAACATTCCGTCGTCAACAGTAGCAGCCGTTTCCATATCCGTTAACATGTCTTCCAAATCGACGTCGCTGCAACGGCTAAGATAATCCAGAGCGATATCGGCTCTGCCCAACGCAATAAAACAATTCGCTGCGCCCTGACATGCCGAATCACATTCCTTGTCGTAAACGAGGGCGCGATGATACCATTCCAACGCTTGCCTTACAACACCCATATCGTAATAGCAATGCCCTATTTCCGCCATAATCCACGGATTGAAAGGTTCAAGCGACAACGCTCTGTAAAAATAATATATCGCTTCGCTCGATTTCCCTTTATCCGTCAAATCGGCAGCCTTTCCGTAAAAATAATCGGCGTCATAATTCAGCTTTAATAACTTTTCCATACCTACACCCGTTTATATGCCGTAAAGTATATTCTTTGTTCGTCGTCGAGCGGCTCGCCGTCATTTTCACCAAAAACGCTTACGTCGCTAAAGCCGACCTCTTTAAGCCAATATAAGATATTTTTGACGTCGTAGATATATTGAATTTGACTTTCCTCTTTTTTATCGTACGTTCCGTCTTCGTTTTTAACGAAAAAAGTAAGGTCCATTTCCACTTTATCTTGTTTTTCGGATAACTCATTACTCCAAACATACGTAACTTCCGCAGTTGAATCGGTAAAAACGTTATTTCCTATCGTATTTACGAGTTTATAACGACTGCTAATGTCGAAAAACAACACGCCGTCTTTTTTCAGAGCTTTATAAGCCGACGAAAAAAAAGAACGCGGACTCTTCATGTAATTTACGACGTCGCAAACAGCGGTAATGAAATCGACCTTATTACCAACGGTAAGTTTTTCGCAATTCATATTGATAAAAGAAACCGAAACTTTTTTGCACGCGGCATTTTTAACGGCGACCTCGAGCATTTCAGGACTAATGTCCGCGCCTATAACATCATAACCGAGTTCTTTAAGCCGAACGGTAATCGCACCGCTACCGCAACCGCAATCTATTCCTTTTTTTCGTCCGCCTATTGCCGACGTAACTTTTTCGATCCAATTTTCATAATCGGACTCATTCATGAACAAGTCGTAACATTCGGACAAGTAACGATACATCATTTCTTTTTTCCTTTTTTCTTTTTATTGCTTTCCGCCGCGCGTGCGTCGTATTCTTCGATTTCTCGACGAATTTCTTCGTTGGCGATTTTGCGACGCTCCGCCTCTTCTTCTTTGATTTTTTCTTTTTCTTCGCTTAGCCTTTGCAAATCCGATCTAGAATACGACGAAGATAGCGGCGTAATATCGCTTCCGTCGTCGATAGTTCCCAATCTGCGCGCAACATAAGCCTCTCCGTATATCACGTTATGATTTTTTATTCTTGCGATTTCCTCGGCTTTCTTCTCTTCCTCAGTTTTTACGTACATTCCTCTGTTCTTCTTTGCTCCTTCGATTCTTCCCATCAGATACTTATCGAATACAAAATGAGAATATACGGTAAGAACAAGCGAACTGTAACCTAATCCAAGAGCCAGATACGCAATGTAAACGGCGGGGGAAACGGTATAAGTAGCCACAGGAACAAACGCCGACAATATTTCGGTAAATGCAATCGGCAAAACGGCAAGCATTATAAATAAAACACTGTTCAACACCAATGCGATTGCAAACAAGAAACTATTCATGACAAGCTCTCTCATTTTAAGTTTAAAAGTAACTTCTTGAGAAAGCATAAACAATGCCCAGCAACAAACCACTACGAACTGCAAAACGCCGATTACGGTCAATAGGATATTAAAGAACCCCACATTATCGTTAAGCTCGTTATTCAAGAAATTATACATCATCATGAACAGCGACAACGCGAACACGGATCCCGTTATCAACGACGCAAGCCAATTTTCTTTTACGCCTTTAAAAAAATGACGAACCACGCTAACGTCTTCGCCCCAAACCAATCTGCGCATTACATAGAACACGCCGGACAAGCCTATGGCAAAAATCATTATGCACGGTATAAGCATGGCAAATTTACGAATCGCAGAATAATAAGTCAAAACCTGCCCCATAATAGCGGCGTTCGGTTCCAACGGATAGCCTATTCCGATATTACCGTCATACGGAATATAAATATTGTACGCTCTTTCGCTCAAAAAAGCGAAAAACAGAACCAATATCAACGGAATGGCAAACAAATCCCCCAACAGACTGACTTTAAACAATTCAAAAAATCTGTTCTTAAAAACATCCCAAAAAAGCCCCCACCGGGTGGTCGGCAAATTTTTTGCGGTAAAATCGGGCAAGCTGTCCGAACCCATTATCAATTTATTAAAAAAACCTTGTCTTTTAGCCATTCATATCCTCCGAAAATTGCCTTAAAGCGGCAAGAACGACGTCGTTATATCCGTCGAAAAATATCAAACATTTTTCTTTAGCGTTTATTTCCAAACGCGTCGGATTGCTTTGTTCGCCGCAATCGAGCAAACCTGTTTTCTTAAAATAATCGTACATACGCTCACTTACCGTAAAAGGCGAGATGTATTCTTTTACCTCTATCATGTTATATCCGCCGAACATATCGTCCACTTTGTTTGACGCCGACGTAATATTCATGATCACAACGTCCAACAAATCTTCGTTTGCAAAACAGACACTCATACCTGATTTCGACACAGTTACTTTTACGCAATTATCGAAACTCGATTTCTCAAAAACCTTTTCGGCATATTCAAGCGTATTTACTTCGTTTTTCGAAACGAAATTCAATTCAACCGAACCGAACAATCTTCCATGCCCGACGATTCCGTTTTTATCGTTTAAAACGATAGCGAGCACTCTTTCGCAATTTATCGCGACGTCGCCCGTTCGATCATCGGAAATAAACAGGCAATAATCTTTTTTGATAGCCGCCGAAATATTTTCGATTGCGTTTTTTACGACGCCAATCTCATTTACAAAACTTACGTCGACCGCTATGCCAAATTTTTTATTTTTGCCTTTCCGTTTCCATAACCGATTCGAAATTTTGCGAAAACCGAACTTTTTCAACAAACTACGAATTTCAACGTTTTCCGAAATATTGCGATTTTTAATGCCACGTTCCATTTCCACTGCATATTATACATTATTTGAGCGTATTTTTCAATCGTTTTTCGGTGAAATTACAAATATATTCGACTTTTCACAATTTTTACAATTGTTTAATTCGCTTTTCACTTTCGTTAACTTAATATTCGGAGTTCAATAATGAAATATAATATAGCAATAATCGGCGCAACCGGCATGATAGGACGAAAAATGCTCGAAATCATAGAAGAGCGCGAACTTCCGATCAACGAACTCTATTTGTTCGCAAGCGAAAACAGCGACGGAAAATTTTTGCATCACAACGGAAACCCCGTCCGCGTTTCCGCACTCACGAAAGAAAACGTTATTCACAAAAAAATAGACATAGCGATTTTCAGCGCGGGCAATGCCGTTTCGGATAAATTCGCGCCGATTTTTACGGCTAACGGCGCAACGGTTATAGATAATTCGAGTCGATGGCGAAAGAACGACAACGTTCCGCTCGTAGTCCCGGAAGTGAACGGACATATAATAAAGCCGCAGAATAAAATTATAGCCAATCCCAACTGTTCGGTAATTCAATCCGCAATCTGTCTTTCTCCCCTACATGAAAAATTCAAAATAAAACGAATCGTCTATTCCACTTATCAAGCGGTAAGCGGTGCCGGCAACGCAGGCAAAAACGATCTGATTAACGGCATAAACGGACTTCCTCCAAAAAAATTCAGCAAACAAATTTTCTCAAATATTCTGCCGTGCATCGGCGATTTTTTACCCGATCGCTACACGAAAGAAGAAGAAAAAATGATTTACGAAACAAAAAAAATACTAAACGACAAAAATATCAAAATAACCGCAACCGCAGTGCGAGTTCCGGTTTTTAATTGTCATTGCATATGCGCGAACGTAGAATTCCGCAAAGCCGTTACCATTGCAGAAATAGAAGAAATTTTATCGACAATAAAAGGCGTTAAGTACTTTGACAAAGATTATCCCGTTCCTCTCGAAACAGACGGAACAGACGACGTATGCGTCGGACGGTTGCGCATAGACGAAAGTGTTCCTCACGGAATCAATCTATGGATAGTTGCCGACAACACGAGAAAAGGAGCCGCAACAAACGCAGTTCAAATAGCGGAAATTCTGATACGTAAAAATTTTTTACGAACAGATTAGTCTAAGCGATCATCGATATTCCGTAAGATTCGATTTCCGAACGAGAAACATCGGCGGTTTTAACAAAAACGCGACTTTCCGTTTTCATGATAAAAACACGATTGGCTTTTATCGCAACGTCGCATATTATTTTTTTCGAACCGAGCAAGGAAGCCATTTCCCAAAAATCCAAACACCCTTCCGGTTGTTTTCCGCAAACATAACCTATATAAGTGCCGTCAAGCAAATAACAACCGAGTTCGCCGTCCGTTCCCCTTTTCAAAATAGCCGTTTCACCCACGTTAACGTTAATCAAAGCCGCAATGCAAAAATACATATCGTTCCACCTCTCCGAATTTTTTATTATTGTATCTTAAAATAATTGACAACAGTGCGTCATCATTATATAATTATAAAAAAGCAAAGAGGAAAATTTTATGCAAAATTGGGTTTTATACGGAATCATGCTGACTATTCTGACAAGAAAGAAAGTGTCCAGAAAATATCTTGCCGAAAAATTCGAAATGAGCGAAAGAAGCATTTCGAGATACATAGACACTCTTGCCGAAAGCGGCGTACCAATATATTCGGTTGCCGGTCGAGACGGAGGCTATTCCATTTCGGACGAATATAAAATTGACAAAACTTTATTTACGAAAGAAGAGTTAACAAGACTCTCCACTCTCGTAAAAGCAATTCCCGACGATAAAATAAACAAATCCATATCGGACAAGCTCGAACATATGGCGCTAAGAAAAAACGACGAAAAATATTTAATGAAAAACGACAAGTTGGTAATAGACGCCGCTTCATGGTCCGGTTCAACGGCGTTCCGCAACAAAATGGAAGTAATAAACAATGCCATTGACAACAAATTTTGTTTGGATATAAAATACACCGACCGACATGAAACTTGTTCCACGCGCCGCTTCGATCCGTACAGTTTAGTTCTTAAAGAAGGCGTATGGTATACTTACGGTTGGTGCCACATACGAAAAGATTTCCGATTGTTCAAGCTGTCAAGAATCACTTCGATGATAATCACCGACCTGAATTTCGAAATAAGAGAAAACAATATTTACGATAAACTATCGGGCAACTTCGACGACGTTCCTCTTATAGACCTCGAAATCGAATTTTCCTCCACCGTTTTGGGGGAAATCGAAGAATGGCTCGGTTTGGATTCCGTAAGCGAACGCGGACTTTCTTATATAGCCAACGCGCAAGTTTACAGCGGAAACGTTTTAATTAAAAAGTTACTTTCTTTCGGTTCCAGCATAAAAGTATTAAAACCCGCGTCCATTAAAGAAGAATTGCTCGTCGAATGTAAAAGAATTCTGCGCGATGCCGAATATTATTGAGCTATTATGCGTGACGTAGTACTTAATTTGCGCGTTTTTATTGTATTTTGAAAGTTTTTTATCGTATAACAAACGAACGCGCATTACGATATCGACATATTTTTCCGTTTCCGAAAATTTGATTTTTCCGTCTGATTCAAGCCACGCAGACACATTTCCTTCGCCTGCGTTATATGCCGCCAAAGCAATATAATCGTTATGAAACTTGCCGAGCAAATAGGCGTAATAATAACAACCGAGTTCGATATTAAAACGCGGATCGGTCAACTTTTCATATTCATATTTTTTCTTTGCCATTTTACAACACCATTCCGCGGTCGAAGGCATTAATTGCATTAATCCCACCGCTCCGCGAGCAGACTTAGCGTTCTTATCGAATTTACTCTCCGTCCAAACGATAGAATAAACAAGTTCCTCATCCAAACAGTATTTTGCGGCAATCGAAGAAATTTCTTCATAATATAAAATCGGATATCCAAACGTATAATGTGCCGTTACACCGATACCCGTTATTATGATTATCAGCGAAAATATCGCAAATTGTGACATGAATTTATTAATTACGTTGTAATTCTCCCATCAAAATTAACGTCTTGCATCGCAAATCTTCTTTCGTCGAATCGTTTATTATAACATAATCCGCCTCCGATTCTCTTTGAGGATCGGTTTTTTGCGCGAACATGATTTTTTTTGCAAGCTCCGCATTAATATTATCTCTTTTCATTAAGCGTTCTATTCGAATTTTTTCGGGGCACGAAACCGTCAATGTGGCGTCGCAATATTTATTAGCACCGGTTTCAAACAACAAAGGAACAACAAAAACGACAAACCCGTCTGCAGAATCAAGCATTTTTTTACATTCGGCAAGTATAGCTCCATGCGTTATATTGTTCAGTTTTTCGGTATTGTCACGATTTTCGAAAGCCTGTCGCTTTAATTCCGAACGGTTTATAACACCGTTAACGACGCTTCCGGGAAAAGTCTTGCCTATGCAATCGATGATTTTTTCGTCCGCCATAACAATACGGCTAACTATATCGGCATCAACCACAACCGCTCCGTTTTCCTCTAAAAAATCCGCAACCAAGCTTTTTCCGCTAGCTATTCCGCCCGTGAGTCCGAGAATAAATTTCTTCATAAATAACACCCTAACATTCTATCCAACTTTTTCCGCTCTCCACTTCGACGGTAAGCGGAACAATTAATTCCACTGCATTTTCCATACACTCTTTCAATACCGATTTTACCATATCGACTTCCGATAAAGGCGCTTCAACAATCAATTCGTCGTGAATCTGCAATATTATTTTCGATTCCGTTCCGACTAATTTTTCATAAACCTTCAGCATCGCTATTTTAATTATGTCCGCAGCCGTTCCTTGCAAAGGAGTATTCATTGCGATTCGTTCGCCAAAACTCCTAATCGCGAAATTGGACGACAACAATTCGGGGATTTTTCTTCTGCGACCGAAAACGGTACGAACCTCTCCTTTCTTTTTTGCCGATTCTATAGTATCGTCAAAATATTTCTTTATGCTCGGAAAGTGCACGAAATAATCGTTTATGAATTTCTTTGCTTCCTTTACCGAACAATGAATATTATTAGACAAGCCGTATTCGCTTATTCCATAAATTATTCCGAAATTAACCGCTTTTGCTTTTCGACGCATTTCTTGAGTCACATTCTCGATGGGAACGCCAAAAACCAACGACGCCGTCATCGAATGTATATCACCGCCCGAATTATATATCTCCGCCATTACGGGATCTTGCGAATAATGAGCCATCAATCTCAACTCTATCTGAGAATAATCGGCAGAAACAAATACTTTTCCTTCGTCGGCGACAAACATTCCGCGCAATTCTTTTCCTTCCTGATCGCGCACCGGAATATTTTGAAGATTCGGTTCGACGCTCGAAAGTCGACCGGTCGCCGTAAGCATTTGTTTGAATTCCGTATGGATTCGCCCCGAATCGTCTATAAGCCGTTCGAGCCCGTCGATATAAGTGCTTACCAATTTAGAAACAGTTCTATACTTTAATATATAATCGGCAATGGGGTAATCATGACATAAAAGTTCAAGTATTTCGGCGTTCGTAGACAATTTTTTTGATTTTTTAGGATAAGGAATCTGCATTTTCTCAAACAAAACGCAAGCAAGCTGTTTAGGCGAATTTATATTAAATTTTTCGCCGGCAAGTTCATATATTTTTTCGGAATATTGTTTTACCAATACGCGGAGTTTTGAGCCTATTTCATTCATTTTGTCTCTATCGACGCCAATTCCGATCAATTCCATCTCAAACAAAACTTTTTCTAACGGCAATTCTATATTTTTATATAAATCGCGAACGCCGTACTCATCCAATTGTTCGTCAAGATCGTCATAACGCTCAAAAAGCTCGCAAGCGCAAAACGCCGAGTTTTTATTCTCGGCTTCCAGATAATCCGCAAGTTCTTCTCTGTCGAGCGTTTGATCGACAAGAAACTGCATCAATCTGACGTCCTGATAATTTTCGATCTTAATATCATGCTTTTTCAACGCATGCATTGTTTTTTTTGCATCATACAACAATTTTACGATCGAAGAAGAGCAAAAAATTCGTCCTAAAGTTTTTATAACGCGTTCGGAAGATAATCCGAAATCAAGCAAAGATTCGCCCTCACGAGTCAAATATTCCGTTTTCCCGTCAAAGGTAAAATGTACGCTTCGTGCAGAATCGAACGCAAACGCCAATTTTTCCGCGTCGTTTTTTATACAACCGATCAACTCCTCTTCCGTCTTGATTTCAATCAAGTTGCGTTCGAGCTCTTTAGAAGTTATTTCGTTAGAACACAATCCGTCGTCACAAAACAATTCATCGCGTTTATACAAACTTTTAAACGACATGTCTATAAAATATCTTTTAACATCCAACCCGAACGGGAAAGAATAACAACATTCATCTATTTCGCAATCGATAGGAACAGCGCAATCTATTTTTCCCAATTCTCGAGATAAATAGGCTTTTTCTTTGTCTCGCTCGAGTTTTTCGACCGTTTTCGGTGTTAATTGATCGAAATGCGCATAAACTCCGTCCAACGTTTGAAATTTGTTCAATAAATCCACCGCGGTTTTCTCGCCTATACCTGAAACGCCGGGAATATTATCGCTTGAATCGCCGGCAAGTCCTTTATACTCCGCGATTTGCTCGGGCAACAATCCGAATCTCTCCGATATATTAGACAAATTAATAGCAGCTATTTCGCTCAATCCGCGTTTAGTCAAATAAACTTCCGTCGTATCGTCAATAAGTTGTAAACTATCTCGGTCACCCGTAAGAATTATAGTATGCAAAGGAAAACGTTTGGACAGCGTTCCGATTATATCATCGGCCTCATAAGTTTCCTTTTCAAGCGTTTTTATACCCATGATTTTGAGCATTTCTTTCAACATCGGTATCTGAGTCCTAAGATCGTCGGGCATTTTATGTCTGCCAGCCTTGTACTCCGAATACATTTTATGACGAAAAGTAGGCACAGGCAAATCAAACGCCACCGCCATATAATCGGGTTTATAGTCCGAAATCGCCTTAACCAACATGTTCGCAAATCCGTAAACCGCCTGCACTGCTTCGCCTTTAGAATTGTTACGCGGCGGCAAAGCGTAATACGCTCTGTTAATAAGGCTATTCCCGTCTATCAACACCAATTTTTTCATTATATGCTCCTCGTTCAATAAGTCGTCGCAAATCAGATTATCGCAATAAACGCAACAGTTTCCGTACTTCGACATAAATTCAATAAATCAACTAAAATTAGTCTTCCGCAACTTTGCGCGGCAAACAATCTCTATTTATTATACAATATTTTTTCAAAACTATCAATCATTTGCTTGCAATAATAAATTAATTGTGCTATAATATATTCGTTCTGTTGAGGAA
This sequence comes from uncultured Lachnospiraceae bacterium, assembly GCA_964591125.1. Taxonomy (GTDB): domain Bacteria; phylum Bacillota; class Clostridia; order Christensenellales; family Pumilibacteraceae; genus Neoclostridium. The sequence goes on from CAZQAC010000003.1 coordinate 51,878, forward strand.
CAACATATTTTTGCCGCTGTGGTGAAATTGGCAGACGCACGGGA
>CAZQAC010000004.1:0-42708 GCA_964591125.1 uncultured Lachnospiraceae bacterium
TTTGCAAAGTCCAATCATTCCACTTTACCATTGTAATACCAAGTATTATTCCACTAATCAAGGTTATAGCGTATAGCCAAATATTTAACCATGTCTTTAGTATTTTCCTCATAAAACGCTCCTTAAATTACTTAACCAAGTTAAGCATTATTGTAAATTTTTTTATTTTATTTCAGGCGGATACGATAATTGGTTTTGTATCGCTATATTGATTTCATCCGTTATTTTTATATATTGTTCTATTTTTTCAAAACCAATCGAATCAATAATTTTTGCTATATTATCACACAACACATCATGAAGTTTTATTGCTTGAGCGTTTCCTTCTTTTGTTAACTTTATATTAGTAATTCGTGCATCTTTAATATCTTTTTCTCTAGTAATATATCCTCTATTTTTCATTTTCTTTAACAATATAGGTGATGCCCATTTTAACCTTAAAACCTCTAAAAAAGCGTAAAAAAATAGTCTTGACACCTTTTATTCATTGTATCAAGACTAGTCATTTTTAATGGTCGAGGTGACGAGACTCGAACTCACGACCTCTTGGTCCCGAACCAAGCGCGCTACCACCTGCGCTACACCTCGATACGCATACTTACGCAAAACGTACGTATTATATTGTATAACAAAACGACGCAAATTGCAACAAAATTCACGCCGTTTTTTAAATTTTTTTAGAAATTTTAAGAACATTTCGATTTTTATCTCTTCATCGCGACTTTTTATTCCTACTATCAAATGAATCCGAGCGATATTAACAATGCTCTGTCGACGTCGTTCATTTTCGTTTCGTCCAAAGTTCCTATCTTTTCTTTTAGGCGACGTTTATCCAAAGTACGCAATTGTTCGAGCAACGCGACGGAATATTTTTTTAATCCGTACCGGCCAACGGGAAGTTCGATATGAGTTGGGAGTTTCGCTTTCGACAGCCTACTTGTTATTGCGCAAGCTATAACCGTCGGAGAATATTTGTTCCCTATATCGTTTTGAATTATCAAAACCGGTCTTATTCCGCCCTGTTCGCTGCCAAAAACAGGACTTAAATCGGCATAATATAATTCTCCTCTTTTTACTTCCATCTTCGGTACTTCCTTATAAATTTGCCCAATCGACATTAACGGAAGCGCTTTCTTCGTAACCCTTTTTAAGTTCTTCCTCTATCATCGTATGCGTTATCGGCGCAAATTTTTCCAATAATGCTGCAACTGCTTTTTCAACGGGAATTTTTCTTAAATTTGCAAAATTTTCTATCATTTTATAAGAGTCCTCTGTTATTTCAACTTCGATTGTTTTCATAATTATCTCCTTTGTTCGTGTCATACAACACCATTATTATTGACTGTTTTTGTTTTATTATGTAAAATTTTGCAATTTAACGATTTCTCGATCGAACAAATCTTATTAATCTTAAATATCTGCATTTTGACGAAAAAGAATCCGATTTTGATATGCGCCTACCAAAGTTTATCTAAGTAAGATTGATTCGATTCCATTGATTGTAACATTCATATCGGCAGCGATTGCTTTTGCTTGTTACGTCAGCGAAACGACTTTGCTCTTGTTATTCGAGTCAAAGTGCATAGTTACCATTCCGTTCTGCGCCATTCTGGAAACAAGCGGAATCCAAAAAAATTAAACCTAATTTTTTTCACTTGCAAATTAAATTTGGAGTTTTTTTGTAAAAAGTTAAGAGTCCGAAGAATCGGACCCTTTAACGAACTCTCTATTTGCTTTTTATAATTTTAATTTTTGCTTAATTTCCCACGCATATCTAACATTTAATTAACTCTTGAACTTTCTTAATAATTTCGAACCGTCGATTAAAAAATCATAACGTTTTCGACCCGAAAATTTTTTCCGTTCTGATTACGATATCGCTAGCCAACACGCTTACTTCGCTGTTCATTTCTTCGACCGCGCGCTTACCTGCCTCTCCAAAATAATAACAAGCCGCAACGCATGACGACACAGGCGGCAATACGACCGATAAAGCGGCTATCATACCCGCAAGAACGTCCCCGCTGCCGCCTTTAGCCATAGCAGGCGTTCCCGTAGTCGTAAAAAACGAATTATTTCCGTCGGTTATAAACGTGTTCGCCGATTTCAAAACAATAGTCGCGTCGTTATTTTTCGCAATCTCTTGAATTTTTCGAACATCGTAAGGCTTAACGTCGGGAAACAATCTTATAAATTCGCCGACGTGCGGCGTCAATATAATTTTGCACACATGATTTTTTATTGCGCTCGAATCTTTCGCAATCGAGTTCAAACCGTCGGCGTCCACGATAAGCGTTCCTTTGAATTTCGAAGCGATATAACGTATTATTTCGGACAAATTAGGATTCTTGCCCATACCCATGCCTATGGCTATTACGTCGCTCCATTCGATTATTTCGTCTAAACAGTCCTTACTAAACGCGATATAACCGTCAATTTCGGGCATAAAAAACAAAGTTTGTTCCTTTACTCGGCTCTTATAGGCGCATTTTTCGTTTTCTCCAACGCATAACCGCACCACGCCGGCTCCGCATTTCGACGCTGCAACGGCACTTTCGTACGACATGAGCGGCGCACCCGGCATTCGATCGCTTCCTCCGATTATGCTTATTTTTCCGAAATCGCCTTTATGCGCGGCTTTTTGTCGGGCACCAAGAACAACGTCTTTTTTTTCGGCTATATAACCGACTTCGTCCGTATTCAACCCAATATCGGCGCAAACGATTTCGCCCGTATAATTTTTCGCGACGCCGAAAATAAGACCCGGCTTTACCGCACCCAACGCTACCGTAACATCCGCCCGAACCGCCGTTTTTAAACACTCGCCCGTAGTAGCCGAAAGTCCGCTCGGTATATCGACGGACAATCTCGCAGCGTCTACCGAATTGATTTTATCGATAAGCGCAACCGTTTCTTCATCCGGAATTCCCTTATAACCCGTTCCGAACAAACCGTCGATTATTAAATCGAACTCGCCCGAAAAATCCGCGGCGGAAATAATTTTCACACCCGAAACAGCTAATTTTTCCCGTCTTTCCTTATTGTACTCGTTCGGCAAACCGGACAAAACATATACGGTCACGTTTTTACCGTCATTCGCAAGTCTTAACGCCACGCTCAAAGCGTCGCTGCCGTTGTTGCCCGTTCCGACTGCTATCGCTATTTTCTTCGTGTCGTCAAACCGAACTCGTATAATACGATATATTTCTTCCGCCGCTCTTTCTATCAAATCGTTCACCGAACAACCTTGCAAAATCGCCCTTTTTTCGGCTTCGATCACCTTTTCGACGCATGCGACTTTAATCATATTCATCCTCCGAACTCGTCTGTTTTAACGCGTAATCTATCGAGGAGTAATCAAACCCCTTGGAATACAAATAACGACCTATTTTCGCTCTGTCGACATTTTTATGCGACCGAGCATATTTACGTGCAACAAGCAAAGCGGCTTCGTCCTGCCCATCCAACTCGTTTAAAATCTGGTCCACTTTTTCTCCTTTCAGCCCTTTAGCCGCGAGATCATGCCTTATTCTGTTGATGCCGCGAGTTTGAGAATAACAGCTCAAATAGCTTTTAAGATATGCTTCGTCGCTCAGATATTTGTATTCGCGTAATTTTTCGACCACGTTGTCGATTACGAATTGCGGATAATCTTTTTTTTGCAAATACACGCGTATTTCGTATTCCGTGCGCAAACCTTTCGAGATATATCCGAGTGCTTTATCGGAAGCTTCGGCAACAAGACTGTTTTTCGACATTTCGATAAGCATGTCGCCGTCGATTTCATCGCCAACTTTCAAACCTCTCGAAGCGACGGTTATACTTTCGAGTCCGGTAACGAATTCGCCGTCCACGAAAATGCTTACTCTTTTTTTATTGTTTTTTTGAATTGTCAATCCGGTAATTATTCCCATACGAATATTGTAACACAACGAAACGGATTTTTCAAGTTCTATGGCAAAATAATAAATTAAAATTTACGCAATGAATATTTTTTTTGCTTTTGCGAATAATTCTATTAGATTTACACGGAGGTAAATTTCATGTCAAAAATGACCACCAAAACTTTGCAAGAACTTTCAGAACTTTTGAATAGCGAAGAACTTGCATATAAGAAATGCTGCAACTACGTTTCGGAATGTGCCGATCCCGTTCTTAAAACCAAACTCGGCAAATACGCAAACAACCACAAAACTCGTTTCGAAGCTCTTTACGGCTATCTTAACGACAACGAATAAGGAGATTTAATCATGGCAAACAAAAAAAACACCGAAAAAGTCGGCGTTTCGAAATCTACGAAACACGACGCAAAAAAGACGACGGGTTCGCGCGCAGATTGTTGCAAAAATGTCGAAGCCGCACAAGACAACTGCAGACTTTCCGATTACGATATTATTTCGGACGTGCTGGGAGGGCACAAAAATCTGGTTAAACTGTACGGAACAGCTCTCTGCGAAACGGATAGCGAGCAGCTTAGAAAACTTATCAACGCTCAAATGAGCGAATGTGCGGTCGACCAATTCGACGCTTTTAAGTACATGAACGATCGAGGCATGTACAAAGTCGAACCCGCTCCCGTTCAAAAAGTCAAGAGCGCCAGAACCAAATATTGCAAATGCATCGAAAAGTTTTCGTGCGGATGCGGCGACAAACAGTAATACTGTGACGCGGAAATTCAAGCGAAAAAAACGCGAAAAAATTATCGAGATACAATCTCATTCGCAATAATCGACTGTCAACGAAATAAGACGCGGTAATTTTTACCGCGTCTTATTCTATTTTTTCGAATATTATCAGTTTCAACCGAACTTAGGCCGTCATTTAATAATCGCGTCACGATTAACGTTTTATTTATTCAGTAAACTGTCGGATAATTCGATAATTTGTTTCGAATATTTCTCCTTTCTGTTTTGCAATATTTTTTTGTAAAGCGGATAATTGACCGAAACGAGCAAAATCCCGAAAAGTCCGACACCGATACCGAGCGGCATAGCAAACGAAAGGCTCTCGCCTATGACTTTCATTGCAAAACTCATTCCCGTTCCAAGTACCAACGCCGACACCGAACCGAATACGTAAGCAAAGATTTTTGCGGGACGTTTGACTTTTTTGTCAAGCGCTTTCAATTCGTCCAATCTGGTAATTTCTTTCGTATCGTAACTTGCGCGAATATTTTCTATTTCTTTTCTTTCTATTTTCATAAAATTATCTCCTTTTGAATTTAAGTTTGTACTTGTATTATACAAAAGCATTGTTGCTTTTTTGCTAAAATTACGTAAACGGATTGCTAATGTTTTGTAAACATTTTGTAAATCTAGTTTCTTTTAAAGAAAATATCGGGCACACAAACGCCCGATATTTTCTTGATTTTTCATTTATTATTTAATAGTTCATCCGAAAGCCGTAAGATTTCGCCGCCGTATTTCGCTTTTCCTTTATTCAATATGAATTTATACACAGGATAATCGACAGACATTATTATACCACCGAAAAACATAACCGCTATGCCCCAAAGAAAAATATTCCACTCCAAAATCATCGTCAACCCTAATCCGAAAATCAAACAGCCGACTATTCCGAAAACGTATGCGAAAACGATTGCAGTATTCTTCACTTTGGAATTTAATCTGCGCAAACGTTCCAATTTGCTTTCCGTTCGTTCGGTTACCGAATATTGACGGCGTATACTGTCTATTTCTAGTCTTTCCTCTTCGGTCGGCGCCGTGTATTTAAAATTAAATTGATCGCTCATCGTATATAATCTCCTTTTGTAGTCGTTTCATTTTTTTGTTTGCCGACGCTATCATGTAAACGCCGATCGCCACGGACGTCAAACTTACCGCAGATCCCGTCATAGCGTTCATAAACGCTATATTCAGTTCTCCCGAATCAAACATCGTCAAAAGAGCGGTTTGCAACGCAAGCACCGAAACGAGCGCGGCTACAAGGTTAACGTTTCGAATGGCTCGAACCGTTAAATCGGTTTGTTTTTGAGCTTTTACGAAACTGATAATAGCCATAATGATTTTGTAAAACGCGTATGCCGCGTATGCGAATATCGTCCAACCCACATAAGTAAAATGCGCGTCCGAAAATATCATTTGCGCGATCGCTGCGGAAAGCGCGATATTCAAAACAAGCATGATTATCCCGCTGTTGCGATATACTTTCGCTTTTTCGTACTCTTCGTTCGTTGCACCGTCTTTTCGGGTTATTCTGTTTTTATGATAGACCAAAATGCCGCCGCGAAGAAACGCCGACGAGATGTAGAACGCCGCCAACGCACCATACTAAACAGAGCGATTAATAATACACATATAAACGTTAAATCCGCCGAATAACACGCTCATAACGAACGAACCTATCGAAAAAATTACCGTTCTAAATCCGAAATTATTAAGAAGCAAATCGGTAAATTCGTATTTTTGCAGTCGAATGATTACTTTCTTTTTTGTTTTCGGAAAAAGCAATACAATTAAATAAACGCTGTACGAAAACGAAATGCCGGCTATTCCGAAAAGAGAATACGCAACGACTGCGAGCGCACTTTCGTCGTAATCGACGAACAACATTAAAATCGAACCTGCCACGCTTATAAAAGTTACGATAAGAACCGCAATCTTCATCTTTAGCGACGGACGGGACATTTTACTCCATAACGAATTAAATTCGATTTTCATACACAACGTCCTTTAACACAACGATAAACTCGCTGCCTTTGTTTAACTCGCTTCGAACGGAAATTTCTCCACCGAGAATATCTATCACCTTTTTTACGAGAGCAAGACCGAGTCCGTTTCCTTGCGACGAATGAGAAGCGTCGCCCTGATAAAATTTCTCAAAAATTCGCGCACCCGTTTCGCTCGTCATTCCGCAACCCGTATCCGAAACTTTAATTTCTGCATCGTTTCCTTTCTTTTTTAACGAAATATCAATTTTTCCGCCTTCGGAAGTAAATTTAATCGCATTGGCGATAAGATTATTCCACACTATTTCGAGCAAACTTTTCGACGAAAAAACAATCGCGTCGTCAAAATCGCAATTCAATTCGAGATTTTTCTTTTCAATAAGAGTTTCGAATTCAAGCGCGCAGTTTTCGAGTGATTCGGTTAAATCGAACGGCTCGCGTTTCTCTTGAATTTCCTGATTTTCGAGTTTATTAAGTTGCAAAATATCGGTGATTAAATCGGTGATTCGTTTAGTTGCCGTCGTCAAAGTTTTCGCATAATTTTTTCGCGTTTCGCCGTCGATAGAATCATCCTGCAAAAGCGTCGCGCAATTCTGAATCACGGCAAGCGGAGTTTTTATTTCGTGTGAAACGTTAGAAATAAAATCGGTTTTTAAAACTTCGTTTTTTTGCAATTCGGCAGCCATTTTATTTAAATTTTCCATAATCAAATCGTATTGATTATACTTTTCGTATTCGCGAGTAATTTCAAGACGAGTCGAAAAATCGCCTGCCGCAATCTTTTCGGTCGCGCTCAAAATATTTTTTATGGGACGTTCGACTGTAATTTTACGTCTAACCCAATCGAAAATGACGCACAACGAAGCGAGAATCACTATCACGATAAGAAGTAAAACGGCAATCAAAGATACGTTATCCGTTCTTTCGCGTATATAAGCGTAAACAAGAATGGTCGTTTGAATTATTGCGGCGACAAGAACGAAAAAGCCGATTGCGCCCATGCAGCTAACACCCGACGCGACTGTTTTCTTTTTTCTCACTTTATCACCGCCTTATAGCCCAAGCCGTGAACGGTAACGATTTCGAACCCGTCGCAACCCGATGTTTTTTCGCGAAGCTTCGCCATGTATACGTCCACCGTTCTGCTTGTGGCGGAAGAATCGTAATCCCAAAATTCCGACATGAGCGCGGATCGAGTAAAAGTCTTTTTAGGATAAGAAAGCATTTTAAATAAAATATCGAATTCTCTTACAGTAAGCGAAATTTCTTCGCCGCCTATTGCCGCAGTCCTTTCTTCCGTATTCATGAAAAAATTTCCGACTGATATTTCTTTTTCCGTTTCGATTTTAACTCGTCTTAAAACGGCTTTGATTTTCATCAACAGAATATCCGCATCGAAAGGCTTCGTAACGTATTCGTCTATACCGATATTATAACCGAACATTTTTGACGGCTTATCGTCTTTTGCCGTCATGAAAATTATCGGCATCGTCTTATCCGTTGCGCGAACGCTTTGAGCAAGCTCGAAGCCGTTCATTCTCGGCATCATTACGTCGGTTAAAAGCAAATCGCATTTAACGTTTTCCATTTTTTCAGACGCGTCCGCTCCGTCCACACACGAAATGACGTCGTATCCTGCGTTACGCAAATTCGACGAAACAACGCTGTTTAAATCCGAGTCGTCTTCAACCACGAATATCCTAATCATAAGCACGCTCCTTTCTTTATTATTATAATCTTAATATTATAAAGAATTATTAAAAAAATGTTAAGGAATTGTAAAAATCGGGTTTATTTTCTATAATTCCGAAAAAAAGGTCCGTCACAAGTTTTTTCGACTCGGAACAAACCTTTTTCGATGCGATTTAATTCATGCGGGCTTAGTATCCGCAATCGTATAATCGAATAAATTAATTACTTCGCAGACAAACGCGAAATACGATCGTTTACTTCTTTTTCGAATTTTTTAATATATTCGTCAATAAACTCGAGCACCGCTCCACCTTTCAAAAGGCAAGTCATGTTTATGGCATAATTGGCTCTTTCGGCTTTGTCCGTTTCGTGGCTCGCATAATAAGTGGCGTTGGCAAGTCTTCTTCCGTCGCAAGCCAAATCGTAACGTTTACCGCCGCAAATCTGACTGTCGAACACGGACGCTAGACTCATAGCAATATTGGGATGTCCGGAAACGTCGAGAAAAACTTTGTCCTCATCGCAAACCCAATCAAGATCTCTCCACACCTCGCAACCGTACAATATCGTCGGACGATCTTCTTCCGGCAACGATTTTATAGCTTCTATAACGCGTAAAGCCGTCGCACAATGAGTATCGTGCTTATCCGCAGGATTATGCGTATAAATTACTCGAGGTTTATATTCTTTAATAATTTCCGCTATTTGTCCGCAAACTTCTTCTCCGCCTTTTTTCACTTCTTTAGACGTAAAATTCAAATTATACATCGCACCGTATTCGCCGACAACCGCCGCCTTTTTCTGCTCGGCAATACGAATCTTTTTCATCTGTTCATCCGTATAATCGGCATATAAACCGTTTCGCGGACTACCTGCGCCGTCTGTAAGTACTATTCCGCAAAACCATTTGTCATCTTTGCCGAAACATTCCAAAATTCCGTGATAAGCCATAAATTCGATATCGTCGAAATGCGCGGCTATGCACATATGCGTAATATTTTTTTTCTCGTTCTGCGGAAAATATTCTCCCGCTCCTTGTTTTTTCAATTTCATAAATTCACTTCCGTTTTTTATTCTCTACGATTATTATATATCAACGATCGCGTTCAGGTCAAGCGTTCTTACGATTTTTCATTCGGATAAATTCAAAAAGTCCGCAAGGTTTTTCGTTTTGTCATTAATAAACCATTTATGACAATCGTCTTATTTATATTGTAAAACAAACCGAACGATTATGCAAGAGTTTATTGACATTTTCTAAAAGTATTTTTGCACTTTTTACCACAATTAAGTTGCCTTTTGCCGCTTTTGAGTGTATAATAACGCATATGAAAAACTGTTTTGTAAAAACGCCGATAAAACCTATCGTTTCTGTAACCGGCATATATACGATTCATTACTTCAATTACGGCAGAAAATTTTGTTTTGAAGGAAAACGCCATAATTTTTGGGAGCTCGTTTATATCGACCGAGGCAAAGCAACCATCGTTGCCGACGACAATTGCTTCGAACTGTCGCAAGGCGAAGCGTTTTTTCACAAGCCGAATCAATTTCACACGATAAAAACGCTTGAATTCGCAAGCAGCATAATAATCACTTTCTCGGCAAACGGCGACTGCTCTTTTTTCGAAGACAGACGAATAAGGTTAAGCAACGCCGAACAAATAATGCTCGGCAATATAATAACCGAAAACGCGCTTGCTTTTTCGGACGCACCCGATGAAATTTACACGAAAGAATTGCATTTTCGTGAAAATGCTCCCGTCGGAGCGACTCAAATGATTCGGTGCTATCTGGAATGTCTGCTGATAACGTTAATGCGCAAAAAAAACGGACACATTCCGTTGACGAAAGCTCAAACCGACACTGAATTGACCATTCAAATAAAACGAATTCTAAACGAAAATCTTTATTCGGACATTACTTTGGACGAACTCAGTCGAAAACTGTTTTTCAGCAAAACCTATCTCGGCGAAAAATTCAAAGCGGATACCGGGCAATCTATAAAATCATATTATAATAATCTGAAAATCGACGAAGCAAAACGACTGATATCAACCGGACAATATTCGTTTACTCAAATATCGAACAAATTAGGCTTCGGTTCGACACAGTATTTTACGCGAATGTTCAAAAAGGTTGTTCACGCCACACCGTCGGAATGGGCAAAAAGCACTAAAGTGGATAATGTTTTACACTAAACGCTCAGTTATGATTGACTATTTCCGAAAAAAACATTATAATTATAATAATTAACGGAGAGATTGATATGGATTATAAAGCTATCGAAAAAAAATGGAACGAATATTGGGAAAAACACAATATCAACTGTTGTAAACACGACGAAAACAAAAAAAAGTACTATGTTCTCGAAATGTTTTCGTACCCGTCCGGTGCTAATCTGCACTTGGGCCATTGGTACAATTACGGACTTACCGATTCTTTTGCCAGATACAAAAGAATGAAAGGCTTTGACGTTTTTCAGCCTATGGGGTTCGACGCGTTCGGACTCCCCGCCGAAAACTACGCCATTCTTACCGGGATTCACCCAAAAGACAGCACGATGAAAAACATCGCCGCTATGGAAAGACAACTTAAAAACATGGGTGCAATGTTCGATTGGAACGCGGAACTTTATACTTGTTCGCCCGAGTATTACAAGTGGACGCAATGGGTGTTTTTGCAATTATACAAAAAAGGTCTCGCATACCAAAAACTTTCGCCCGTCAATTGGTGTTCTTCTTGCAATACTGTTATCGCGAACGAGCAGGTTGTCGACGGTAAATGCGAACGTTGCCATACCGAAATCACGAGAAAAGAAATGACTCAATGGTTCTTCAAAATAACCGATTATGCCGAAGAACTGCTTTCGGGCTTAGATAAACTCGATTGGCCAGAAAAAACCAAAAACATGCAAAGAAATTGGATCGGCAAATCGGTGGGCGGCGAAGTTGTTTTCACTCTCGAAAACGGCGAAAAATTTTCCGTATTCACAACGCGAGCGGACACGTTGTTCGGGGTATCGTACGTTGTTCTCGCTCCCGAACACAAACTCGTAGACAAAATAACTACCGAGGAATATAAAGCAGCCGTCGACGCATACAAAACCGAAACGGCAAAATCCAACGATATAGACAGACTTTCGACCGCAAAAGAAAAAACGGGCGTCTTTACGGGCGCGTATTGTTTTAACCCCGTCAACGGCGAAAAAGTACCCGTTTGGATCGGCGATTACGTTTTGTCGACATACGGTTCGGGCGCGGTAATGGGGGTTCCGGCTCACGACGAACGCGATTATGTTTTCGCGCAAAAACACGGATTAGCTATTAAGCGCGTCGTAAAATCCGCAAACGGAAGCAACGACGAACTTCCTTATTGCGAATACGGCATAAGCGTCAATAGCGGCGAATTTTCCGGTTTACCGAGCAATAAAGCCAAATCCGCGATATTAGACAAACTTGCAACAATGAACAAAGGCGGAAAAAAAGTAAATTACAGACTTCGCGATTGGTCTGTTTCGCGTCAACGTTATTGGGGCGCGCCTATACCGATTATTCATTGTCCTCATTGCGGCGCCGTTCCCGTTCCGGAAGAACAGCTTCCCGTAGAACTGCCTTACAACGTTAATTTTACTCCAGACGGACAATCTCCGCTCGGAAAATGCGAAGAATATATGAACGTTACCTGCCCCGTATGCGGCGCTCGGGCAAAACGCGATCCCGACACACTCGATACTTTCGTGTGTTCGAGTTGGTATTATTTGCGCTATGCGGACAACAAAAACGACGAAAAGCCTTTCGATCGCGAAAAAATCAACGCGATGCTACCGGTCGACAAATACGTAGGCGGAGCCGAACACGCTTGCATGCACCTACTCTATTCTCGATTCATAACCAAGGCGTTGCGAGATATGGGCTATCTCGACTTCGACGAACCGTTCAGTTCGCTCGTTCATCAAGGCGTAATTCTCGGTCCGGACGGAACGAGAATGAGTAAATCCAAAGGCAACGTAATCAATCCCGACAAATACATCGACGAATACGGTTCGGACATATTCCGTACGTATCTAATGTTCGGATTCTCATATATGGAAGGCGGTCCTTGGAACGAAGACGGCATTAAATCAACGGCAAAATTCGTAGAACGTCTCGAACGCGCACTTGCAAAAGCAAAAACATACGAATGTTCCGCCCCCGATAAAACCAAAGAAAAAGAACTCGATTACGCATTACACTACGCCATAAAAAATATTTCGGACGACCTCGACAATTTCTCTTTCAACACTGCAATAGCTCGTCTTATGGAACTTATTAACGCGCTCTACAAAGCGGACGGATACGTTTCGAAAGAAAAATACTTCGATACGGCTGTTCAAACAATAAAGCTAATCGCGCCCGTTATGCCTCATATTGCCGAAGAATTATATCACGATTTCGGCTTCGAAGGTTGCGTTATCGATACCGATTATCCTGTATTTGATCCGCGCAAGCTGGTAAAAGACGAGATCGAACTTGCCGTTCAAATAAACAGTCGCGTTAAAGCAAAAATAATAGTTCCTGCAAATTCGTCCAACGAAGAAATCGAACGCATTGCTCTTTCTGATTCCAAGACTGTTGAATTGCTTGAAGGAAAAACGCCTAAAAAAGTAATTATTATCCCGAATAGAATCGTAAATATCGTTTTAGGATAAACAAATTCGCACGAAAAACACATTCGCACGAAAAACACAATAAATTTATAAAAATCGATTCGGTTATATTCCGAATCGATTTTTATATGCTCGACAATTGCATTTAAACAATGAAACGCAGCGTTATTCGTTCATCCTGCGGACAAGTCGTCCGACAAGAAAACGCTTGACACAAATATTTAGAAGTGTTATAATTTTATAACATCATCGCATCGAAGGTTTATTATGTCAAATTTAAATAAAAAGCAGAAAAACTATTCCAACATGTTAATTCTTTTATCATGCTTCGTTTATTTTGTCAGCTACATAACTCGAAAAAATTACAGCGTGGCATTGGTAAGCATTGTCGAAAGCACCGGTTTTACCAAATCCGACATGGGAATAGTCGAATCCATGCTTTTGTTGTCTTACGGCGTAGGACAAATAATCAGCGGCATATTGGGAGATAAATTTAAACCGCAGAACGTTATACTCGGCGGGCTGATAGTTACCACTTTATGCAATCTTCTTTTTCCGTTGTTTGACTCGATTGTAGCGTTTGCGATAATATGGGGAATAAACGGAATGGCTCAAGCAATGTTTTGGCCGCCGTTGGTTAAAATCATGGCAGAATACCTTTCGGAAAAAAAATACAAATACGCATGTGCTCAGATAAGTTCATCGGCTCAGATAGCGACCGTTTTGTTGTATTTGCTCGTTCCTTTGCTTTTGAACGTTCTTAGTTGGCAGTGGATTTTTTATTTGGCTTCCGCAGTGGGACTTATTATGATAGCGGTATGGAGTTTGTTTTATAACTCTTTCGCAAACAAATGCCAAAAAGTCGATACAAATCAAAGTCAAACAGAAAACGCGCCGACAGCGCCGAATACGAAAATCAATATCGCGCCGATAGCGATTGCCTGCGGAATCATTACGATTTTGATTTCGATAGCTTTGCAAGGATTTTTACGAGACGGTATTACCACTTGGATGCCCGATTTGGTCACAACTTTCGGCTTTAGCACCAATACTTCGATTATGATGTCCGTAATGATGCCTCTTTTCAGCATTGCAGCTACGTATTTGATTACCTTTATTTATACGAAATTCTTCAAAAACGAACTCACAGCCTCCTCCGTTTTCTTTACGATTGCCTCGCTTGCAATATGTTTAATGTACGTCATCAACGTTTTTGCTCCGTCAAACGCGTTATGGGCAGTGATTTCCGTAATGCTCGCAGCTTTGTCTGTCGGATTAATGCACGGAATCAACATTATGCTTATTTCTTACGTTCCCGTAAGATTTTCGAAATACGGCGCAGTCGGCTCTCTGTCCGGCATTACAAACGCTTTTACATATGTGGGAAGTTCCGTATCGACGTATATTATTCCTCTGTTTGCGACTGCTTTAGGTTGGAGCGCAACTTTGCTATTATGGCTTGCGATTTCGGTTGCAGGCATAATATGCTGTCTTATAACCGTTCGCCGTTGGGGAAAATTCATCTCTCAAAGTAAATAATTATATTTACTATTTCATATAAAAACACAAAAAACGCGACATACGATCTACGTCGCGTTTTAATATACTCTCATGAACTTTATAAACATTTTTATTTAGCTTACTAAAAAAGCAAGAACGCGGAGTTCTTGCTTTTTAATTTGTTTTATTATTTTAATCTTTATTTTCTAAAACAGCCTTGATTCTGCGCACTCCTGCGGAAGAAGATTGTTCTTTTACGATGCGGAAATGTCCGAGTTCACCCGTACGATTCGCATGCGGACCACCGCATATCTCCATGGAATACTCGCCCATCGTGTAAACTTTGACAAGTTCGCCGTATTTATTTGTAAACAAACCTACGGCACCGCGTTTTTTAGCCTCGTCCACAGTCATTTCCTCGCAAACAATCGGAACGTCGGCTGCAATCGCCTGATTTACCAACTCTTCGACCTGAGCGATTTCTTCTTTTGTCATCGGTCTCGGGAAAGTAAAATCGAAACGCAATCTTTCTTCCGTTATATTGCTACCTTTCTGATTTGCGTTTTCATCATGCAAAACTTTTTTCAACGCCGCATGCATAAGATGCGTAGCAGTGTGCAAACGACTCGTCGCTTCGGTATGATCTGCTAAGCCGCCCTTAAACTTTTGCTCGGCTCCGGCATGACTTTTTTCCTGATGTTCGCGAAACGCTTTATCGAAATCTTCCACGTTAACTTTCAATCCTTTTTCTTTAGCAAGCTCGATCGTCATTTCGATAGGGAAACCGTACGTATCGTATAACTTAAACGCAAGCTTTCCGGACAAAGTGTCGCCGACCAAATATCCGCATACTTTTTCGAATTCCTTGATTCCGCTCTGAAGAGTTTTTTCAAAACGAGCTTCTTCGGTATTAATTTCCTCTATAATACGGTCGTGATTGACAACAAGTTCGGGATAGACGTCTTTATAAACCGAAACGACGACTTCGGCTACTTTGCTCAAATTGCCCATTTCGATTTCCAACGACTTAGCGAATCTGATAGCTCTGCGCAATAATCTTCTTAATATATAGCCCTGATCGACATTGGACGGAGATACGCCCTTTTCGTCGCCTATCATAAATACAGATGTGCGAATATGATCGGCGATTATGCGAATAGCTCGCGTCGTCTGCTCATTATCGTTATAATTTTTACCGCTGATTTCCTCGATTTTAGCAATAATCGGAGCAAACAGATCAGTTTCATAAACGGATTTTTTATTCTGCAAAATGCAAAGCACACGTTCCAAACCCATACCTGTATCTACGTTTTTCTGTTTTAAAGGCTCGTAACTACCTTCCGCAGTTTTGTTAAACTGCATAAAAACGTCGTTCCATATTTCAAGATATTTACCGCAATCGCATGCGGGAGAACAATTTTCGCAACATGCGGGTTTACCGTTATCTATAAACATTTCGGTATCGGGACCGCAAGGACCGGTAACGCCGGCAGGTCCCCACCAATTGTTCTCTTTGGGCAAATAAAAAATACGTTCTTTACTTATTCCGGCTTTTTCCCACAATTCCGCAGCCTCCGTGTCGCATGCGCAATCGCCGTCGCCGGCAAATACCGATACCGCAAGTCGCGACGGATCTATTCCCAGATATTTCTGATCCGTAAGAAATTCGTAAGACCACGGAATCATCTCGTTTTTAAAATAATCGCCAAGCGACCAATTGCCGAGCATTTCGAAAAACGTGCAATGGCTTGCGTCGCCCACTTCGTCAATATCGCCGGTACGAACGCATTTCTGTACGTCCGAAAGACGAGAACCCGAAGGATGTTTTTCTCCTAACAGATAGGGAACGAGCGGATGCATACCCGCCGTCGTGAACAGTACGGTAGGATCGTTTTCGGGAATCAATGACGCCGACGAAATAATCGCGTGTCCTTTGTTCTTCCAAAAATCAAGCCACATTTGTCTTAATTGATTTGCCGTTATATCTTTCATATAATTTCCTCTTTTAACCGATTAATATCTTTTTTAAATTTTGCACGCTGTCTGATATTAACGTCGCGCCCGATTGTTCCGCTTGGTTTTTATCAGTAAAACCGAATCCGTAAGTAACGGCTATCGTGTCTATTCCGTTGTCTTTGCCTCCGTCTATATCGTAAACAGAGTCGCCGACCATAACCGCGCGTTCGCCAATAATACACTTTTTCACTATTTCTTTTTTATCGTTGCTCGGTCGACCTTCAGTCTGCGTTCCGACAATTCTGTCGAAATACTTGCGAAAACCGAAATAATCGACAGTAGGATCGAGAATATACTGCGGTTTCGCGCTCGCGACAGCCGTTTTTATTCCGTTTGCACGTAATTCGATAAGCAATTCTTCTATTCCATCATACGGCTTCGACAACTTAAAACCTTCCGAATCGTACTCGCTCCGATAAATGGCTATCGCTGCCAAAGCCTCTTTCTCGTTCATTCCGCAATATTTGGTGAAGCTTACCAAAAGAGACGGACCGATGAACTTTCTAAGCGTTTCGCGCGATAAAGGCGCTTGTTCCGTTTCTTTAAGCGTTCTCTCGAGGTGAGAAATAATTCCGTCGCTTGTATCGAAAAGAGTGCCGTCGAAATCAAAAATCACTGTATCGTATTTCATTTGCCGTTCTTTCCTTTGTAGCTGTCTTTTAATCCAACGACGCGATTAAAAACCAATCCCGGTAGCTTGCTATCCCTACAAAAATAACCTATGCGCATAAATTGAAAGGACTGTAATTTCTCGGAGTTTTTCAAATACGCTTCGCCTTTCGCGTTATATTCCGAAAGCGAATTTACGTTCATGCGTTCCGAAAAATCTTCGTGTTCGCCGTCGTAAGGCAACAACAGATAATCATACAAACGTGCGTCGATGTCCACGCAATTTTTTGCGTCCACCCATTGAATAACGCCTTTTGCCTTAACCGCTCCGCTATCTTCACCCGACTTAGTTCCGTCTATGATTTCGGCATATACTTTAACAATCTTGCCGTTATTTTCTTCATAACCGGTACATTTTACGATATATGCGCCTTTTAATCTTACGTTGGCGCCGACCGTCATTCTTTTATACTTAGGCGGCGGAACGATTTCAAAATCGCTTGCGTCTATATACAATCTATTTGAAAAAGTGATTTTTCTCGAGCCGAGTTCGGGCTTGTTGGGATTTATTTCGAAATCCAATTCTTCCGCAAAATCGTCCGAACGGTTGGTAATAACGAGTTCTACGGGTTCAAGCACCGCCATGGCACGTTCCGCCGTAATATTCAATTCGTCGCGAATACAGCTTTCGAGCTGTCCCGCTTCAACTTCGCTGTTAGCTTTCGCAACGCCTATTCTTTCGCAAAATTCTTTTAACGCGGTCGGCGTATAACCTCTTCTGCGCAATCCGGCTATCGTCGGCATACGCGGATCGTCCCAACCGTCTACCACGCCGTCGTCCACAAGTTTTTTGAGATAACGCTTGCTCATAATCGTCCTTTCTATATTCAAACGAGCAAACTCATATTGATGAGGCGGATTTTCGAATTCACACTCTCGAAGAACCCAATCGTAAAGAGGTCTATGATCTTCGAATTCGAGCGTACAAATCGAATGAGTTATTCCTTCTACCGCGTCTTCTATAGGATGAGCAAAATCATACATTGGATAAATACACCATTTATCGCCCTGTCTGTGATGCGTAGCTTTGAGAACGCGGTAAATAATAGGATCGCGCATGTTGATGTTGGGCGACGCCATATCTATTTTTGCACGCAAAACCAAAGCTCCGTCCGCAATCAAACCGTTTTTCATGTCTTCGAAAAGTGCAAGACTTTCTTCTATCGGTCTGTTTCGATTAGCGCTTTCTACGCCGGGACGAGTAAGTGTTCCTCTCATTTCCTTCATTTGTTCTGGCGTGACGTCATCCACGTAAGCTTTATCCTTTTTAATAAGCTTAACCGCGCACTCGTACATCGTTCCGAAATAATCGGAAGCGAAATAAACGTCTCCTTTCCAACCGAGCCATTTAACGTCGTCGATTATCGAATTAACGAATTCGTCGTCTTCTTTGACGGGATTGGTATCGTCGAATCTGAGATTGCATTTACCGCCGTATTTTACCGCCGTTCCGTAATAATTTAAACAAATCGACTTGGCATGACCGATATGCAAATAGCCGTTAGGCTCGGGAGGAAAACGCGTTATTACGCTTTTTACGTTACCGTCGTTCAAATCTTTTTCTATTATCTCTTCAATAAAATTACCCATGTGTTCTCACTCCTTTTTTCAATGTCCGCAACAAGCCGACGGAAACACTATGCTTTCCGATTTCTGTTTCATACCGTTTTCGTATTCGACAAACCCCAAAGTTTTATAATAATCGTCTTTATAACCGATTATTACTTCGTCGAATTCTTCGCTCAGCAAAAAAACGACCGACCGCAACATAAAATCGCGGTAAATCGCGGAATTCTGCGAAGCCATCTGTTCGCTCACAATTTTATTGCGTTCCGCTATCACTTCGCCGATAACGTTCTTATCGTATGCCTGAAACACGCTTTTGCCGTCTTTTTCAAATACTTTCTTAACCGTAATCATATACTATATTTTAATGTTTATTGCAATAAAAGTCAATCACTTATACCGTTTTTATCAGCTTTTTTGCTTTTAAATCTCCGAGAGATATAAAACGTCGAGAGAATCGTCGTCAAACAATTCCAATCTGTCCTCCGCTATTATTTTAAGACGCTGTTTCATAGCAAGCTCCACGATATTTTCGGTTTCGCTTTTACGAGCGTCACCGTAAGCGAATTTTACTTCCGTAAGATTTTTCAATCGGTTATAGTTATCGAAAGCTCTCTTAAGCTCTCCGATGTCCTCTCCGGCTATTTGCGCGTCGGCAAGAGCGTTTGTAAGTTTTTCTGCGGTTACGTCCATGATGGCGATTTTACCTATGAGTTTTGGCGTTATCAAAACTATTCTGTCATCGTTAAATGCCGACGAAGCGATAACATAACCTCTTTCGAATTTAGAGGGCGAATGAGCGTTTCCTAAAATTCTGTTAAAAACATATGCCGAAACATAAGACACCAAACAGAAAGAAAGCGTAACTATGACGAAATGAACCGAACCTTGAAGTTCGGGCGCGAATACCGTAAGCACCGAACTCGTCAATATCGCGACCGATATTCCCAATATTAATCCGAAAATAAAATTCATTCCTTTATATGACGGGTACGATAACAAATAATTCTGTACCTTTTCCAATATTTTCTTAAACAAACCGCACAACGGCTTACTTAACGACAACATTACGAATGCAAAAATCGCCGACGTTATTATACAACTTACCGTCAGCTGAAATTGCGTTGCGTCGACGAAATACGAGCCTAAAAATTCGGCTACGTATAATCCGATTATCGCACCGAAAATGGTTAGCAATACCGCCGTGATTACAAACAGTTTTTTTTCTATTTTATCGGGTTCATTCACTATTCTACTCCTCCGGACCGAATAAAGTCTTAAATTCGTATTCTGCGTCGTTCATAAAATGCTTAAGCGCGGAATAACGTTTTGCAACGTAATCGTTCTTAACCATTTTTTTAACGTTAAATTCTTCGCCTATCAACACCACGAGTTTTTTTGCACGCGTTATCGCGGTATACAGTAAATTTCGAGTCAGAATAATAGGCGCGCCGGCAACTATCGGTATTACTACGGCGTCGAACTCGCTACCCTGACTCTTATGAACGGTTATCGCATATGCAAGTTGCAATTCCTGAATCAAATCGCTTGTATAAACCACCTTACGACCATCCTCGAATTCTGCTGTCAATTCGCGTCGCGACGCATTTATTTCGGCAACGTAACCTATATCTCCGTTAAACACTCCTTTGCCCGTAGTCACTTGATAACCATTCGTCATAGTCCATTCCAAATCGTAATTATTGACGGTATGAATAATTTTATCGCCGACCGAATACGAATACTCGTCCGACTTTATCGATTCGCGAGCGTCACCGTTCAAGCTTTTTTGTAACAGATTGTTTATGTTTATCACACCCGCAAAACCGTTTTTTAATGGGCATAAAACTTGAATTTTATCCGCTTTTACGCCCAAATAAGCAGGTAAACGCCTCGTTACCGTATCTATCGTCTTTTCTGCGATAAGTTCCGGGGAAGAAGCTTTCATAAAGAAAAAATCTTTGTTTTTTTCATTAAGAACGGGCATGTCTCCGCGATTTATCGCATGAGCGTTGGTTACTATCAAACTTTCCATAGCTTGTCGATATATGCAATCGAGTTCTATAGTCGGAACAAGTCCGCTGCTTTTTATATCGGCGAGCACGTTACCTGCGCCTACGCTCGGAAGCTGATCTTTATCGCCCACAAGCACAAGTCGCGTTCCGGGGCGAATTTTATCGAGCAACGATCGCATCAAAAACACATCCACCATCGAAAACTCGTCTACGATTATCACGTCCGAAATAAGCGGTTCGCATTCGGAAGAATATGTTTCTTTTCCTATGCCGAGAGCGCGATGAATGGTGCTTGCATCACGCCCCGTCGCTTCACTCATACGCTTGGCGGCTCTTCCCGTGGGAGCCATCAACGAAGCAGTCATGTTCATATTGTCGAGAATAGAAAGTATGCACTTGATTATGGTAGTCTTACCCGTTCCGGGACCGCCCGTAATAAGAACAGCTCCGCTGTTTATCGCAAGAGAAATCGCTTTTTTTTGATTCTCGTGAAAGCTAATTTCGTGCAAACGTTCGTACACGGCTATTTCGTCAGAACAATCGTATTCGAGTTTATCGGCGTAATTCAACAATTTAACAAGCGCAGTCGCCACGCCTTTTTCTACACGAAACATGTCTGTAAGCATCACGGAAGGTTCTTCGAAATCGAAAGAACGCGCCTTTCGTTCTGAAATAAGATCGTCTATGACGTCCGAAATATAAATTTCGTCTATCGCAAGCAATCGGCCGACCTGTTCTATAAGCTTATTTTTAGGCAAGTAAGTATTTCCGCCGACGCGAGCGCCCTCTTTCAGCGTAAAAATCACGCCTGCTCGAATACGAAATTTTCCGTTTTTCTCGACGCCCATGCTCTGAGCTATTTTATCCGCGCTGTAAAAACCGATTCCGTCTATATCTTCTATAAGAGAATACGGATTTTTGCTTACCGCGCTAACCGTTTCCTTTCCGTATACCGAAAAAATTTTAAGAGCGGTATTCAACGTAAGTCCGTAACTCTGCAAAAACATGACGGCGTCCTGCATTATTTTTATCTTACCGTAAGATTCGCTTATTTCGACTGCTTTGCGTTTACTTATTCCCGTCACGGTAGACAACAGATGCGGAGTATATTCTATCACGTCGAAAGTTTTTAATCCGAATTTGCCTACGATACGCATTGCCAAAACCGGACCGACGCCTTTTATTATTCCGCTGCCCAAATATCTTACGATACCGTCTTCCGTATCCGGTTTAACTTCGGTTACGGACGTCGTCTTAAATTGTTTTCCGAATTTGGGATGAACAACGAATTCGCCCTCCGCGGCGACTGTTTGTCCTTCGATCGCGGAGGGAAAAAGTCCGGCGCAAACAACGGGATCTCCCTCAACGTCGAGAACCGCTACGGTATATCCGTTTTCGTCGTTTCTGAATATTACGTCGACTATGTCGCCCTTGATTTTCATTATATATCGAGTATTTCCTTAATTTGCAGAACTTTATCCGTTTGTTCCCAAGGCAAATCGGGTTTTCCGAAATGACCGTAATTGGTCGTTTTCGCATAAATCGGATTTTTGAGTCCGAGATTTTTTATTATGTTGTACGGTCTGAAATCGAACACGCGTTCTACCACGTCCAAAATTTCTTTATTCGTAAAACGAGACGTTCCGAACGTTTCGACGTTAACCGAAACTGGTTTTGCTTTTCCTATCGCGTACGCAACTTGCAAT
Organism: uncultured Lachnospiraceae bacterium; assembly: GCA_964591125.1. Lineage (GTDB taxonomy): Bacteria > Bacillota > Clostridia > Christensenellales > Pumilibacteraceae > Neoclostridium. The sequence continues at coordinate 22,501 of CAZQAC010000004.1, forward strand.
TGCAATTTATCGGCTACGCCTGCCGCAACTAAATTTTTGCAAACGTATCTTGCGTAATAACACGCCGATCTGTCCACTTTGGTCGGATCTTTGCCAGAAAATGCTCCGCCGCCGTGAGGACACATTCCACCGTAAGTATCGACTATTATTTTTCTGCCCGTTACGCCGCTGTCGCCCTGCGGCCCGCCTATAACGAAATTTCCCGTCGGATTTATATAAAATTTCGTTTTTTCGGAAAAAAGAGCTGCCGGAATAACTTTCTTTATTACTTTTTCGATAATATCGCTTTCAAGTACGGCACGGTTTATGCCGGGATTATGCTGCGTCGAAACGACTACGGTATCCACAAAAAGCGGCTTTCCGTTTTCGTAGGCGACGGTCACCTGCGCTTTTCCGTCCGGGCGCAAATAATCCACCTCTCCCGTTTTTCTGACTTCCGTAAGTCTGCGAGTCAAAGCATGTGCGAGAGTGATCGGAAGCGGCATAAGTTCTTCCGTTTCGCGACACGCGAAGCCAAACATCATTCCCTGATCGCCGGCGCCTATGACGTTTGCTATATCGTTTTCGCCTTCTCTTACTTCGAGAGCGTTATTAACGCCCATCGCTATATCGGAAGACTGCTCGTCGATAGCGGTTAACACCGCGCATGTTTTGCAATCGAAACCGAACTCCGCGTCGGTATATCCTATATCTTTTATTACTCTGCGAGCAACCGCCGGAATGTCGATGTATTCCGCAGTCGTAAACTCCCCCATAACCAACACCATACCGGTCGTGCAACAAACTTCGCACGCTATATGAGAATCGGGAGCGTTTTTTAACGCCTCGTCCAAAATACTGTCCGCTATAAGATCGCATATCTTATCTGGATGACCTTCGGTTACGCTTTCGCTTGTAAATAAAATCAAATCTTTGTCCATGGTAATTCCTCTTTTTCGTTATCCTAATTATTTTACTACAACTAAGAAAAATAGTCAAGTTTATAGAGGTTATAAAAAGAAACGTATTCCGATTTATAGTAAAAATGCAAGCTTTAAGCTATTTTGATTGACTTTAACTCTCTTTTGGTTTATAATTAATCGAGCATGGGTTCGAATTTGTCGCCCGATCCTCGCATAATACGCGAGATATGTTTGCAAGATATTACGTTTACGAAAAAACACAAAACGTTTGACGCAAACGTTAAAAATACAGTTTACTTTTTTGGAGATTATTATGGCAAAAAACACTCAATTCGTAAAAGAAATCGCCGACTTCGAAAACGATTTTCCGCAATGGTATACGGACGTCGTAATCAAAACTCAAATGGTAGATTACGGTCCGGTCAAAGGCACTATGGTCATAAGACCGTACGGCTATGCGATTTGGGAAAACATTCAACGCGAACTTGACGCGAGATTCAAGCAAACGGGACACGAAAATGCATATTTCCCGCTTTTCATTCCGTACAGTTATCTCGTCAAAGAAGCTGAACACGTCGAAGGTTTTGCGCCAGAAGCCGCTCTGGTCACTCACGTCGGCAAAGAAGAACTTCCCGAAAAATTAGTCGTAAGACCGACGAGCGAAACCATTATCTGCGAGATGTATAAAAAATGGGTGCAGTCGTACCGCGATCTACCCGTTCTTATCAATCAATGGGCAAACGTCGTTAGATGGGAAAAAACGACAAGACCGTTTTTGCGTACCTCAGAATTTTTGTGGCAGGAAGGACATACTCTCCATCGCACGGAAGAAGAAGCTCGCGAAGAAACGCTTAAAATGCTTAACGTTTATGCAGAGTTCGCAAAAAACGTGCTTGCTATTCCCATGCTCGTAGGCAGAAAATCCGAAAAAGAAAAATTTGCCGGTGCAAAAGAAACCTACTCCATCGAAGCTATGATGCACGACGGAAAAAGCTTGCAATCGGGTACTTCTCATTATTTCGGAAATAATTTTGCAGAAGCGTTCGACATTAAATATCTCGATAGCGACGGAACTTTGAAATATCCGTATCAGACGTCTTGGGGCGTTTCGACGAGACTCATCGGCGCTATAGTCATGGTTCACGGCGATCAACGCGGTTTGTGCTTGCCCCCCTACGTCGCTCCCGTCCAAGCGGTAATAATTCCTGTCGCAATGCACAAAGAAGGCGTTTTAGACGAAGCAAACAAGCTCTACGAACGCATCAAAAATGCCGGTATCAGAGTCAAAATCGACGACTCGGAAAATACTCCCGGCTGGAAATTCAACGAATACGAAATGAAGGGCGTTCCTCTTCGTATCGAAATAGGACCGAGAGATATAGAAAACAAAACGGTCGTATATTCGCGTCGAGATAAAATCGGAGAAAAATTTACGCTCGCGTTGGACGACGTCGCTCAACAAATTCCCGAAATATTGGCGGATATTCACAATAATATGTACGAAAAAGCGTTAAAGCACAGAAACGAACATATTAAGCAAGTTTCCGACATGAACGAATTAAAAAAGGCAATCGACGACAAATGTTTTGCGGAAGGCATGTGGTGCGGTTGCAGAGAATGCGAAGATAAAATCAAAGACGAACTGCAAATCACGACAAGAAATATGCCGTTCGACCAAACCCCGATCGGCGACAAATGCGTTATCTGCGGTAAACCTGCCAAAAAACGTATTCTTTTCGGCAAAGCGTATTAATATTGTTTCATTTATAAAATCGGCTATAAACATATTTGCGAAACATACTCACCGAGTTGTCCCGGTGAGTATGTTTCTTTTTTTATGGATATCGAATATTTACAGATTTATCTTGAACCCGTCAAGAGATTTATTTTTATATCGTCCGCACTGTTCAAAAAATGCTCATATTCTTAGCCATACGACTAATGACTATAACCGCGTAACAATGCAAACCATGTATTGGATAAGTTTTATTTTTATGTATCGGTAATTATTTTTAACACAAAACACTAAACGTTTTTGATGTCGAAAAAGAATCGACATAAACGCTTTCGAAAGGCTCTTTCGTCTGCGTTTATTTTTTATTGGCGCAAATACATAAAACTCGTTATATTCTTTCAAAACCGACCGTTTCCAACTCGTTTATTTTCGAATTACGTTCGGTTTATAAAAAAAGCTCTCGAACGTCAATTCGAAAGCTGTCAATACCATACGAACAAAATTGTGCGTTTACTCTGCCAGTAATTTTCCTATAATCGCGACTTGCAATTTATCCGGCAAAAAATTAAGCAATCGCAACAAAAAATTTCGATTTAAATTATAAACATATTTCGGTTTTTTCGCTTTTAACGCGCATAGCGCCTTTTGGGCTATTTTTTCAGGTTCGACCGCCTTACTCTCCACTCCGTTAACTATTTTTCGAAACTTTTTCGAAGACGCGCAGTATAATTCGGTATTCTCGCAAAAAGCGTCCAACTGCGAAACCGATTGGTCCAATAGTTTCGTTTTAACCGCTCCCGGTCTTATTACCGACACTTTAAATCCCAACACGTTCGCTTCCATTCTCAACGAAAATGCATATTTTTCCAACGCGGCTTTTGTAACGGAATACAACCCGTTAAAAGGCAACGGATCGAGCGGCGCCAATTCGCTTGACGTAACGATTATTCTTCCGCCCTTTTCCAAAAGTGGCAAAAACGTTTTATTAATCAGATAAACACCGAAAAAATTCACGTCAAAAATGCGTTTAATGCGCTCATCGCTTATTTCAAGTAAGGAATCCATCATGTAAATTCCTGCCATATATATCACAGCATACAGACAATCGATTAACGAACTTATTTGTGCATATGCAGATAATATGCTGTGGATGTCGGAAACGTCGGCTTTTACGTAATGAACCGACAGATTATCGCAACAGTCTTTGCAATCGATTCCGAAAACGTTAAATCCGCTTTCGATCAGTTTGTTACACGTAGCGGCTCCCATTCCGCCGCATGCGCCCACCACAAGAACGTTTTTTGTTTTTTTATCCGACATAAAATTCCTACCGCGTTAATATTTAAAACAACGCATTGTTTTTTGCGTCATTAATTCATGCTCAAAAATATCGCAAACGCTCGAAAAACAAACGTATTTCAAAAGCAATTTTATCACAAAAAGATTATTTCGTCAAGTTTTCTTGTTGCGACGCGCGGTCATGCGTTTAAAAAGCAAGGGAGCCGCATGTTATACGACTCCGAGTAAAAAATTATTCGCTTCTTAACGCGACGACTGGATCTTTTCTCGCGGCAAATCCGGACGGGATAAGCCCGGCAATAAGAGTCAAAGCCACGCTTATCAATGTGAGCGACAACCCGCCGATCCACGGCAACGTCGCAACGTTGTTTATTCCTGTAAACGCTGCTATTATCGGATTTATTATCGCAACGTTAAACAATACCGTAACGCCTATACCGATTAAGCCGGCAAACAATCCTACCAATACGGTTTCGGCGTTAAATACGCGCGACACGTCTCTTTTGCTTGCCCCCATAGCTCGCAGAACGCCTATTTCTTTTGTTCTCTCCAATACAGATATATAAGTAATTATTCCTATCATAATAGAAGATACGACAAGCGAAATGGACACAAACGCGATAAGCACGGTGGTTATCGCATTTATTATAACCGTAATAGATGCCATCATTACGCCGATATAATCGGTATAACTTATTTGTTCGTCGGCAATTTTTCCTTCGTTGTATTTGTTAATCAAATCGATTACGTAATCTTTGTTCTCGAAACTCGTAGGATAAATCGAAATACTGTAAGGAACGGTTTTATCCGCGACGCCCATCTCCGAATATACCGATTCTATCGTTCTGCCGTCCTTAAAAACATATCCGGTAGTCGCGTCTATATCTTGATTATCGCGTTGATAAACGACGGGCGAAGAAGACGCCGTTGCGTCTATTATATAATCTGTAAGTTTAGACGTATAAGCGATAGGCGAAGTAATCGCTCCCGTTTTAACGTTTTCTTTAAGTCTTACTATTCCGACGATTTTAAGTTCGTAACCGGAATTTATTACCGTTTCGCTCGCGTTCTCGTTATATTCGTAGTATTTAATACCGTCGTCGTTGATTTTTTCGATAAAATAATCGCTTTCAAGCAAAATCTTGTATTTTTTATTCAACACGTCGTCAAAGGTAAATTCGTCCGAAGATTGTTTATATTCTATTCCGTAAGCTTTCATCATTTCCAAAGCCTTATTACGAATCTCTTCTTCAGTCAAATCGGGATTTTGATTGCGAGCCACCATTTCGAGAACGGATAAAATCAGCTCGTTTTCGCTTTTAAAACCCATTTGATACAAATTATAATCGGGAATACTATTGTATTTGTCCACGACTACGATCAATTCGTTTGCTTCTGCCGCCCATTTTCCCGCCAAAAGATCGTACTGAGATTGAATCAACGTTTGATTGTCGATAAGCTCGCTCCATGTTTTAACGTTTTTCATCATTGTTTCGTACATGGTATTAGAACCCATCATGGTCTTTAACAGCGGTGGCATTTCGTACGGATTAAGCTTATTTCCGTTATCGTCGTAAATATGATAATCGAAATCGTAAGTATATTTAACCGCCGAAACCTTCGTTTCATCGAGATTTGCGTCAAGATATTCTTTAAACGATTTCAAATCGTTGGACGTAACGCCGTTTTCTATTGACGAAAACATTCCACCAAGTAAATTATTCGATTCTATGACGTTTGATTCGGGATATTCTAGCTTACCGGTATCGGGAGAAGCCGATTCCAAAAAAGAAGACATGTCGACGTTGGTGGTATTGATGGTCAACGGATAATTTGACAAAGTATCTTGCTGAACGCCGTAAATATAATTTTGAAAACCGGAGGAAAGAGATAAAATCAACGCGATGCCGATAATTCCTATGCTTCCGGCAAAAGCCGTCAAAAATGTCCTTGCTTTTTTCGTGAATAAATTTTTAAGCGATAAGGAAAAAGCGGTAAATATCGACATTCCGGATTTTTTATCCGGCTTTTTACCGTTGAGTTCTTCCTTTTTTGCGATGTAAGGACAGCTGTCTTCGGTAACTTCTCCGTCGAGTAAGCGAATTATTCGAGTCGAATACTTTTCCGCCAATTCTGGATTATGAGTAACCATAATGACGAGCTTATCGCTTGAAATTTCCTTCAACAGATTCATTACTTGCACGCTGGTTTCACTATCTAAAGCGCCCGTCGGCTCGTCTGCAAGAATAATTTCGGGGTCGTTCACAAGCGCGCGAGCGATAGCCACTCTCTGCATTTGTCCGCCGGAAAGCTGATTCGGCAATTTGTTTATCTGTTCGCCCAAGCCGACTCTTTGCAATGCTTTAACCGCACGTTCTCTTTTTTCTTTTTTTGCAACGCCCGATAACGTCAACGCCAACTCAACATTGCCCAAAACCGTTTGGTGAGGAATAAGATTATAACTTTGAAAAACAAAACCAACCGAATGATTTCGATATGTATCCCAATCTCGATCGCCGAATTGTTTCGTCGACACGCCGTTTATCAATAAATCTCCGTCCGTGTATTTATCCAAACCGCCTATAATATTAAGCATAGTGGTTTTTCCGCATCCGGACGGGCCTAACACCGATACGAATTCGTTTTTTCTGAATTCGAGATCGATTCCTTTAAGCGCTTTGACGGTATTCGTGCCCGCGATATAATCTTTCGTGATTTTTTTTAGTTGCAACATATACCACACCTCTTTTTTTGTATTATTTTAACAGATTCTTGTGATTGAATAATGATTTTTTCGTATAAAGTTATAAATAATTATAAATAAAAACAAAATGGACCGTAATCATTACGATCCATCTTTTCATTTGTAAGAATATATTTATTAAAGCAACGGAATTACGCCGAGATATTTGACATCAGGTCTGTCTGCAGCCTCGCCTTCAGCAAGAACGCACGCTCTTGCAACGACTTTGCCGCCCGCCTTTTCGATAAGAGCTTCCAAACCGTGTAAAGAACCGCCCGTAGAAACGACGTCGTCCACAATCGCGACCTTTTTGTCTTTAAGTAACGCCGCATCGTGTGCCGACAAATAAAGAGTTTGTTCTCCACCCGTGGTAATCGATTGAACCGTTGCGCTTATGCCGTCTTTCATGTAAAGCTTAACGCTTTTTCTCGCTACGGCATAAAAACGATGATTCAACTCGCGAGCTACTACGTGCGTCAACTGCAACCCCTTGCTTTCTGCCGTAATAAGAACATCGGGAGCTTCGTCTTTCAACAATTCGGCTATTTTTTTTCCACAATACTCGGTAAGCTCCTGATTCCCGTGAAGATTGAAAAAAGCTATACTCAAACCCGGCTTCAATTCTATTACCGGGAGATCTTCCTTTCTTCCGGCAATATCGACAGTATAAAACTCCGACATTTTTTTACATCTCCTCAAAAACTTGAATATTTTTGCGTAATTTCGCGTTTTAACCGTCATAATATAAAACATAAACGGCATCGTCGCAAAACGACCGAAAAATTCTTTTTCGGAATAGATTCGATCCGCACATGTTCAGTATACATCAAACCGATAAAAAAGTCAACGAAATGACACATAAAATAAATCATTCGACACGTTTTATTTGACAATGCAAAAAAGTTATGATAAAATATTAAACAAACACGGAGGCGCTTTTTTAATGAAGTTACTTGCTGACAAAATCATCGAACTGCGCATAGCGACTCGAAGAGCCTGCATGTGCGAAAATACCGACAATAACAAAAAAAGCACGCTCAGTCTTAAAACCAAGATATTGTATCTTATAAGCAAAAACTGCAATCCCAAAGAAATCACTTTAATGCTGTGTATAGCTAAAACAAATTTGGCTCTCATCGCAAAAAGTCTGATCGCGGACGGACTTATCGTTCGACATCGCGGTTTGCGAGATAAAAGAGAAATATCTTACACTCTTACCGCAAAAGGTAAAAAATATCTTAACAGCTGTCTTGAAATTATCGAAAGCAATTTCAAAAACATATTCGCGGATGAAAAAGAATACGCTCAAGCAATCGAAAAAATCGATCAGGTACTCGACACGTTTTCTTACGTCAGCATATAAAACGGCGGAGCTTTATGTTAGAATCGTTAAAAAAAGAACTGAATTCAATATTAAAACACGATCCCGCCGCAAGGAATCGTTTGGAAGTGTTTTTGACGTACAGCGGTTTTCACGCGATTATGTTTTATCGATTCGCGCATTTCATGTACTTGCATAACTACAAACTCACGGCGCGAATAATCAGCCAGATCGCAAAATTTTTGACGGGAATAGAAATTCATCCCGCCGCGCAAATAGGCGAAGGTCTGTTTATCGATCATGGCATGGGCGTCGTTATCGGCGAAACGACCGTAATCGGGAATAACGTCACTCTTTACCAAGGCGTTACGTTGGGAGGAACGGGCAAAGACAAAGGCAAGCGGCATCCTACGCTCGAGGACGGCGTAATGGTCAGCGCCGGCGCTAAAATATTGGGACCGTTTACCGTGGGACAGAACGCTAAAATAGGCGCCGGTTCGATAGTATTGAAAGAAGTTCCGGCAAACGCAACCGTAGTAGGCGTACCGGGCAGAGTAGTCCGAATCAAAGGAGAACGCATAGACGATCTCGATCAAGCGTTACCGGATCCCGTTAAAGACGAACTCGCCCGACTCGGCGACGAGATAGAAAAACTAAAAAAACAAATACAAAAACTTTCGGAATAAAATTCCGCTAAAAGAGGAAAGGCTATGTTGAAATTTTACAACACATTGACAAGACAAAAAGAAGAATTCCAACCTATCGGAAAAACGGTTACGATGTATTCGTGCGGACCGACAGTCTATAATTACGCGCATATAGGCAATTTGCGCACATACGTTTTTATGGACGAAGTTCGTCGAACTTTGCGTTATAACGGTTACAAAATCAAAGGCGTGATGAATATAACCGACGTAGGGCATTTGCTGTCCGACGGCGACGAGGGCGAAGACAAAATGCAAAAAGCCAGCCGCGAACAAAAAAAGTCACCCTGGGAAATAGCCGAATATTATACAGACGTTTTCATGAAAGACATTGCTCTTTTGAACATCGGCAAGCCGGAAATAATCGCAAAAGCTACCGATCACATCGAAGATATGATAGCTTACGTTCAAAAACTCGTCGAACTCGGTTACGGTTACGAAACGAGCGACGGAATTTATTTCGACATCGCTAAATTTCCCGAATACGGAAAATTATCGAGGCTTTCACTCGACGACCAAATCGCAGGCGCAAGAGTGGAAGTCAATACCGAAAAACGTCACCCGGCAGATTTCGCGCTTTGGAAAAAAGCTACGCCCGAACATATTATGCAATGGCAATCGCCTTGGGGAATGGGTTACCCGGGTTGGCACATAGAATGTTCCACAATGAGCAGAAAATACCTAGGCGAAGTGCTGGATATTCACACCGGCGGAGTCGATCATATACCCGTTCATCATGAAAACGAAATCGCTCAATCGGAGGCATTGGAAGGACACAAAACGGTAAACACCTGGATGCACGGCGAATTCATGCAAGTAAACGGTGGAAAAATGAGCAAATCGTTAGGCAATACCTACACAGTCGCTCAATTATCCGAAATGGGTTACGAGCCGCTCTCTTTCCGCTATTTTTGCCTTAACACGCACTACCGCAAAAAACTTAATTTCACGTTCGAGGCAATGGATGCCGCTCAAACGGCTTACCACCATCTGCTCTCCGCTCTGTATCAGCACAAGATCGGCAAAAACGCAACCGAGCAAAATAAAATAGATATTTATAAAAATAATTTTATAAACGCGATTAACGATGACGTTAATATCCCTCTCGCAATGGGCGTGTTGTGGACCATGATAAAAGAACCTGCGTCAAAAGATATTTACAATCTCGCGCTTGAATTCGACAAAGTTTTGGGGTTAAGCCTTGAAAAAGCCAAACCGGAAGAAAAAGCGGAAATCGAAGTTCCAGACGACATACGTGCAATTGCGGAAGAAAGACTGCTCGCGCGCAAAGAAAAAAATTGGGCAGAATCCGATCGTTTGCGCAATTTGTTGACCGAAAAAGGTTATTCCGTTCTCGACTCTAAAGACGGCTATAAATTAGAAAAGATATAATCAAAAAAACGCTGCGATATAAAAATGAAATGCACTCTAAAAGTAGCAAACTTTTGGGGTGCATAGCAAAATTACATCGCGGCGTTTTGTTATTCGTTATTCGTCACAATACGCCCGTTGGTTCAACGAGAAAAAATTCTTCGGAAACAAAAAAATTTGCGGTTGCTTTTTTTCAAAAACATTCGACATCGCTTAAAGCTCTCGACATACTTAATATGAATAACGTCATATAGAATAAATTTTCTCTTCCACTCGAATCTTTTTACTTTATATACCTAAAATCAATATTCCGTTATATGATGCCGCGTTTTGCAACCATCGCAATAGTTTTTTGTAATCGCGAGGCTTAATTTTTTCGATTTTTGTTTTTATTTGTTCTATCAGAACAGGCGAATAATAATTTATTCCGTACAAATCAATATTGAAAAATATCGCCGAATAATCAGAATAAAAATCATTCATATCGTCCATATGCACATACAAAGATTTATCGTTCCAATGGCTTAGATCTTTTGCGCAAGCGTCTTTTTCTGAAGAAATATTCGCAGGCAACTCGCAATACTGAATTTCAATAAATGCAGAACCTCCGTATTTTCTTCTTTCCGCGTCGTTTTCGAAGTGCAAAAACATTATACGCCTCCGTTTTCAGTCCGTTCTTGAAGCAAAGCAAGACTGTTTTTTCCGTTACGAGCGTAATGAAATATGTATTGCTGAGCAAATCCGGCATATTCTCCGTAGCGTATTCGATAGAATCGACTTACTTTTTGCGGAGTATCCAGCTCGTCGGTGCGATTGGACTTAAATATCCAAGTATCGACAGGATACGACGATGTCAACGACAAACCGAAAAGCATTATGCAATTTGCAACTTTAGGGCCTACGCCCTTCAGTTTCAGCAAATTTTTCATAACGTCGTCATCGTCGAATAATGTTCGAAAAGATTGCTTGACTGCAGGAAAAACTCTTGACGTGTCGTAAATATACTCAGCCCGGTAACCCAACCCGAAATCACGCAATTGCCGAACAGACAAAAATTGCAACTCGCTCGCGGTCGGAAAAGCATAGTAATCGCCCATATTTTTACCGCATGCCGTGGAAAGTCTTTCTATTATATTTTGAATTCTTTTTATATTATTGTTTGCGGAAATAATGAAAGAAAATACCGTTTCCTCAAAATCCTGACGCAAAATTCGTATGCCTTTGCCGTATTCTACGCAATCCGAAAGTTCCGGAAAGCCGGAAAGCCGCCGCACTATCGCTTCATAATCACGATTTAAATCAAAATAGTTTTCGAAATAATCTAAATCGGCGGCGTCACATTCAAGAATGGTTTTATTTGATTCCGAGCTAAGAAAACACCGTTTATCTTTGGAAATGACTTCAAAAACACCGTCGTTTTTTAGTTTATAACGAAACACCTGTCCGCACGTTAAAGTATCTTTCGGCGAAAAATATTCACTTGAATACGTTTTTTTCATTTCACATTCTCCGTATACATCCGTCACAATTGCATTTTCGGCAACAATCGATCACGAACGTATTCGGAATTTTTTTGTTCGATTAATCGATTATTACACATTGACTTGAAAACGCAAAAAAAGAACGCTTCATCAAAGTAAGCGTCCTTTTAATTTCAGATAAATTTATTCTGCGGCAGCTTCCAATTCCAAGATGCTTACCTGTTTTTTACCTGCTCTGCGTTCAAACTTAACAACGCCGTCCTTCAAAGCAAAAAGCGTATCGTCGCTTCCGATTCCAACGTTTTTACCGGGATGAACCGACGTTCCTCTCTGACGAACAAGAATGTTGCCAGCAAGAACAAATTGTCCGTCGCTGCGTTTTACGCCAAGACGTTGAGCATGCGAATCTCTACCGTTTTTAGTAGATCCGCCGCCTTTTTTATGAGCAAATAATTGAATATTAATAAACATTATTTTACCTCCAATTTAATATACCTCGAATAGCCTTCATGTAAATCGGCTATTCCGCACAACATGGTCTCGAGAATCAAATCCGCATTGTGCCTATCCTCTTTGCCAAGTTCCGGAATCTCAAGTTCCAAACAGCCCGAAATATCGTTTATGCAATATTTGCAATCTATTTTAGCAACTTTGCACAAGCCCAAAACCGCCGTTTGAATTATCGACGAAAGCGCCGCACACACGATGTCGTCTCCCGACTTCGAATATTCCGCATGCCCGAAAGCTTTTACGTAAATTATGCTTCCGTCTTTCCTTGTGATTTCTACCTTAGTCATTAACCGATCGTTTCAATCTGAATACGGGTAAACGGCTGTCTGTGACCTTGCTTTTTACGTTCGTTCTTCTTGGCTTTGTATTTGTAAACGACAATTTTCTTCGCTTTTCCCTGACCGAGAACTTTGCAAGTAGCCTTTGCGGTTACGTCTTTGCCTGCAACCACGGTGTCACCTTCTACCGTCATAAGAACGTCGAGAACAACCGTATCGCCTGCCTCCGCTTCGAGCTTTTCTACGTTGACGATGTCGCCGGGTTGAACCTTATACTGCTTTCCGCCTGTCAAAATTACTGCGTACATTTTAGCACCTCCTCAATGATGTCTCCGTTAGGCAAGGCAATCGATTTTACGATTTTAGAAACCTTCACTATACGGCTCAAGTATCATTATATAATAAAACGCAAGGCATTGTCAAGCAAAACCTCGCGTTTTTCGATGTTTTTTATTGATTTTTAAATAAATTTAATCTTTACTGAGCTCATCCGCTCCGTCCATCAGTAAACCGAGATCCGCCATTATTTCCTCCAAGCTTTGTTTGGGATTAAGAGCTTCCTCGAAACTGAAACCGCTACCGTCGGCAACGTCGGGTACGGTATTTTGTTTTACGGTAGCACCGACCTCGTTTTTACCGTCTTCGGGTAATTTCAAAAAGGTCGCCGGAGCAAAAGACGGAATATCGTCGTCGCCATCTTCATCCAACGCTCCATTCTGTTTTATCAGCTTGGTAAACTCTTCGCGGAACCGAACGGAAGCCGATTCGTCTTTATCGGAATCTCCCAATATTCTGTTCACTTTATCGTTAAACGAACGTACCGCTTCCAAATCCTCGGTAAGCGGATATTTTTTTATAAGCTTGGCATAATATGTCAGCCAACGTGCGTGAAAGGTTTTTAACTGCTCCATTTCCTGCGTATATTTAAACGCCGAAAGTCTTTCTATCTCGTCGGCTTTTGCAACGGCATTCATAATAGCGTCGCTTATTTTTTTCGCCTTGTTTTCATATTCTTCTATTTTCAGACGCTGTTTTTCGAGTTTTTCGGACATTTCGTCGATAATCTTCTTCTGCGAAGCAATCGCCGCCGCCTGCTCCTTTTCGGTCTTCAATAAAAACGAATCTACTTCTTTCGCATCGTAACCTTTTCTTACAATTTTGAATTTGGTATTTTCTTTGCGTTTTAACATTTTTCAGCTTCCACCAATAATTTTTGTTTTAATCGATACAATCCGTCCGACAAATCCACCTTGTGTATATGAGGACTCTCAAGACGTTTGTATTCGTCCCAGAAATCCCCGAGTTCTGCGCGACGATAAGCCGCGCAATCGACAAGCGACGGAAAATCGTACACCACGCGACCTCCGTCGATTACCTTCACGAGCAACTCGCGTATGTCGTAATCTTCCAAAGTGCGCTGTTTCCATCTTTCCGTTTCATGCGTAATAACCAATGGTTTGGGAATTTCTTCGCCGAAAAGCGCGATCAAATCCGCAAAAGCCTTTCCCGACTGCTTATCGTAAATTCTGTACAAAGTTTTAAATCCTGGATTGGTTATTTTTTCAATCGAATTGGATTTTTTAAGTTTGGGAACATGCTTACCGTTTTGTTCGATGCTCGCAAGCTTATAAACTCCGCCGAGCGACGGCATATCTTCACTCGTTATAAGCTTGGTTCCGATTCCGTACATATCTATTTTTGCGCCTTGAGAATTAAGCGAAGTAATCAGGTTTTCATCGACGTCGTTACCTGCAAAAACGAGCGCGTCCGGATATCCGGCTTCATCGAGCATTTTACGGGCTATTTTGGATAAATACGCCAAATCTCCGCTGTCGAGTCGAATTCCCACAGGTTTATGTCCGGCAGCTTTGAGTTTATCGAAAACCTTTATAGCGTTTGGAATACCGCTCTTAATGGTATCGTAAGTATCTACCAAAAGTAAACAGCTGTCGGGATAAACGTCGGCAAAAGCTTCAAAAGCTTCGAGTTCGCTTGGAAAACTGAGCACCCAACTATGCGAATGAGTTCCTTTTATCGGAATACCGAATTTTTGACCGGCAAGAACGTTACTCGTTCCGATCGCGCCGCCTATCATGCTCGCTCTCGCTCCGTAAATACCTGCGTCCGGTCCTTGAGCTCTTCTTAATCCGAATTCTACAATCGTGCCCTCTCCCGCAGCAGTAGTCATTCTCGACGCTTTCGTGGCAATCAGCGTTTGATGATTAATTATGCACAAAAGCGCGGTTTCGACAAACTGAGCCTGAATAAGCGGAGCTTTAACTATCAAAATCGGTTCCATCGGGAAAACTATTTCGCCTTCTCGAACGGCATATATGTCGCCCGTGAATTTAAATTCCGCCAAATATTTCAGAAATCCTTCGTCAAACAATCCCGTTTTTCTTAAATAATCTATATCTTCGTCTGTAAAGCGAATATCTCTTACATATTCTATAGCCTGTTGAAGTCCCGCTGCTACCGCGTAATTGATTTGCCCTTTATGTCTAAAAAACAAATCGAAAACAGCCTCGTTGTCGGCAATTCCTTCTTTATAATAACCGTTCATCATTGTAAGCTGATATAAATCGGTTAACATCGTTAGATTTCTGGTCATTTGTTATCTCCTCTTTTTAAATAAATTACAACGTACGTTATCAAACATACAACATATACGAATAAAACAGCCAACGTCCACATTATTCCGAGAACGTCGAAAACATCCAAAAGAAATATAGCTGCCGCGACAAAGAAAATCAAAGCGGCTTTGAACAGTCTTTTTCTTTGTTTGCTTATTATCATCGAAACCACGCAGCCCAATCCCGGCGTAGCTATATAAAGCGGGTACAAATCAGAATAAGCGGCGACTCCGTTTTTACAAAACAAGCTTATCGTCGCAGGTACGATAAACGCCACGGATAGCCAAAGAGATACCGAATTATGCTGTATAAATGCCGTAACCATAAAAATGATTCCGAGCGCGGCAAGCAACGTTCCGGTGGCTATTTTATCGATATCGAAAGGTAATACTCCGTAATAACTCAATAGCAAAACGGCAAGCGCGGCAACCGATATAACGACGGCACACACGTTCCCTGCCAATCTCTGTTTGGGGCTAACGTAAATCTGATTATCGTTCATCGTCCGCAACCTCTCTGTCATTATTTTCGTCCGTATCGACTTTCGACGCTTCGAGCTCGTCTTCGTCGGAAGAAATTTCCCAATACCTGTCAGAATCGTCAACTTCCTCGAACTGAATTTCTTCTTTTTTTACCTTTTTCAACGACTCTAAAGATTCTTTGCCTATTCTGGACTTATCGAAGCCGTAATAATCGTCGTTCAAATCGTCTACGTTAACGTAAATAAAAGGTTGTTTATTCTTTTTTCTCGCCAATATGACATGCAAAAAAACCAAGGCTATTCCGACAAAAAGCAAAATTCCGCTTAACAGCTGACTTACTCTTATTTGTCCCGGAATTAGCCACAGGCTATCCGATCTGAAACCTTCGATAATCATTCTGCCCGTTCCGTAAAATATAAAATATTGACAAACAGAAAAACCGTCGAAAGATTTGTATTTCCCCGTATACGACCACAATATCAATGCAAAACCAATCAAGTCCCAAACAGATTCGTAAAAGAAAGTCGCCTGATACCACGCGTTTTTCGCGTCTATAAACACGGCATACGGGAACCATTGTAAAGAAGTGTTCGTCACAATATTTCCGTAAGCTTCCTGATTGAAAAAATTGCCCCATCTTCCGACGCCCTGTCCGAGCAACACGACGCAAAAAGCAACGTCAGCCATCTGAGCGAAACTCATGTTACGATAAGAATATTTTACGGGATCTTTTCTATAAAGCGTTCTGTTTATAAAATAAAGCAAGGCAACGCCGACCGCTCCGCCGATTATGCCGCCGTAAATGGCAAGACCGCTTAATCCGCCCTCCAAGCCTATAATTCGCGAAAACGTCCAATATTCGAAATTCCCTTTTTCTATCAAATCGAAAATTATGTAATAAGTTCTTGCGCCGATTATACCCAAAGGCAAACAGCATATCACGAGTTCAAACAAAAAATCTTCGTAATAGCCTCTTTTTTTCGCGATAAAATACGCGATCAAAATACATGCGACCGCACCGAGTCCTATCAATAATCCGTACATATTTACGGAACCAACCAAATTAGTATTCATAAAAGCCTCTCGACATGAGTATATAAAATTTGTCTGTTTAAATTCTATATTTTTTTTTTCGATTTGTCAAGGCGTTTTATACGATACCCGATCGAATTATGGTTTTTTTGCCAATATACCGCGAACAGAACGATATTTATCCTTCCGAATAAGTCGTTCTCTCATCAAACGACCGTCTTTATAATACAAAAGACACGCTTCGCTTTCGAACCCGGCAATTCCGCTCCGAATGCGAATCATTTCTCCGCTCTCCATTTCTTCCGAAGTATATTTACCTTCGGAATCGACTATGATTTTATCTTCGGGAACGCCGTCCGTCTTGATAATTTTGCTTTTTCGGACTATTTTATATTCGTTCTTCGCTCCGTAAAATTCAACAGTGATTCTTTTTCCGTCGCAAACTGCGCGAATAAATACGTCGCCATCCGTTCTGTTGGTAAATTTCAAATCACGCGAACCGGAATTAACCATCGCATCGAAAGACGCTTCTACGTATGACGGCGGCAAACTGTGACTTCCAACCTCGTCTATATTCATTCCGGACAATAATGCCGCATTATACAACGTAGTCGACACCTGACACACGCCGCCGCCTACGCCGTCTATATATTCTCCGTCGACTATTATTTTAGCCGATTTAAATCCGTTCCGCTCAGTTCGTTTTCCTACCGTTTCGTTAAAGGAAAACTGCGCGTTCTTCGGGATTTTAATTCCGTTTATTTTAGATAAAGCCAACGCGATATTGCTTTTGCGGTTTTCCGAGCTTCGCGCGTAATCGGTCAAAAAGCCGCCGCGCATAAAAGTTCGAGCTTTCGTATCTTCAACGGTAACGTCGGGCCGAAGCTCCGTAAATTTCAATCGAATGACGGCTTGACTGTTTTTTTGCCATTCTTTATATAAATCTGCATAAAAAGCATTCTCGTCAAGCTTACGTCCTTTTTTTTCGCGAGTCAGCGTAAATTTAGGCGTATTATTCGGTTCGAATTTCACAAGGCTATCGACAGGCTCAACTAAAGTTTTTTCGTCTATCATTCTTACGAATTCTTTCAACTTCGGAAACGAATCGATTAACGCTTGTTTTTTCGTTTTACCTTTTTTAACCGAATTGATTACGTACTCGATTTTTTCACGCGGACAGCCGTTGATTTTGTATTCGAAAATTTCTTCGGACACTAAATGATTAGTCGGTTCAATTCGCTCGTCCGCATATTCATAGCGCGACTCGCCGTCGTAAACGGTTAAGGTATTGACGTTTGCGTTTCCGACAAACATAATCGCCGCGCAAATTATTATCGGTATGTACAAACAAGCAAAACGTTTCATGCTATTAGAATGTTTTTTTAACGTATATTTTATACGTTTTCGACAAATTATTTACCGACACTCGTTATCCCACGCTATTTAAGTTCGCCTAAAACGGAAAAGAAACGACTACAGGGGAAAATGTAAATCGTTTCTTTTTCGTAAAATATAAAGGAGGAGAATCAGTCTATGTCAATAAAATCTTCGGCAGTAAGCGTAATCTCGAATCCGGTCGCACATTCGCCGTCTCTGATTATTTCGAAGCTCAGTTTATCCGAAACGTCGGCATAGAGCATCGCATCTATAATATTATATATTCTATGCACATTAATCAACTCGTCATTCAAATACATTACGCCGATAATATCGCCTTCTTTAAGTCCCATGCGCTCCGCCAGACCGTTTTTATCCAAACTATCGACGATAACCGTTTCTTTTATGACTATCGTACCTTTGTCCAAGTCGAAATAAGCATGCGAATTTTCGGCAACGAACGTCGCTCCGGTCACGACTCCGGTCATCTTTTTACTCCCCGACGCGCTGTTTTTTATGATATTATCCGCTACGCCGCATACAACGGACGACGGTATAGCATAAGCGATGTTTTCCACTTCGTCCGCAACCGACTTTGCATTAACTATGCCGACAAGCTCGCCTTTCGCGTTAAACAAACCTCCGCCGGAATTTCCGGAATTGATAGCGGTATCTGTGCGAATGACTCTGCACGTAATCTGAGTCTTATTGTCCGCGCCTGTCATCGAGATATACTCGCTGTCGACGCTCACGATTCCGCTCGTCACGCTTATTCCGCCTGCCTGCGGATTACCTATCGCAACGACTTTCTCGCTTACGGTAACGTCTTTGGAAACGGTAGCTACAGAAAAATCCACATTTTCGAAATCGGAAATCTTTGCGCGAAGAACGGCGATATCATAAGTCAAAGAGCCGCCGATATATTCGCACTCTATCGCCGAATCGCCGTAATCGATATACGGGTATCCGTCTTTGTCCGTCAAATTATTGCCGTTTTTATCAGTTGCGTAAACGGGATTGGCAGTAGTTCCATAAGCATATACAGCTATTTTCTTTCCGATACCGTCCTCGGTAGTGCTTTCGCTGTTGTAAACTACGTGATAATTCGTAACGATATACACGAATTCGTTCTCATTGTCCGACTTATAAATCACACCAGAACCCGCGGACGCGCCCAATGTCTTCACTTCGCGTTTACTTATTCCCAAGCCGCCGAAAGGACTCTGCTGATAATAATATTCGGTCTGAATCATAGGAAATTCCGCATACACACTGACGACCGACATTAATGCCTTATTTACCGACAACGTCGAACTCGATCCGGACTGAGCGCCGAAATAAACGTCTACGAAATCCAAATAGCTGCCTGAATAACCGTTATTCACGGCTTCCGCATAAAACTCCGCCACGCTGAAATCCGTTCCGTCGCGACCGTCTTTACCGTCCTTTCCGTTTGAAACCTGAAAACTAAAAGTGCTTCCGTCGCTGTAAACTATCGTATAAGTATCGACAAGCCCGTCGCTGCTCGTCTTGGAAACGGATTTTACAGTGATTGTTTGTACGCATGCAGACATCGGAATAATACACAAAGCAGATATTGCCGAAATCAAAATTTTTTTAAATCTACATGCCATTCTTCGATACCTCTAACTTACGTTTACGTGTATATTGTAACCCTATAATGTGTTTATAAAATGTAATCTATGCAAAAAATTTAGGATATATTATGTAACACAATGTTAAAATCGGTTATAATCTTACAAAAAGAAAAATAAAAAATCGAATATCAAAATCGATACCGATATAAAATGTAATCGTCCAAAAAACCATTTCGAGATAAATTTTAACTACTTCTTTCAAAAATCAAAAACGCAGTAATTGCCAATCTTTCGGTTGAAATTTTTCATAAATACCCCCTCCCCCTCGCATATTTAATGTATCGTCAACAAAACACCTCATCGTATCTAAGTATATTTTTTAATTCAAACGTATACTCTTCGTTTTACAAATTCGATTTTCGACTTTTTTATTTATTTTAAGGTAAGCAAACTCGTAAAATAATCGCTATTGTCAAACAAATACGAATTAAATTTCATTTACTCGCTTAATTTCCTTGACAAAAGTTTTCTTTTGTGGTAATCTTATAAGGCGTTGTGTTATTGCACGCGTAAAATTCAATAAAAAATTTTTTTGTATAGCATTATGGAGAAATACCCAAGAGGCTATAAGGGGACCCCCTGCTAAGGGGTTAGTTCGGGGAATACCTGAAGCGCGAGTTCGAATCTCGCTTTCTCCGCCAAAGGGAATCGCGTTTGAACACGCGGTTCCTTTACTTTTGTC
>CAZQAC010000005.1:0-12719 GCA_964591125.1 uncultured Lachnospiraceae bacterium
TAGAACTCGTAATCGTAATCGCAGTAATCGCAATTCTCGCAGCAGTACTTATCCCCACTTTCTCGGGCGTAGTTGAAAAAGCTAATCAGTCTGCCGCTTTGCAGGAAGTTAGAAATGCTTATACCGCTACATTGACAAACGATCTTTCCAATAAAGAAAGTGAAGAAGATCAAGTAAATGGTTTTAACAATGATATTATCGTAAAACATTCGAATGGAACTTATATTAAAATTTCTAAGGCAGGCGAAGCAACAGTTGTTTCCAGCGGAACGGAAACTCACACTCTTGCAAATGGAATGTTAGTAAAGAAAAGTAATGAAACTGGAAATAACTCTACTTCGGAAACCCCCGAAAACTAATAACTAAAAAATAAAAATAAAAAACACGTTGCATTTATAAACGCAACGTGTTTTTGTTTTAAAACTATTTACTTAAAATCGGTTGAGAATTGAAATTCAAAATCGAATATTTCGATAAAAGTACATCAAACGGCTATTAAATTCCGATTGAATTTAACAATGACGGAAGTATTAGTGTGCTTTTTAATTTTTTTATATTTAAAGAATTCGATAAAAAATTTAAAGAGTTTTAGCGCGTTCTTCCGCACCGTAAAAGAAGATCGCTACCGTTCCCGGTCCGCAATGCGACGCGATAATAGTGCCTATATCGATGATTTTTATGTCGTCGGAATTAAGATTCGGGAAATTTTTAAGTATTTCGGCTTTTGTGTAATTCGCGTCGTCAATGCAGTCGGAATGGCTGATAAAACATTTTTTGTTGTATTCTCTGCCGCCGTCCGCGAGCTTAGTCATATCTTCCACCGTGCGACGAATAGCGTTCTTTTTGCCTCTTACCGAACCGAACGCTTCTATTTTGCCGTCGCGATTCAATGCCATAAGCGGACAAATATTCAAAAATCCGGCGAGTTTGGCTTTTACAACCGAAACTCTGCCTGTTCGACTGAAATATTTGAGCGTGGTGGAATAAAACCTATGCTCGATTTTGAGTTTGTTGCTTTCGATCCAAGCGGCGACTTCATCCATTTCCGCGCCGTTATCGCGCATATCCGCCGCGTCGTCCACGAGCATTCCGTAACCCAAGCATGAACAAGTCGAATCTATTATCGTAAGTTTGCGATCGGGAAATTGTTCTTTCAATTCTTTCGCTGCTTCGAGCGCGCAATAATAAGAGCCTGTCATACCCGTTCCGAAAACAACGTGAAGCACGTCTCCTTTTTGGAGCAGTTCCGAAAAATATTCGCGGTATCTGTACGTATTTATCTGAGACGTAGACGGAATGTTTCCTTGATCTATTAATTTATAAAAATGTTCGAACATTTCGGGATCGCGACTCATTATGTCTTCGTAATCCATTCCGTTTATTGTGTAATAATAGAAGAGTACGGGAATATTTCTGCCGTTTACGTACGAATGCGGTAAATCGACGGTAGATTCGCAAGATAATATGAATTTATTTTCCATTGATGATAACCTCTTTTAATTGAATTAACGACGCACGCGTTTCTTTCCCGACGGGAATCTTTCGGCTACTTTTACAAAAGTTTGCGTCTTATTTTGCGATAATTATATTACATTTTTCCGTTTAAAACAACTTATCCGAATATGTTTGCGGTCTATAAAATAAATTGTCTCGGTAGAATGCGAATCGATCGCTCTACCGAGACAAAATATGACTCTACCGATAGTAGAATTTAATTATTTATCGGACAAAAACGCGCAATATGCAAGATAAGTTTCGTACACGTCCGCTTTTGCTACGATTTCCATGGGAGCATGCATGTTAAGCACCGCAATGCCCGCGTCGATAACGTTCATGTTTTTATTTCCGAGAATATAGGCGATTGTTCCGCCGCCGCCCTGATCGACTTTGCCGAGTTCTGCGGTTTGGAAATGAATATCGTTTTCGTCCATGATTCTGCGAATACGCGCGACGTATTCAGGATTTGCGTCGTTGGAACCTGATTTTCCGCGCGCGCCGGTATATTTATTGAAAACTATTCCGTTATTGAGATAAGCCGCGTTTTTTGAATCGTTGACTTCGGGAAACAACGGATCGAAGCCGGCACTTACGTCGCTGGACAACATGACGGAATTTTCTATCGTTTTGGATAATGCGCGATAAGAAGTTTCGCCTGTTTTGGCGAGTAAGTCCGCAACGGAATTTTCGAAGAATACGGACGCCGCGCCGGTAGCTCCTACGCTGCCGATTTCTTCTTTGTCTACGAGAATACAGCAAGTGGTGTATTCGGATGGCTGAACGTCGAGTATGGCTTTAAGAGATGTATAAGCGCAAACCCTGTCGTCGTGTCCGTAACCCGCTATCATGCTGCGATCGAGACCGTAATCTCTCGTCGGACCTGCGGGAACGACTTCTATTTCGGCAGAAAGAAAATCTTCTTCTTCGATGCCGTATTTTTCGTTTAACATTTTAAGTATGTTGGCTTTTACCGCGTCTTTTTCTTCGCCTTCGAGAGGAATGGAGCCTATCATTACGTCGAGATTTTCGCCTTCGATTAATTTATCTGCGGTTTTTTTCATTTGATCGCCGGATAAATGAATCAAAAGATCGCTGATTCCCACTACGGGATCGGTAGCAGCGTCGCCTATGTTAACGTCTACCGTGGAGCCGTCTTTTTTACAAACCACACCGTGAAGAGCAAGCGGGATGGTAACGTATTGATATTTTTTAACTCCGCCGTAATAATGAGTGTCGAGCATGGCGAATCCTTGTGATTCGTACATCGGATTCTGTTTTAAATCCAAACGAGGCGAATCGATGTGCGCTCCCAAAATTCTGAGTCCGTCCGTAATCGGTTTGCTTCCGATAACGTATAACGCGACGTTTTTGTTCTTGTTTATTTCGTATACCTTGTCGCCGCTTTTTAATTCGGTAACGTCTTTAACGTTTTTGAATCCGTATTGTTCGGCAAGTTTGATTGTTTCTTTGACGGCGAGTCGTTCTGTTTTCGACGCGGTCAAAAAGTTTTTATAGCCTTCCGCAAAGTCGAAAATCTTTTCTTTTTTTCCTTCGGGAATGTCTTTCCAGATATTTTTAGCGTACATAATCGCTTCCTCCGTTTTTTGTTTATAATTATATAACAAATCTAAAAAAAAAGCAATACTATTTATTTAAATATATTCATAATATTGCTTGACTAAAAAAAATCGTTGTGATATTATTAAGAAAAAGTAGGAGAATTAATTATGAGACGTTTGGTTTTAGGAACGGGGATGGGATTCGAGCAAAGCACTTGCGAGCAGATATACGAAATCGCGAATGTAGGATTCGAAGGTATTTTTACGCATTGGGACGAAAATAACGGCAACAAGGCTTTTAAAAAGGCTGCTGCGGACGCAGACCTTTTTTATCAGTCGATTCACGCGCCGTTCGAAAAAAGCTATCTTATGTGGGAAGAAGGCGAAGAAGGCGAACGAGAAACAGACCGACAGATCAGATGTTTGAGAGCAGCTGCCGAAGTCGAAGTTCCTATCGTAGTTATGCATGCGATAATAGGTTTCGATCGTTTTACGCCTACCGATATCGGCGCGGAACGGTTCGGAAAGCTATTGAACGAAGCGGAATCGCTGGGAATAAAAATAGCGTTGGAAAACACCGAAGGCGAGTGTTATTTAAGACGTTTAATGACCGAGCACCGCAATAACAAGGCTTTGGGATTTTGTATCGATACCGGTCACGAAATGTGTTACAATCACAGTCAAGATTTAATTACGGAATTCGGCGATAAACTTATAGCCACTCACCTTAACGATAATATGAAAATTACGGGAGATAAGATAACGTGGTTGGACGATTCTCATTTGCTTCCTTTCGACGGATTGGCGGATTGGCAGGGTATAGCGAATCGATTGAACGCGGTCGGTTACGAAGGTCCGCTTACTTTTGAACTGACGAGCAAAAATAAACCCGAACGCAATACTCACGATATTTATAAGGATCTCGATTTTAAGAGTTTTCTTGCTCTCGCGTATAAAAAAGCTTCCGAATTTCGTTGTTTAATCGAAAAACATAATTAAACATAAAAGTCGAACAATCGTTTGCAAATAAAAATGACCGTCGTTTTATTGGCGTCGGTTGTTTTTTATATATTTTATTTAATTTATAATCGATTCGGTACTTTTTATTTTCGATAAATAATCTATGTTAACCGAAAGCGGATCGAAATCGCATTCGCGTTGTCTGTTTTTAAATATGAAATAAGTTTGACGAATACGTTTAAATTTTTTGGAAAAAGATTTAATTCGATTCTTAAAGCATATAATTGTTCCTAAAATTTGTTATCCGTA
Organism: uncultured Lachnospiraceae bacterium; assembly: GCA_964591125.1. Lineage (GTDB taxonomy): Bacteria > Bacillota > Clostridia > Christensenellales > Pumilibacteraceae > Neoclostridium. The sequence goes on from CAZQAC010000005.1 coordinate 4,326, forward strand.
AGAACATTTAGAACAATTGATAAAAAAGAGATTTTAAGTTTTTAACTAAAGCAAAAACAATCGTCCGTATCGTATTAACAGGCGATTGTTTTTAGTAGAATTTAGTTTGCGCGAACGAAATCTTTTATTAAAATTTCACGAATTCGCATTATTTCCTTGGTTTCTTGTTCGGGGAACGGTTTTATTCCCGTTTCGAAAAATTTTAGAATATTTTCGATAAGAGACGCGAAATAGTCGGACGTTAAAGCCGAATAACGGCTTTTGCCTTGTTTTTCGGCGCATACCGTAAATGGTAATGAGTCGGCGTATAAAAGAGTCGCTTGTTTGTCGTTTTCGAATAATATCCGACAGACGACCTGATTGCCTTGCTTTTCGACTTGAGAGGAAAGAGCTTTGGCTTGCATAATTTTGATCGCGGGTTCTATCTGGTGAATTATGTATTCTTCGAAATTGCCGCCTCCGCCCGTTATAATTATATTGTCGACGTCGGAAAGGTCCTCTAATTCTGACGCAAAACGAAGAGCGGAAGAGGAAAAGAAAGATGATTTACCTTTTTCACCGACTTGAAAAATCTTTTCCGATTCGGCAAAATCGGGTGCGAACGTTTTGTCTATATATACGCGTTTTCCGTATTTAAGCGCGATTTCTGCGTACGGTAAATGTTTTTGAGGATCGGACGGCGCGAGAATAACGATATAATCGCTTTTTTCGCAAAGTTCTTCTATCGAATCGCATTTTTCGACGCCGTAAGCTTTACACCATTCGTCCGTGGTTCTGCCGTCTTTGGGCGAAACGTCGAGTTCCGCCCAAGCATATGCCACGGCATAATCGAATCCGAGTTTAACGGCGGCTGTTTTTATCCATTCGGGATAATTGTTAGCATGCCATTCGCTCAAATAATAATCGATAAAACCTATTTTTTTCATTATAATTTCAATTCCGTGTGTTTTTCTGCGGATTCGTACAACGCGTCTAACAGTTTCGCGCTTTCCAAAACGTTTTCGACGCACGATCTATTATGTTTTCCGGTCATAACCGATTCGATATACGCTTTGTCTTCTTCGGCATACATGTTGGGAATGTCGTATTCGGGCGCGTCGGTTTTTAGCGTCGAGCCGTCGGTAAACGTGAATTTGCCGCCGTAGGTAAGTCTTATTCCGCCTTTGTCACCTAAGAAATCTATGAACATGTCTTTTGCGTCTATGTTCTGAGCCCACGCGCCGTTGAACGAAATGCTTGCTTTGTTCGTGCGAACGAAACCGCTTATGAAATCTTCGACGTCGTTCGTTCCGTCCAAAACGGTTTTTCTGGTATCTTCCGCCCACATATCTATATATTTGTAGTCGGATATATTTTTAGCCATTTCGGAATATTGTTCGCAAGAAACGGAATCGATTTTAGCTCCGCCCAAAACGTATAAAATAAGGTCGAGGAAATGAACTCCCCAATCTATAAGAACTCCGCCGCCCGATTGAGATTTGGTGGTAAAATCTCCGCCCAAGCCGGGAATGCTGCGGAAAGAACGGAAAGAACAATAAACGTGATAAACTTTTCCCAATTTGCCGCTTTTTATATAATCCTCTATAATTTCGATGGATTTATTGTATCTGTTACATACGCCTATCTGCAAAATTTTATTTTGTTTTTCGGCTTCCTGCGCCATTTCGCAAGAAAGCTTATAATTAACCGTTATCGGTTTTTCGCAGAACACGTGTTTGCCGGCGCGCAAAGCGTCCATCGTAATTGTATAATGCGCGTAATTCGGAGTAAGAACGTATACCGCTTCTACTTCGGGATCGGCGAGAACTTGTTTGTAATCTTCCGTTACTTGTTCTACTTTGTCGAATAATTTTTTAAATTTTTCCGCTTTTTCCAAAATAATATCGCAAGCGTATTTGATTCTTACGTTTTGCATGCCGTTCAATGCAGGCATGTGCGCGTTTTCGGATATTCTGCCGCAACCTATTACACCTATAACTGTACTCATTTTTTTAACCTCTATATAAAATTTGCAAAGCACCAAAATGTCTTCGCTCATATATATAATAACGCTTTGTGCATAATTAATCAATATCAAGGTTTGGCGGATTATTTAATTTTTTATGGAATTTTGTTCGAGATAGCGCCGAAATATAATTTTTCATGGATTTTATTGACTTTAATACGTTGCGATGTTAAAATATACAAGAGGAAATTTTTATGAAACGTTTTCATATAAATAATTATTTCGACCAGCCCAAGAAGTTTGGAGAAGTATACGTATATCAAATAGGTACTTTGCACAGTGACGACGTTGCCGTTGTCGATACGCATATGCACGGAGGCTTTTTCGAACTTATGGCGATAATAGACGGAGAAGCCGAAATTTATGCTAACGATAAGTCTTTGCACGTTAAGAAAAACGAAATATTCGTTTCTTTTCCGTACGACGTTCATAAAATAACGAATTTATCGGATAAACCGTTAAAATATTATTTTTTTGCTTTCGACGTCAACAATAAGATGTTGCATTACCGATTGAAAAACATAACGCGCGATTTTACTTCGATTTACGACCGAAAAATATGCAACGAACGCGTGTTTGAAGCTTTGGCTCAAGCCATTTACGAAGTTTCGGGCAGCGAAGTATTTCACGACGAATTATGTTCCGCGCTTTTGACTTCCATAATAATAATGACTGTGAGAGAATACGTTTCCGACGTCGGAGGATTACGCGTTCCCGATAAAAACGAACTGTTCGCTTATTCCGTGATGAATTATATAGACACGCATGTACGTTCGCTTCGTTCGCTGGCCGACTTGTGCGACGTTTTTAATTACGAATATTCGCACATTTCCAAAACTTTTTCCAAGGCTACGGGGCAAACTCTTTTGAACTATTATTGTTTTCGTCGACTCGAAACGGCTCGAATGTATCTTTACGACGGAAAATCGGTAACCGAAACGGCAGACGAGCTGAATTATTCGTCCTTGTATTCGTTTTCGGTTGCTTTTAAAAAAAGATACGGCATATCGCCGCAAAAATACGCTCGGCAAGCAAAAAACGACATACGATAAAATTCAAACAGCGCCGCAAAAAAATAAATTCGGATAAAATGGCGATTGTTTTTAGCGACGATTGCCGTAAGCTGAACAAACATAAAAATACAAAAAACGATATTTGTAGCGTTAAATTACTTGACAGGATGTTTATTTCGATATTATAATAAAAATATAATGATTCAGGAGGATATACAATTATGACAAGAAAAAGATTTGTATCGTTGTTTTTGGCGTTGGTATTGGTTATGACGAGTTTGTTCGTTATAGTCGGATGCGATAACAATAAAAATGACGCATCGGTTAACGAGTACCCGACCGAGAATTCGTTTACGGGCGCTATTTCCGCGGAATCTTATTCCGACGCGAATGCTGCGGCAAGCGCTTTCGTCGCAAACGAAATCAACGGCAGAGCCACAAACGCTACGTTCGTTTCTTACGCAAAAGATAAAGATTTGACTGCGGACGAAATAGCTAAACTTGACCTCGGGGAAGGATACAGCGCGAGCGACGTCGATTCTGCAGAAAGCGGAAACGTTACTTATACCGAAAAGGGAGCGAAAGGCAGAGCCGCTGCGGCTTCGTCCGAAAACAAGACTTCGCGCATGTACATAATCAGAATAGGCGATTATTATTTCTATTACGTGCCTATCTTCAAAAAAGGCGAACTTATAACCAAAAGCTATATTTCCGATATACTCGATTGGAAAAAATACGCGAACGTAACCGAAACTTCGGTTAGTACGACTACTATGTCAGTGCAGGGCGAAACGCTTACGACTTCAGTCTCCACCGTAGTTAAAATAACCGAAAACGGTGTGTATAGCAAAATGTCGACCGAAATGTTCGGTGAAGTCGAGTATACCGAAATGTATCTGATTTTGCAAAAGACGGAGGACGGAAAAGAAAAACTTACCGCGTTTATAAGCTACGGCGAAGATTCGGAATGGATTTCGGGTAGTATAGAATACGATACCGTCGAAGACTTTTTGGAAGAATCGTTTAATTTCGATCACACTTATTTCGAACGTTCCGATTACGGATTCAAAATGTCAAGCGAAAAACTTTCGCAATATGTATCCGACGTATTGCAAAATACGCTCGAAGCTTTCGGCGCCGAAATTACGGCGGGCGACGCCAAATATTACGTTGTTGACGGCAAACTAAGTTCTTCGGACGTTGAAATGAGCATGAGCGTTGAATATATGGGCGTAAGCGCAAGCGCTTCTGTCAAAGCTACCTGCGAATGGACCGACTTCGGAACGACCGTTATCGAGATTCCAGACGAGATTAAGGCGATGCTCTCTACCGAATCGGAAGGAACGGCAGACTGATAAAAAAGTTTTCGTTTAATGTTCGGTTAAAGTAAAACGACAAAAATATCGAACGGATAAAAGCTATGAAGTTCGCTTTTTCCGTTTATTAAAACAGAAATAAAAACTCTTCGACTAGTTTCGGAGAGTTTTTTGTTGAATTATAAAAGCAAAAATATACAAAAAATAACAAATATTTAAAAAATCAAAAACGCGTCGAATCTGTTAATATGGGGGGAAATTGTTGTAATATGGGTAACATTTATATAGGAGGTAAAAATGTTAGTCAGATGTCCTGAATGAGAAAAAGAAATTTCGGATACCGTGTTGTCTTGTCTTTCTTTCGGCTATTATCGAGGGTGAAGTGTAAGGATTGCTCGCATTGAGGGAGGCGCTATATCGCATTTGTAAAAAACGTAAGTTTCGCTAATTAAAATCACTCCATATACGAATAGTATGAAAAGAGCCGTTATTAGGTAAATTTTATTTAGTAATGTTTTTTATAAGATATACGTTTCGAAAGTTAAACGGATTTTTTGAAGCGTATATCTTGTTTTGTTATAAAATCCATTATAAACGATTAGGCATTTTTTCGTTTTTTGAGTTGCGAAATTATTAAAGAAGGAATTATTGCCGTTATTATTCCGAAAGTTGCCGAAACTGCGGCGGAAATAGTCGGTCCGAGCGGTGCTAAAAATATTTTTGCGGTCATACATGTGAAGGAGTACAATAACAAAGAGGGTAACGCAGTTTTCATGCGAGATAAGGATAATTCGGGTTTAACGAAGGCAAATATCGATATCAAAGATATTACGGAGGTTATCGCATAGCCTACGGCAGAGGCTAGCGCCGTGCCGTTTATGCCTAATTTTCGGGTTAAAAACGGACAGAGAATTATTCTTGCTATTGCCGATATAAGCAACGATACTGTCGGGATCCAGCTTTTTTCTTCCGAATGAGCGACAGTGGAACATGCGTGCGTTAAAGCGGAAAAAAATGCTGTTCCGGCGCCTATAATAAGCAAAAACGCGCCGATTTCAAACATCGACGAATCGAGATTGCGATATAACGTCGCAAGAATTTCTTTGGAATAAATGGCAATCGAGATTGAAAAAAACATCCCGAGAGTGATTGCGCTTTCGAATAGTGCCGATACGAAAGGTTTTGTTCGATCTGTTTTTCGTTTTGCGGATAATTTAGGCAGGACGAACGAGGACGCGCACGAATACAGTGCGGTCGGTAATGTCAGTACAGAGCCGACAGAGCCTGTTAAAAGTCCGTAAAGCGAGGTAGCCGTTTGAGAATCGTATTGTTCGGACAGAATATTTATTATCGTGAAACTATCGAACAGACTGACCAACGGCATGATAAGACAGCCGGCGGTTACCGATAGCGACGAAAACAGAATTTTTTTTATCGCGTCGAAGTCGGCAGGCGTTCTGTCCGAGCTTTTTACGGTTATAAAAAATTCGACGCATAGGTAGGCGAATGATAATAGTTCGGCAACCGTTACGCCCGTAAGAGCGGCGCAACAAGCTGCAAGAGTTCCGTTTTTCGAATAAAAAAAGGCGAGCGTCGGTCCGAGCGCGATTTTTGCGAGTTGTTCCGTAAGCGCGCTTATTGCCGATTTTGAAAATTGCATTTTTCCCTGAAAATAGCCCTTCAGCACTGCCGCCGCCGAGGAGAAAGCAATTGCAGGCGCGAGTATTACGTAAAGAACGGCGATCGAGTCATTGCCCTGAAGAACCGCTATGCGCGACGAAAACAACGCGGTAAACGTTGCCGGCACGGCGGAAACGCAAAACGCGATAAAAGCGAGAAAGGTTACGGTATTCGGCGAAACGCTTTTATTTTCTCCGTCGGATTTTGATACGAAAGTCGAAACGCAAGTCGGTATTCCGCCGGAACACATCGTTATTAAAAAACCGTATAGAGGAAAGACCGTTTGGTATAGTCCGGAACCCTCCGTTCCCAAGATATCCGATAGAGGAATTTTGTAAAACGCGCCGGATATTTTTGCGAGCAAAGTTATTATTGCGGCGAAGAAAGCCGAGTTTAATGCGGGCGATTTCTTTTTCATTTGATGTAGTATGTTCGTTTTTAAGAAATTAACGCAATATTAGCGACGAAAGTAGAAAAAATTCTTGATTTTTTCACGCAATTGGTTTATAATATAATTTAATAACGAAAACAAGAGGCAAAAAATATGTTGGATATCAGATTCATAGTTGAAAATGCACAGGCGGTTAAGGACGCAATGTCTACGAGAAGCGGCAAATACGACGTCGATAAAGTGGTAGATTTAGATAAACGCCGTCGCGAAATTATCGGTGAAGTGGAAGCTTTGAAGTCGGAAAGAAATAAGGCTACGGCAGCTATCGCGAAAATCAAACGCGATGGAGGAAACGCGGACGAATTGATTGCGTTGACCAAAAACGACGGAGACAAAATAAAAGCTCTCGACACGGAATTGTCGCAAGTTTCTGCAGATCTGAAAATGGCAGCTTTATCTATTCCGAATATTCCGGATAAAACCGTTCCTGTCGGTGCGGACGACAGCGAAAACAGAGAAGAACGTAAATTCATGACGCCTACGGATTTCGATTTCCAACCCAAGGCACATTGGGATATCGGCGCGGATCTCGGAATACTCGATCCGGCGGCTGCGGCAAAAATTACAGGTGCGCGCTTTACCGTTTACAGAGGCTTGGGCGCGAGATTGGAAAGAGCGGTATATAACTTTATGCTCGATACGCATACGGCTAACGGGTATACCGAAATTTTCCCGCCGTATATGGTAAATCGCGACAGCATGACCGGAACGGGACAATTGCCCAAATTCGAAGATGACGCTTTCTCGGTAAAGAATTTCGATTATTTCCTTATACCTACCGCGGAAGTGCCCGTAACCAATCTTTTACGCGACGAAGTAGTGGACGCTAAAGATTTGCCTATTCATTATTGCGCGTATACGGCTTGTTTCCGTGCGGAAGCAGGCAGCGCGGGAAGAGATACTCGAGGACTTATTCGCCAGCATCAATTCAATAAAGTAGAACTCGTAAAATTCTCCATGCCGGAAAACAGTTGGGACGAACTCGAAAGTCTTACGGCGGAAGCGGAATTGATTCTTAAAATGCTCAAACTTCCGTATAGAGTCGTATGTTTGTGTTCGGGAGATTTGGGATTCAGTTCGGCAAAAACTTACGATATAGAAGTTTGGATGCCGTCTTATGGCAGATACGTTGAAATTTCGTCTTGTTCGAATTTCGTAGACTATCAGGCGCGCAGAATGAACATTAAGTATAAAAAAGACGGTAAAACCGGATTTTTGCATACCCTTAACGGATCGGGGTTGGCTGTCGGTCGTACTGTTGCCGCTATTTTGGAAAACTATCAGAACGCGGACGGCTCGGTTACCGTTCCGGAAGTGCTCGTTAAGTATATGGGAACGGACGTTATTAAATAAAATCGGATTACTACGGATAAACGCAGGAGAAGCACGGTATTGAAGTCAATCATTTCATTCTTAATTTTCATACTTGAAGGAGTCGCAAGAGCATTGACTTTTCTTTTGACTTCGCTCGGACTGTGGATTCCCGCGCTATTTTCGTTACTGTTTGTTCTTATTTGCGCAATTACAAAAACGCCTTTCGGCGAAGTGGCCGGATTTTTTTACGTCGGTCTTACTCTTACGTTTTTGCTTTCCGTCGGAATTTGCGTTCATCAGGTGCTTAAAAATAAGGTTAAAAAACATGAACAACGCGGCGGTTCAAAAAAACGCGTAGATAAGGTTACAGGTAAATCTAAAAAGCGGAGAAAAGAGGAAGAAAGTATGTCCGTGAGCGATTCCGCTTACGTTTTTACGGATGGCAACAATCTTTCGAATGGTTTCGATTCGGTTCCGCAAGGTTACGTGCCACCGCAAAGTTACGTTCAACCGCAGAATTACGCGCAGCAACCACCGCAAAGTTACGTTCAGCCGCAAAATTACGCGCAGCAACCGCAACAAAGTTACGTTCAGCCGCAGAATTACGCGCAGCAA
>CAZQAC010000005.1:12819-42128 GCA_964591125.1 uncultured Lachnospiraceae bacterium
CAGCAACCGCAACAAAGTTACGTTCAGCCGCAGAATTACGCTCAGCAACCGCAACAAAATTACGTTCAGCCGCAGAATTACGCTCAGCAACCACAACAAGGCTATAATCAATCGTCGTATAATTATAATACGGAGTTCGAGCAGGATTCTCAGCCGAAACGAAGCTTGTATGAAGAAGCTAAAGCCGATTTTGCTCGAGAATTCGGCGGATACAACAAGCCTCAGGAATATGTTTCCGAAACGGCAACGCGACGTGACGCGGAAACGGAAAATAATTCAAATCGTCAGTCTTACGATCGACCGCTCGTTTTTAGAACGAGAAGCGATCCGAACGTTCTTATTTACGAATATCCGGACAAATATGTTTTTTATCGAAAAAATTACAGCGGAAATTTAGAATATATTAAAACCGAAAATAAGTAACGTTTTTATAGACAACATAAGAGCGTTTTTGACAAAAACACTCAAATTTAATTAATTCGACCATGATAAAATTACACTCGAACAAATAAGTGCGGGTGTAATTTTATGATTAAAAACAATTATAAACAAGAAATCGTCAAATATTTCGTTATGTCGGCAATCGTGTTGATTTTATCGTTTGCGGGGATTAACGAGCTTTATCCTTTTGCTGTCGGAGCATACGTCGCCGCCGTTTTTGCAGGTTGCAGTTCTGTCGCGCTTGCGCCGTCGCTTATTCTCGGAACGTTTTTGCGCGATTTCGACTGGATAAACACGACGGCAGTTGCCGTCGGAGCGATAATTTTGATTTTATCCGAATGTTTGTTCTCTCGAAAGCAAAAGAAATTTTCGGTTCCGTTTATGGTTGTCGCTACGTTGCTTGCCGTAGTTTGCGAATCTTTCGTTGCGTATTTTAACGGAACGGGTATTGTTTATATTGTCGTGAACGTTTTTTTGTATATGATATTTACGTATGTTTGTTACGGAATTTTTAAGCCTCTTTTATATTATAAGATGAAACATAAGCTTCTCGATACCGAAATCGCATGTCTGTACATTGCCGTGGTTGCTTTTTCGATGGGAGTGACGGCATTAAACGCAACCGGAAATATACCGTTGTTTTTGCTTGCCGGAGTCGCTTTGCCGCTTTGTTGTAGATTTGTCGGTAAAGGCGCGGGCGTAATGACCGCGCTTGCCATGGGCTTGGGAAACGCTTTTTATTCTTTGGATGTGACTACTATAGCGTTGTTCGGATTCGTAGCGCTTGCGTGCTGTATGTTTATTTCGTCGCCGAAAATACTTTCACCGCTCGCGCAAGTGTTTGCCGCGGTTATTTTCGAATTGTTTTTTGAGGTAGATTATTTGAATCTCGGCTATCATTCGGCGGCGCTTATGGCTGGCGGTATAATATACGCCGTAATTCCCGAAAAAGCCATTGACGCCGTAAGAGAAAAATTCTTTTCTTCTCACAGCGGCGTTGCCATACGACATGTAATAAACAGAAATCGTTATGAATTGGCGCGCAACGCCGCTTATGTCGGAGACGTTTTTGAGGAAATGAGCGGAATTCTCGGCGGTATGGAAAAAACGGGCGATTCGTCGATAGAGAATATCGCAAAAGAAGTTACGAAAAGTTGTTGTCTTACTTGCGAACGCTATGCCGATTGCATGGCGGAAGGACTGGAGCAGAGCATGCGGCACCTTGCGGCAAAAACCTTCGAAAAAGGACGGGCGTCCATGGCAGATTTGCCTTTTTTGCTGGTCGATAAATGTTTGTACATAGGAAAAATCATGGCGTTGTGTTCTTCTAAGGTCGCTGCGCTCGGAATGTCTGCCGAAAGCATGGAAAACGACAATATGATTACCAGAATGTTGGCGGAACAGTTAAGCGGAGTCGGTCTTATTTTGAGAGGAATGAGCGAAAACATTGCGCGTCCGATCAGTTACGACGACAAAATCGAGCGTCGCGTTATCGAAGAATTAAGATATTACAATATTATTTGCAGCGAAGTTCTGTTGTGTTTCGGAGAAAATCCGTCTGCGACGTTGATTATAAGAAACGAGTGCGTTTCGGAGCGAAAACTGATTGCCGAAATTGTAGGGAAATGCGCCGGACAAAGATTTATCGTTCGCAACGTCGACGACAGCGTTATATCCGGCTGGTCGATTGTCGAATTGGAAAGATGTCCCGTTATGGACGTTACGTTCGGAGTGGCGTCAAGACCGTTAAAAAACGACGCGATAGGCGATACTCATTCGTTTATGAAAATCAGAGGGGATAAATTTCTTATGGCGATATGCGACGGAATGGGCGCGGGTAAAAAAGCTTACGAACTTTCTAATAAAGCAATGTCGCTTGTCGAAGGTTTTTACAAAGCGGGATTCGGACACGACGTCACGACGTCCGGCATAAACAGATTTTTGAATATTGAAGAGGGCGAAAGTTTTTCGGCATTGGACATAGCCGTTTGCGATTTATCTGCGTGTAAAGCCGATTTGGTTAAACTCGCCGCACCCGCGTCATACGTAAAGAAAAAAGATAGCGTGATTAGAATCGATTCTTCTTCGTTGCCGCTCGGAGTGGTAAAAGAGGCTCAGCCGTACGTTACGACTTTGGATATCGAGGACTGCGACGCCATAGTCATTGCGTCCGACGGAGTTACGCAAAGATTCGCAGGAGACGAATTGAGCGCGATCATTAATAATTTTTCCGCCGTCAATCCGCAACTTCTCGCCGACGAGATATTAAACAGAGCGTTGCCTAAACGCGGCGCGCCCGAAGACGACATGACGGTTGCCGTTTGTCGCATATTCAAGCGAATGTAACAGTAAAAGACTTGACATCGCGTGAATTTATAAGTTATAATATTAGTATATGCCAAATAATTTCGAACAATTTAACAGCGAAGATATTTTCGGAGCGATCGTATTGTTTGCGTTTATCGCGTTTATTGCGATCAATGCGATTTTTGCGATTATCGGATTGGTTCGCATGGGTAAAAAACAATGTAATGCGGTGCGGATTATAGTTTTAACGGTCGATTGGATACTTATTGCAATCGGAGTTTTGTATGCGGCGTCGAACACGATAAGAGTGGCGGGTGGTTCTGCCGTAGTGACGGACGAATATATTTTGAACATTGGCGGAAAATCGGTCAGTATTCCTTTATTTAGCCGTTTATTTCGATTGATTACCGCGGACGCGCTTATTTCGATATTAGGAATTCTTGTCGAAGTATTTGCGGTGTTTGCTATAATCGTTTTGTCGATTAATCGACATAAGTCGGATGAAAAAGGCATTCGCGCTCGAAAAGAAGATAAAAAAACCGAAACGTGCGGCGAAGAAAAATCGGAAGAATCGCTTTCGACCGAAAAAGAATCGGTTGTTGCGGAAAATGAAGCGTTGGACTCCGCTCTCGAAACGGAACCCGTTCCAAACGGCCTGAAAGGAAAAACGCGCGGAGATTATTCTCTTGTTCTCGGAACGCGAGCAATCGCCGCTAAAAGCGATAAAAAAGATCAAACGTGCGTAATCAGGAATAAGATCGTCTTAAAAAGCGACGCCGAGTCTGTTTATTTGCGGTATGAGGAAGAAAAAGCAGCGAAAGTTCGCGTAAACGAGTAACGCAAGGCTTTGTTTATTTAAGTCATTGTTACGCCGGTTAAGATAAAAAGTTACAAAATGTAATTAAGCGGAATAGTCCGTGTTTATAGAAGGAGAAAAATATGTTTTACGTAGGAGTTGATATAGGCGGAACTAACGTTAAAGCCGGTATCATAGATGAAAAAGGTAAGATAATCGTAAAGTCGAGCATTCCGACCGATAAGAGTTTCGATTACGTTAAGATTTGCGCCGATATCGCCGTTCAGATAAAAGAATTGGCAAAGAACGGCAACGTCGCCGCCGAAGATATAGCGGGCGTCGGCATCGGCTGTCCGGGTGTAATAACGAGTAGCGAGGGAATCGTCGATTATAATAATAATCTCGGTTGGAAAAAAGTTCCGCTGGCTGCCGAACTCAAAAAACACGTTCAAAAACCCGTGTTCGTCAGTAACGACGCGAATGTCGCGGCATTGGGCGAGGCGATGTTCGGTACGGGAAAAGAATACAGCGACGTTATATTCGTTACACTCGGAACGGGCGTCGGCGGCGGCGTTATTATAGAAAATAAGCTGTTCGAGGGTTATATGTCTAAGGGCGCGGAGCTCGGTCATATGGTTATCGTAAAAGACGGCGAACCTTGCAACTGCGGTCGCAAAGGTTGTCTCGAATCGTACGCAAGCGCAACCGCGTTGATTAAGTTTACTAAACGTGCGATGGAACAGGATAAAAACAGTTCCATGTGGCAGTTCGTAGACGGTGATATAGACAAAGTGGACGGTAGAACGGCTTTCGAATGTTCTAAGACGGGCGACGTTTCCGCTTTGAAAGTGATAAAGAATTATACCGATTGTTTGGGCGAGGGTTTGGCGAATTTCATTAATATTTTCCGTCCTCAGGCGATTATTCTGGGCGGCGGCGTGTGCGCGCAAGGCGATTATCTTGTCGGTCCGGTTCAAAAATATGTTGACGAAAATACATACGGCGGCGAGGGCATGTTCAGAACGTTGATATTGACGGCTTCGCTCGGAAACGATGCAGGGTTAGTCGGTGCCGCTTCTCTTGTAATAAGTAATTTAAATAAATAAAACTGATAATAATGCAATCTATAATCGGATTGCATTATTTTTTATAAAGTATCTGTGCAACAATTTTTATGTTTATGACAAATAAAACAAAAATCAACTTTAATTTTTCAATGTTTTCATTGAAAAATTAAAAGATTTCTAAAAAAATTTGCGGGGGGGGGACTTGACAGATAAAAAAATTCGAGATATAATTTAAATATAGAAAATAAATGGAGGGTTTTATTATGTTACGATGTAGAAAAAAAGAATGTTTTTTTGTTTTTCTGTTTGTTGTGTGTTGTAGCATTTGTTTTATTTCACAATTCGCGATTGAAGCAAAAGCTGAAACAGCATTACAGTCCGAAAATAATTATGAGCTACAAGATAGTACTTTTTATGAAAATGGCGAATGGATAAAATATTACAATTGCTATGCATATGCGATAGGGCATTATAATAAATTAAATGGAGTTCAGTTGCAATATATACACATAGGAGGTCCTTCGACCGGCAATGAAGTAGAATCAAATGCCTCTATATCCGAAATGGCGATGGTGGTCAAAGCAGATTTGGAAGCGTTGTCCTGCGTGAATGTGGCAGTAACGCAGACAAAACCGACTATAACGAATAAACAAAAATTAATTTGTTTGAGAAAAAATAGTGAGGGAGCCGATTACCATTTTATGACATATAACATAGAAGACGGATATTGGTATCATAAACCGGGAAATACTGCAGTTTTAAGGTATAATTACGAACCATCTAACGATAGAGTGTGGACAAACGAATATTATGATATTTCGCCGAGAGAATCTACGCTTGTATATGATAGTGAAATATACTATATAGCGTATACGGAAAGACTTAAGATTGACGTGGAAAACGGTGGATATGCAATAGGAAGCTATGAAGATTTTGGATACATAGAACAATATGGAACAAGAGATACGGAAAAGGGGAATACATGGTCTATAACTAATTCTTTTACTATTCCGAGTAGCGTAAATTGGACTCCGATTGATAATGCGGAAAAACTTGTGATATTAGGTAACGGATATACTATTAGCGGTTTAAAAATGCAAATATCTTCCGATGAAATAACGTCAGACAATTTGAATTTTGGTTTTATTGGAGTATTAGTAGATGGTTCGTTTATTCAGGATCTTACATTTGGAAATGTTGAAATTTATGTGACAGGTGCTATAGATTTTAATCAAACTTTAAATATAGGGGCAATTGCGGCTGTAAACGAAGGTAGTATAATTAATTGCACTGTTGGGAATATACGTATATACGGGGAAGCTCATTTATCTTCCAATACATATGCAAATATCGGTGGAATATGCGGATTGAACGAAGGAACGATAAGCAGCTGTAACATTAATTATTGCGGAATAGCGGGATTTGGAAATATCGGCGGAATAGCAGGAAAGAATTCAAACGATATAACAGGTTGTTCGGTTAATAATTCGAATATGGGCTTGTACTACGGAACAGCCGGCGGTATAGCTGGAAAGAACGAGGTAACGGAATATGATGCTAACATAACAGGCTGTACTTTAAACAGCACGACAATAAGCTGTTATAACGGATATCCGGATACGTTGTCGCAATACTATCCGAGCGAACATTATGCATACGTAGGCGGAATATGTGGACAGAACTTAAACGGAGCAATTAAGACAAACACCATAAAATATAGTGAAATATCGTACTACGGAGAAGCAACGGATAGTAGAACGTTCGCCCCTGAGATGGGAACTATATGCGGACGAAGTACGTCGGATGGCGTTATTGGCAATACTGTGACGGAAACGGCGACAAACAAAGGTGAACTACAAACGTTGACGTGGAAAGGCGGATTTTTGAATTTAACTACGTATACGTGGAATCAAGCACAATATGTCGGTGGCGAAGTCGGAAGATATTACGCATAAAAAAGGAGGTAAGAATTATGAAACGAGTAATTAGTATAGCGTTGGCGGTAGTAATGAGCGTAGCTTTATGTTTTAGTATTGTCGGTTGCACTCCAAGCGAAGAAGAACTCCGGGCGCGCGAACTTGCCGAAGCAAAAGAAGAGTATTTTACGAAAATAGAAACATACGAAAACACACAAAATGATAGAATTCAAAAGTATAAAATGCTTGTCGGAAATAGTATAAGCTCAAGTTCTGCCTATATTACGTCTGAAATGTTAAGCGATTTGCTTGAAGCTAGAGTTCAGAAAGCAAAAGACATAACAGAACAAGCGACGGACAAAAATTTTTCTTATGAAGCAAATATAGCTTTACGCCCGAGCCTGAATATAATGGACAGTTTAGCTCATTTCGATGATGAAGACGGTACGAGTATTCCTAATACTCTGTTGTCTGCTTCAGACGCCTCTAGGTATTTCCTTGCATATAAAAAATCGGATTATTTTAGGGTAGAAGGCGAAACGGCGGACGAAATAAAATTCGCAATAAATCAGTTGGACGTGAATTTTAGAAATCCGGCGGTTACCGCAAATGCAGGTCCGTTATCGGGCTGGATTTATCTCGAATTTTACGACAAAGATATCGAATTTAAGGTTTATTCGGATAATGATTTGATATATTCCGAATGTATTGAGGACGGAACGGCAAAAAATAATTATATCAGCTTTAATATTGAAAACGGATTACTAGGACACATTTATTTTATAATCGAAAAAGGCGACGAAATACTCGGTTACGTTTTATTGAATTACACAGAATACGACTGCGGTTACAGTTATAGTAATTTATACGCGAACGTCGTTAAAGCTGTTGTATTCGACGTTGAGCAAAGAAAAAGCTTAAGCGAAGAAAAGGTTTTGGAATATATAGAAAAAGCAAAGAACGGTGAAGACGGGGAAAAAGAAGACGGAATTATTACGGAAAATTGTTCGGAAGGAAGAACATACAACAACCAAATTGGATATGAAGACGTTTTGAGTCTTATGCCCCGAAAAGACGCAGACGGCAACGTTTACGTGGAATTAAATAGTGAAAGCAGGTATGGTATTATTTGCAGTCGCCAAAACGGAACGTTTGTATACAACGGCGAGAACGTGAAAACCGCGGTATTAAAACAGGGCGAAACGATAAGTTGGCTTGTCGATGACGACGACAATGCTGAAATCATAAGCATAGAATTGTATAACACGGACTTAATTTCTTGTCCTGCATTCAGTAGAATCATGTTTATAAAATCCAATGCGCAAGAATTCAAATCTGCGACGTCGCCAAACGCCGTTTTAATAGGTCTTTACGGTCTTTATTATGCGAATGCCCATGCAGGTGAGGTCGGTTTTGAAAATTCCGAAATGTGCAAATCTTTTATGTACGAATCTTTCTTTTCCACGGCAAAAAGATTGTTCGAAAATGGAGAATTAGGCATTCGGTAGGTAAATTGGCATAAAAGAAACTTAAGATAAAAAATAATTATAAAAAACGGAATCGTAATCCTATTGGGGTAACGGTTCCGTTTTTGTATTGAGAATATTAAAAACAACAGAAAATCATTTGTAGAGCGTGGTGGATATTTCGTAGATTTTGGATTTGGCGGCTTCGTAACCTCGGCGATACATTTCGTCGGAGCCCTCCATGCTTTTTGACGAGAATTCGCTTGTGTCGGTAGAAACTAATACGTCGCAATCGGTGATACCGCAGACAGAGGCGTTTGCGCTCATGAGTCCGAAAACGGTTTTTAGCACCGAAACGGCATTAAGTTTGTCGCTGCCTTCGCCGCGAGTGGGGTTAACGTCCACCGCGACTACTTTGTCCGCGCCGAGTATTCGGCAAACGTCGGACGGAATATTATTCAGCACTCCGCCGTCAACAAGGTGCATATCGCCTATTACGACCGGTTTGAAGAACAACGGTACGCACGCCGAAGCCGCGCATGCGTTCGCCGCGTTTCCGCTCGATAAAATTATTTGTTTGGCTGTAACGAGATCAACCGCCACGCAGGCAAAGCGTTTTCCATTGCGAGCGTTAATGTCCTCTATAGTGGCGTTTCCGAGTATGTCGGAAATGATTTTGGATAATTTTTCCGAGTCGTTGGGCATTAAAATATTTCCGTTATGAATGTCTTTTGCGTTCAGTTTGCTTCCGAATTGCAGAATTCTGTCCGAAGAAAGACCGTAAGCGTAAAGAGCGCCGACAATCGCGCCTACGCTTGTCCCGACTATTATATCGAAATTCAAGTTCGCTTCTTCGAACGCTTTGAGCGCGCCGACGTGAGCAAAACCTCTTGCGCCGCCGCCGCCGAGACATAAAGCGGATATTCCGCTTTTTTTGAGTTTGCCCGCGTAGAGTTTGTCGAGACGATTTTTCTTTTTTAATTCCGCTAACGGTTCGGAATATTTAATTGTTTTTGTTTTTTTATTCAGCATAAAGAGTAGCCAATAGCACACCGAAATGTCGATGTGCTATTTGTATTAAAGATAGAATATATTTAAATGACGCTTATTGCATGGCTTTGACGATGACTTTGAGTTTCGCGGAAACTTCGGCGTACGGTTTTACGGTAATGACGTAATTGCCTACCGATTTTATCGGATCGGACAAAACGATTTTTTTCTTGTCGATTTCGATTCCTTGCTTTTTGAGCGCGTCTGCTATGGCTTGAGTGTTCAGCGCGCCGAATAATTTACCTGTTTCTCCGGTTTTGATTTCGACGACGACCGTCTTCTTTTCGATTTCTGCGGCGAGTTTAATCGCTTCCGCTTTTTCGATTGCTTTTCGACGTTCTTCGGCTGCTTTTGAAATATTAATGCTGTTTACCTGCGTTGAAGTAGCTTGAACGGCAAGCCCGTTTTTGATAAGAAAGTTACGACCGTAACCGTCGCTGACCTCTATAACGTCGTCTTTTTTGCCTTGACCTTTTACGTCTTTTAAGAGAATGACTTTCATAGTTATTATCTCCTTATTTAATTTTAATAAAACGTCGAAACGTAATATAAAATTCGATTTTTATCGGCTGTCGGATTATATTCGTTTTTCGGAACGCGTCGCTTTCCGTAAAAACAAAGCCGTTATGACAATATTATAATACCTAAACGCTATTTTGTCAAGCGTGAATAATTTAATTTATTATGAGAAACAATATCAAAGAGGGAAAACCCGATCAAATATTTTTTTACGGAGGAATCTTCATATGAAAGATCTCAAATGCGGACTTACCGCTTGTAAGCACAACAAAGGCTATTGTTGCTCGGCTCGCAGCATTGACGTGGATAAACATGCCGATTGTCTGACTTATTCGCCGACGGAAAAAACTCGTTCGACTTTTGAAGCGGCGGGCGATTTCGTAAAAACCAACTATAACGTTGATACGCAGGTTGGCTGTACTGCGAATTGTATTTTCAATAAGGACAACATTTGCAAAGCCAACGGAATTACGGTTATGTCCGAAGACGGAAAACCAGCCGGTTGTCTGACATATATAAAAGCTTAGCAAATCGCCGTTTTGCGGTTATAACCGAAAACATCCTCCGTCACATCGATCGGAGGATGTTTTTATATGCACTGAAAAATTTTATTTCCCGAGCGATTTATTTATCAGTACGAGCGCGTAAGAGGCAAATCCGTGATCGAGGCTTCCGTGAGCGGAACGGTTTTCCCATAGTGTGTTCGTTGCTTTTTGCATCGGCGAGAAGAAATTCTTGATTTCCGATAGGGTAAGATCGTATTTGCCGTTTTCGACTAACATTTTCATTCTCAGATATAATCCTATAAACGCGTTGATTTCTTCGATATTTTTGGGGATGTTTGTTCTGTTAGCAAAAACGTCGAACAAATAACGGGCGAATTCACCGTATTTGTAGTCATTTAAATCTATTTTACCGAATAATGCGGCGTAATATTGCGCGGTTTCGGAGCAGTCGGATTGTAGCGTAAGTTTGCCGTCGTTGTCGCGTATTGCGTGATCGTAAAAAAGTTTGCCGTCGAAAGATTGTTCGATTGCTTTTTTGCGAATGTTTTCGCTGCGTGTTTTCAAACTTTCGTCGCCGTATAATTTATACGCGCGTTCAAGAACTTCTGCGTATAAAAAGTTGGTGGGGTAGTTGACGTTTTTGGTCCAATCGTTGGCTTTGCTCCATTCGACAAAATTCCAAGAGGGAAGGTCTTCGAGCAAGCCGTCTTTGTTTTCGTATTCGGCGTAAAAAGCGAGTAAGCCGTCTATAAGCGGCTTAAAGTATTCTTTTTTTCGAAATCCTTTTCTTAAATTAACGTATTCTTCGATTTCCAAAACAAGCCACATGGACCATTGCGGAATAAAGTCTCCCCAATCTTCGAGTTCTGCCGGATAGCACATGGGAACCATGCCTTTGGGCATTTTTTTGTCGGGGACGTATAATACATAATTTTCAAGGAAATCGTCTTCGATGTCGGTTTTTCCGAAAAGTTCATATTCCGCGGCGGCGGTAAAATAACTGTCGCAAAGCCAACCGGCGCGTTCTCTTGACGGGCAGTCGGTATATATGTCGACCGCGTTATGTGAGAAAGTATTCATTGCGGCTTTGTAAATAGCGGTTATTTCTTCGTCTTCGAAAATCGGTTTCTTTGCGTCGGTCATATCGCATTCGTAAGTTTTTATGCCGAGCGAGTTTAGCGTAATTTTGCCGTTTTTGGCAAAAATCGCAAGGCGTTGAACGTTGTACGGCTCGAATCCGATGCGGAAATAGCGAACGCCGCTTTTTAATAAATATTCGACTGCGTTGTTGGCGTTTACCTTGTTGAATCGAAAATCTTCCGAGTCAAAATTTTCGGTAAAAGCAATAACGATATCGGAGTCGGCATCGCACTGCGCGTCGAATTCGATAAAGCCCGTTTTTATTTCGCCGAAATCGAATATAGCGTATTCGTTCGCTTTCAAATCGAGCGGCAATGACAATTTATCGTGAGTTTTATGTTGTTTGCAACGTTGAACGAACGCGCAGGGATTGTATTTAATTTCTTCAGCCGAAAAGCCGCCCCATCGTTCCGAAATATCGTGTGATAGGTATTTGTTTATCGGTAAATTGCCGTCGTAAGCAAAATTGCCTCCGTTTGCGCATTCGTTAAGCATGACGTCTGAGTATTTCGGGTAGGGTGCGCGACGATTTAGTATAACGGGCGGTTTTGCCACTGTTTCGCATTTAATCGGTTTGGGAACATTGTGTCCGAAGTCCCAAACTTCGGTAAAATGTCTTTGATACGAATATCTGGGCGTTTTTTGCAATTTTTCGGTTGCGATAAACGTTTCGAAATGTTTGCCTGTGTAATATTCCGCATTGCCGTTTATCGATATTTCTGCGATAAGAAATGTTTCTTGTAAAACGGTCGATAAAGAGCGGCAATTATACGCGGCTACGTAAATTTCGATTTCGTTGTTTTCGTTTTTG
Source organism: uncultured Lachnospiraceae bacterium (assembly GCA_964591125.1). GTDB lineage: Bacteria > Bacillota > Clostridia > Christensenellales > Pumilibacteraceae > Neoclostridium. Next base: position 24,839 of record CAZQAC010000005.1, read on the forward strand.
AAACGGTTCAGGCTCAAAACGTCTTCTCTTGCGTGATTTTTAGACGTTCTTGCGGGCCCTGCTGCGACAAAAATGCCGTTTACGTAAACCTGATAAAAATCCGCGCATGCGATATGCAATTCGGCGTTGCGTAAATTTTTTGTTTTTTGACGATAAACGTATAGAATATTCTTTTCGTTTTTATAATCGCACGGAGTAACGGCGATGGCTTTTGTAAACATAATTATATCTCCTGAACTATGTCCGCGTAAAATTTTTTATCGTTCGAAAAGAGGTGAACGCGTGACGCTGTTAGTTTTTATGAAAGTATTATAATACAAACAAACGTATTTTTCAAGTTTTTAATGTCATTATGGGTAAAAAATTTAAGCCGAACGCGCGACTGATTGTATTTGAATTAGATGTAGCCGACTAATTTTGTTTTAATGTCGAAAAAGAAGAAAAAACTTTTGCTTTTTTATTGAAAATATGGTATAATAGCGACAATAAAATATTTTCTGCCACCGGGTAGATAAACGAAAGCATTCGTTACGCATCGTTAGGTCCTTGAAGATGCGCGAACGGGTGCTTATTTTTTTGGAGGTTAATATGTTTTTTAAAAAAATCAAATCGAAAATCAGTTATTTCAGCAAGTCCGAAATTGTTTTATGGTGTATATCCGTTCTGTTTATCGTTGCGTCGTTTTGCGTGTTCGACAGAACCAATTATCTGACGTTGGCGGCGTCTGTTATAGGCGTGACGTCGTTGATTTTTAATGCGAAAGGCAATCCGTTCGGGCAATTTCTTATGATCGTATTCAGCATATTGTACGGAATTATTTCGTATACTTTTTCTTATTACGGCGAAATGGCTACTTATTTGGGAATGACTGCGCCGATGGCGGTTTTTTCTTTGATTTCCTGGATGAAAAATCCGTATAACGGAAGCAAGTCGGAAGTTAAAATAAACAGACTAAAGTTTGTCGAAATTGTTTTTATGTTTATACTTACGGCGGTCGTTACTTTTGTTTTTTATTTTATATTGGCTTATTTTTCTACGGCTAACATAGTTCCGAGCACTATATCCGTAACTACCAGCTTTCTTGCCGTTTATTTAACGTTTCGAAGAAGCGCTTATTATGCGATAGCTTATGCGGCGAACGATGTTGTTTTGATAGTTTTATGGGTATTGGCGACAATTTCGAATATGTCTTATTTGTCGGTAGTTATTTGTTTTGTCGTATTTTTAATTAACGATATATACGGATTTATTAATTGGATGAGAATGCAGAAACGACAGGAAAAATAAAGCTATCGATAAGTAGATAAAATATTAAAGCAATAATAGAGTTAGCATGGCGATGACTAAACAAAACGTAATTTTTTTATAATTTGCTCCCTTTGATAATGTCATTATTATGATATCGCATAATTTTCAAATATACAAGTCTTTTATACATGGTTCATGTAATAGTTTTCACGAGAAGCATGTTTTTTCTTTATTTAATAAAATATGATAAAAAAGTTACGCAGTTGTTACGTGATGTATGTTATAATAAATGTGTAAACGATGAAAAAATACTTGGAAGGAGCAAAGACACGTGACGAAATCGAATATCGAAAAAACAAAAACGTTTAACGTTGCGCTTTTTATAATACTCGGTGTATTTGCGTTGGCTACGCTTATCGCGTCGGCAACTGCTCGTAACGTTGTCGAATCGACGAGGGCGGCGGGCGAATATTATATGATCGGAAACATCGATTTCGTCGATGTGAAAAAAGAAGACGCTCCGACGGGTATCGCTCACGAATGCAGCTTTACTCTGAATCAGGTTGACAGATCGGACGTGTTGGTTTTTTATGCTACCCATTCCGACATAGAGGTGAACATAGACGGCAAATGCGTTTATACTTCAAAACAAGCTGGTTCGCTTTTTAGGACGTCGGGAAGCGTTTGGGTAAGAATTCCTTTGACCGATGCGGATAACGGTAAAACCGCGCAAATCGTTTTATTTCCGATTTATGATAATTATAAAGACGGGAAGCTGGATGTTTACGTGGGTTCTGAGTCTGCGATATACGGTTTAATTTTTTCGGAAGCTTTACCCGAACTGTTGATCGGCATTTGCGTTGTGATAGTCGGGTTGCTGATGTTGGGCGCCGCGATATATTATAACATTCGATTTACGGTTCCGTTTAGGCTTTACGCGATAAGTTTGTTGGCGATCTTTTCGGGAATATGGCGATTTACTTACAGCGATTTCACTTTTCTTGCTTTTGAAGAACAAACGACGTTTATTTATACGTTATCCGTTGTTTCGCTTATGTTTATCGCATTGTCTATGCTTAATTGCGTAAGAATGTCCGATGAAAAAGTAAAAAAGGCGGTTCGGTACGGTTCGATAGTTTATAGCGTGATTTATTTGGCGCAGTTGGCGTTGCAGCTTGCTGGCTTATTCGATCTGAGACAATCGCTTACGTTGATTCACATAACGTTAATAATCGGCGCGATAGCGCTCTTTGTTGATTGTATCTTGGGACTTAAAGAAAATATAACGTCTTCCGGTCATCGAACGATGAGCTATTCGTGGATTATAGGAATGGGAGTAATCGTCGATCTCGTGCTGTTTTATTTCTCGGATTTTTCGAAAGGGATGCTTTTTACGCTCGTAGCCATTCTAATCTTCGTAATTATCGAAGGAATTAAGCTTTTGGTCGTAATGTCCGAGCAGAAGAAAAATCTCGAAAAGGTGAATATCGATTTGATGCTCAGTCGCACGGCTACTATGATGAGCCAGATTCGTTCCCATTTCGTATTCAATTTGTTGAACGCTATAAGCGGCATGTGTAAATATGATCCCGAAAAGGCAGACGACACGATAGTTCGGTTTTCGAGATATTTGCGTTCCAACATCGACATAATGGAAAACGACAAGAATATTCCGTTTGCGACCGATTTGCAACAGCTCGAAGATTACGTGATACTCGAACAGGTTCGTTTCGGCGATAAGATAGAATTTTATACGGATATAGAAACGGATGATTTCATGATTCCGCCGCTTATTTTGCAACCCGTCGTCGAAAATTCCATAAAACACGGAATAGCCTGTAAGTACGGTAGCGGCACTATTATTCTTAAAACTCGTAAAAACGACGAAAACGTCGTAATAACGGTGGAGGACGACGGCGTAGGTTTCGACGTCGCGGAATTAAACAAAGAAAAATCGGTAGGATTAAGAAATATTCGTTTCCGTTTGGAACATTTGATAAACGGAAAAATGGAAATAAAAAGCAGTATCGGGAAGGGTACGATCGTGACGATTACCATTCCTTTAAGCGGAGAGTAAAATGCGTATTATATATGTTGACGACGAAAAACCGGCTATAGATAATTTCAGATTGACGGTTGACGGTTTTTTCGAGATAAGTGAGCTGAATACTTTTCAAAGCGGCGAAGAAGCTTTGAAATTCGTTGAAAACAATGCGATCGACGCGGCGTTTTTGGATATCGAAATGCCTGGCATACACGGTTTGGAACTCGCAAAACGATTAAAAACCATAGATTCGGATATAAGGATAATTTTAGTAACGGCGTTCGGCAGTTATGCGATGGACGCTTGGGGGGTGGATGCGACGGGATATTTGTTAAAACCTTATACTGCCGAAGACATTAAAAAAGAATTGTATAAATGCGCGTATAAAAGATTGCCGTCGCATCGAGTGGAAATAAAGACTATTCCTTCTCTTTCCGTGACGGTGGACGGCGCTCCGCTGTATATTTCGGGCGGCAAACTGCGAGAAATGTTCGCTCTTTTGGCAGATAGAGGCGAAAGAGGTTTTACGGCGTCGGAAGCGGCGGCGTGTCTTTGGCCCGACAGGCCGTACGACGGCAAAACTCAGTCGCTTTGCAGAATGACTTGGAAACGTCTTACGAGCGCGTTGGAATCGGCTGGAATCGGCAACGTTATCGCAACGAGCGACAATCATCGATTCCTTAAAGTTGACGAGGTGGATTGCGATTTGTATCGAATTCTTTCCGGCGACAAACAGGCGGCAAAATCTTACTGCGGCGCGTATTTGCAAGAATACGAGTGGGCGGAAGAAAGAAATTTTCAGCTAATGAAAATGCTTAAAGGGAAATAAAAACGATTTCGAATTTTACTAAGATTTTCGTGACTACGATATTAAGCGCGGAACGCGTTAGACAGAGAACGTTCCGCAGATAATATAAAATAAAAACAGGAGAAAAAGTTTATGAAAAAAACAGAAAAACGAGCAAAATCGCGTTTATCTCAAACGTTTTTTCGGAACGCGACTTTGATTGCATTGGCATTATGCTTGTGCTGTTCGGTAGTATTTGCTTCCGTGCTCCCCGTTACTGCTAAAGCGGGATCGGCGTCGAGCTCAACCGGAGCCGTAAATCCGACGCCGTCGACTTCGACGACAACGGCGACCGTCGTTCCGGGTTCAAAACCTACCGAATCCACTACGAAAGCTGCCGAAACTGCGGCTAATTACGTTACGAATTTGGTATTTGATTTGACGATACTTCCGGAAACAACTACGCCGGAACCCTCTTTCTTTTCCAATCTTTGTACGGGCGCGGTTTCTTGGATCGCCAACAGAGCTCTTGAAGAACTCGTGTCTTATGTTATTTCCGAAGATATAGACGTGTTGAGCGATTTTCTTATCGCGATACAATCGCCTGCGACGAGAGCGGAAATGCAGCATAAGGCTATAGTTAAACAGATAGCGCAAATCGTTAAGGATATACAGGTCAGCGTTAATAAAATATCCGGTCAGCTCGAGGATCTTGCCGACGAGCTCGACAAGTACGAGACCGCAGCTGCATACGAACGTGCCGCAATCAGTTTGAGAGATAAGTATACGCAAGATTATCAGGGTGCGTGGGTAAATTATCAGCAACTTGTAGACGCAGGATTAAAACTGAAAGATCTCGAAGAAAACTATCCCGAAGAGAGTAGAACGGAATTGCAGAAGGCGGAAATAGAAGCTGCAGAGGCGTCGGTTCAGCTTGCATCTCAGATGTTTATCGAAAGCGCGAAAGGTTTGAATTTTCTTAACGATATTCAAAGTATTTCCGGTTCTTTCTGGGATCCCAACAACAAAACTTCTTCCTATTTGGGCGCATACGAAGCATTTTTGAGAGAAAGATATCCTTTCGAACATCAAATAGTGGACGCTCTTGCCGTAGCTATAGAATCTTGTATCGATATGTATAACGAAATGTATCTTATGTACACCGAGTATTATACGTATTTGAAAGCCAAAGCGGAAGAAGCGGGCGATACCGAAACTTATAAACTTTATACCGAAAATTATTTCAACAGCATAAAGTACAGCATCACTAAAAACGTCAACGCTATGGTTGAATCTATGGGCGTAAGCAGTTGGTTGGTCGAAGACGAACTTACTCAGCAGGAAATAGACGCTGCCATGAACATTTATCCCGATTTTACAAAGCCGGAAACGATTCAGTATAAAGTTAAGATCAACGGAACGACGTACAACGCGTACAGAGTAAGATCCAATGAAGATCTTCAGTATTACGTTATTCTTAAAAAGTCTTTTACCGGCAGAGATTTGGTTACCGGATATTCGATAACCGAAAGATCCAACGGCGCTCCCAAATTCGCGCTTTATCGTCCCGAATTCATGTTTAACGGATTGTATACCGACGACGGACAATTCATGATGATTTCTTCGTTGGACGATATGTCGTTTATTTCCAAAGATTGGACGAATCTCCGCGCTGCGCTGCGCGACGATTACGGCGGAAATCTTTCGGGAATTTCCTCGGATATAAACAAAGTTCTTTTGTATAATTATGAATGGCCCGAATCGGTCGGCACTACGACTACGAGCGCGAGTTGGCAGATGAAGTTCAACAGCGTAGATCTTAGCGACGACGCTGAGAGCGTAAGTGCGAGAACGGTTTACGATGCAAACAAGAACTATCAGGTAATGGTGGTTTACAAAGATATAGTTACCGGAATGAGTTACGACAAGACCGGTACAAAGAAAATAAACGACGTGGCTAACTTGTCCGGCAGAGTTTTCAACGTTTCGTACGGACAAACGTTGGACATCTCCGGCGTAGACAAAGACGCGACAAACGTTATGATTTACATAACCGGTTCATGCAAGATTAAATCTAACGCAAACATTAAATTGAACAGTTCTAACATTGTTATTTGCAATACCGAAAAAGACGATGTGGTGGAATTCGAGAACGTTAACGTGGTTGCGACCAAAAACAGCGAAGCCGCTTTGAAAATAAAATCTTCTTGTATCGTGCAAATGACCGGAACGAATACGTTCGTCGGCACGGAGTGCATCAGTAGTACGACTAACAGAGACGATTTCTATATGAGCTACACGAAAACTCGCCCGATATTCGCTTGTCACGGAATTATAACCGACGGCAACGTTACTCTTACGGGAGGAGGAAAGGTAGTCGCTACGGGTAAAGACGGCGGCGCGGGAGTTTGCTTTAACAGCGGAAACCTCACGATCGACAATCTTACTCTTGAGGCGACGGGTTCGACAATTTCCAACGACGTAATAACTGCGGGTGCCGGAATCGGTTCTTGCGTATCGTTCTATGTCGAAACGTATATCGATTCGACTACGTGGGTTGTATCCAAAAAGAACACGTTTATTTCCAAGAAAAGTCTTATTTATAGAGGCGATTCCGGAAAAACGTCGGCAGGTACGTTTTCTATAGTCAATTCTACCGTTTCGGCGACCGGCGGCGAGAAATATTCCAGCGCAAAAATCGAAAAACCCGTATTGGTAGAAGATATTGGCGGTGTAGAACTTACCGTCGGTGTAGATCCGACCGGAGAAAGTTCTGAATGGCATTATTATTGCTTAAAAGACGGTTCGATTAAAAACAGTACCGTAAATACCGGACACGCGTCGCTCACTTCGAGATTGAACTTAAAAGACGACGGTAACGTTTACGATACCGAAGAAATAAAAATTTCCGCGTTCACTAAAGGTTCTAACGGCGTTACCTCCGACGGTATATCGTTTAAGCTTTACGGAACGAAAGGCGAAAGCGGTTGGATAAAAGCCGAAGATATCGGTAAAGAAAAAGGCGATTCGTCGCAAATTGTTTCGGGAAAAACGGTAGGTACTATTACTTCCGTCGACATCAAAGCTAACGCCGATAATTCTTGGTGGGCAGGTAAAATTACGATCGAATGTCTTTATAGCGGCAACAGCGTAACTTTATACGGCGGCAGATGGATCGGTTCGAGCGGAAAAAATCTTAAACCGACCGACAACGTTTATGCGGTTACCGTAACCACGGGAACAGAAGACGGCGCAGGTACGGACGCAGACATATCTCTTTATTTGAAAGACAAGAACGGAGAAACGACCAACACAGTTGCTTTAAACGAAATTTCTCAGTTCTCTAATGCGTTCGAAAACGGCGATACGGAAACGTTCTACATTTACGCTCCGGACAAATTCGAGGAATGTACTTATGCTTACTTTTATTCCAATCACAAATGGGCGAAGGCCGATTGGTTGCTTCAGAGCTTTAAGGTAGAGAAAGTTTCGGGAACCACAGCCGACGCCGGATTTACTCATAACTCGGCTCAGTGGCTTACTGAAGACAAAACCGTATGTTTCGGTAAATATTCGGGATACACCGGTCAGTTCTACCTCGAAGTAAAAACTTCGGACAGAAGCGGAGCCGGAACGGATTCGTCTATCTTCCTTACCATTTACGGAGATAAAGGGGATACCGGCGAAGTTAATATCGGAAAGTATGCCGGTGACGGAAACAATTTTGAAAGAAACGACAAAGACTGCTTTAACGTCGTATACGATTCCGGTACGGTCGGCACGATCAACAAAATCGTTATCAGAAAGGATAACGGCGGAGTCGGTCCCGATTGGTATTGCGATTACATTATTATAACCGAAAAAGTTGCCGAAGGTCAAAAAGCTCAGTGTGTGAAATTTTCGCTGAACAAAAAGAAAATCGAAGATAAATCGTATACGTTCGATTCCTCTTATATTTCGTCCAGCACTCGTAAATCGAGCCAGACCGTAAGTAGAGAGATTTTGTCTAATCTCGAAAAACATGAAGACGGTTCTTTCTCGCTCGATGTAGACAGTACGGTGGTTTTGAGCGAAGAAGCGTTCGCACTCGTTGCCGAAAATAACGCAATCTTTACTCTTAATATGAAAAACGGCGAAGATCAATTGCTTTACAGCGTGACGTTTGACGGCAGTAAGTTCGATTCTCATAAAGCGCTCGAATTCAAGAGCGGATATTCGTCAAGCAACGGACATGCGATAATCGATTTCCTCGCAAACGCGCAGCTTCCTGCCGGAACGATATTGAAAGTCAATGCGGCGCAGTTGGGATTCTCTGACAACGATTCGATTTGCGTTCTTAAAAAAGGCGAAAACGGTTGGAGTGACGAAATCGAAGTAGAAAACAAGGACGGTATGTTGACATTGAATATCGAAGATGGCAAGCAATTACTTTTGAAAGAACACGGTGCGGCTATTCCTTCTTCTTACGAAGTCGACTCGGAAACCAAAAATACCTGGATTTGGATTCTTATTTCACTTGTTGTCGTTGTCGCAGCCGTTGCCGCTGTTATTGTGATACTCAAAAAGAGAAAACAGTCCGAAGAATAAAAGCAGATTAAACTTTTTATCCGAATAAACAAATAATCGACGATTAGATTAAAAATAAAGCTCGTGATTTCGAAAGACGTTGCGGGTTTTATTATTTTAAACTAAAACAGACACGTATTGAGAAAAGGTTTTTATTTGAATTTCATCGTATAAACATATATGTTTGATTAATTATTTCATAATTATATTGACAATTTGTTTAAAATATTATATAATGAACGAATATAGCTAAAGAAAAGAGAGTATTGTTTATGAAATTTTGTCCTGAATGTGGAAAAGGCTTGGAGCGGTACGAATTTTTGCACTAATTGCGGAAAGGATTTTCGCGATTATATCGCAAAAGAGACCGGCGTTGGAGATTCTTTGCGTGTCGGTGTTCCGATGGTTCAAATGTTCGGTGGATCGGGTTTCGACGTTAACGGATTTTTCTCCGAATTTGCGGTGGTTTTTAATAAAACAGCGGAAGATCTGCATGCGCAAAACGAAAAAACGCAGAGGAGATAAAAACAGCGAAATTGAGGGAGGCATTGGAACCGTTCGAAGCGGTAAAAATGCTCAACGGTTACGCTATAAAAAAGCTTAAAAATGAATCCGAAGTCGAAGTAATCGTTCCCGATGGCGTGAGAATAATAGGTGCGAATGCGTTCGAAAACAGCGGCGTGTTCAGTGTTGTTTTGCCCGAAGGGTTGGTTAAAATCGAAGCGGGCGCGTTTAAAAACTGCGCCGAGTTTGATACGATTAATTTTCCTCGGACGTTAAAAAGCATAGGTATTGAGGCTTCTTACGGTTGCGTAATGTTAACAAGCGTAACATTGGGTAATGGTGTAGTAAGCATAGGAGATTATACGTTTTATGGTTGCGATCGTTTAAGAAGTATAGTAATACTCAATAGTTTCGAGGACGAGAACATGGGAAAATATGCGTTCTCGAACGACTGTAAAATCATAAGAAAATAAAAAAAATTATATAAAACAAGGAGATGTATTCCAAATGAATCGTATTTTTAGTAATGGTTTAAGTTATTCCCGAAAGATAGCGTCGTTAATCGCGACGGTGGCTGTCGCTGTTGTATGTTGTTCGGTTTTCGTCGCATGCGATAATCCGACCGAAACGCTTTCTACCCCTACCGCAGTAGTATTGACGGAGCGTGTTTTGACCTGGGATTCGGTGGCAAACGCGAGCGGATATACCGTTAAAGTCGGCGATGAAGAAATTATCGTGGACGATAATTCGTACGAACTTAACATCGAGGAGTCGGGCAGATACGAAATAAAAGTCAAAGCCAACGGAGACGGGAAGTCTTTTACCGATTCCGATTGGTCCGAATCTTTGGAGTACGCGTTAATTTAATTTGAAATCAATAAAAGAACGACGTTGTCAATTTTGCGAGCATGAGTAAACTTTGCGGACTAGCGACGTCGTTTTTTATTTTTTAGTATTTTTCGGTAGCGATTCGGTGTTAATCCGTTCGCTCGACGTTAAAAAATTATTTTGGGAAATAAGGGAGTTCTTGTATTTTTGAACAAACACAAAAAAGGTCCGATATTCCTCGTATCGAACCTTTTAATGGAGCTGATAACCGGATTTGAACCGGTGACCTCATCCTTACCAAGGATGTGCTCTACCAACTGAGCCATATCAGCATAATAAGCTATGTCCAAAAACACTAGCCTTATTATTATACTTGATTTGTAAGTAGTTGTCAAATGAATTTAACGATTAACTCGAAAAATTTTCTTGTTAAATTTACGAATTTGTTTCGGAAAGGTTATTCAGCGGTGTGATTTAAGCGACTGCTGAAAAATTCCAATAAACGCAACCAATCGCGTCTTGAAAAAGCGTGGCAACCATGGCGGCAATAGTATCCGACGTTGCCGGAAAAATAATTTTTGTCGACGGTGAAATTATCGGGAGCGATAAGCCCGTCTTTGCCGAATGCTTGCCATGCGGGCGAAGCCGCTTTTGCCGCTCTGAATTCTGCAACGGGATTTGCCCATGAGTCTTCGCTTGCGGACGCGACGCATACTGTTCTCGGTGCGATAAGAGAGATAAGGTGATGTTGATCGAAGCAGAGGTTTTGTTCTTTATTTTTGTATTTTTTGAAATTATCGCAAAACCAATAGGGGAATCGCTCGGCAATGGCTTCTATGCTTTCGGCGCCGGAATCGGATTCGCAGAACAGAGCCGCGCCGCATGTGCCCGAATCGTTTGAATGAACGAAGGAAAAGCGTTGGTCAAAAGCTCCCGCAAGCAGAGCAGTTTTTCCTAAGCGAGAATGTCCTACGACCGCCAAATTGTTTTTATCCGTTGTATCGAGTGAGCAAAGATAATCCGCTATGCGCATAGCTGCCCATGCCCATATCGCTATTTTTCCGGGAGCGTTCGGTTCAGAACCGCGCAAGACTCCGGCGTTATCGCTAAAATCGCCGTTGTCGTCGGTAACTTCGCGATAATTTACTGCGGCTATTGCCCAACCCAGATCGACTATTTCTTCCGCAGGTAAATATTTATCGGGAAAATCGGAAGAAAAATTCAACATAACGATTGTTTTTTGCGGTAACGGAGCTGTTTTTCGACCGTATTTGAACGGAATTTTAATGATTTTTCCGTCGCGCGTTGTTGCTGTCAGCGTGATTTCGGACAAAATGCCATCACCACCGCAAAAACGCGTATCCGTTCCCGTGATTTCCGCCGTTAAAGATTTTGGTTTCGGCGGAATGAATCCGTATTCGTTTTCTTGCAGTATTCGCTTGATTTCGTTGCGTTTGAGTTCGATTTCTTCTTCGTTTTCTTTGCCCGTAAAATCCAACAGATAAGTTCTCATGAAATTCTCCTATGCATATGTTCGACCGTTTTTTAAAGTATATCATGAATTTTGATTTTAGGCAATCGAATCGCTCGAATATTTTTGTTTAAATTTTAAAAAAACGTTGATGATTATTTTTGCTTGTAAAGAAAGCGGGGGGGATTGTTCGGCAGTTAAAATTTTACAAATAACTTACGGTGAGTATCGAAACTCCTAGAATAACTAAAATCAAGCCGACGATTCTGTTCAAAACTTTCGGCTGCGCTTTGTTTGCGATTTTGGAAGCGACAATAGCGAAAACGAGAGTGGATAACATGCAGACTGCCAATATAACAGGATCCGGCAATTCGCTTATCATAAAATGGCTTACGGAGCCGGTCAGCGCGGTAAAGGTCATGACGAAAACGCTTGTGCCCACTGCCGTTTTCAGTTCGTAACCCATTACGGTTGTGAGCAGCAACAACATCATCATTCCGCCGCCTGCGCCTACGAATCCGCATATAAAGCCTATCAAAATGCCGCATATGACGGATTGCGTAATTTTTTTTGCTTTGCTTTTGCTTTGCATTTGGGTTTTGGTAACCATAACGGGTTTGATTAAAAATTTAATGCCGAGAAGGAGAGTCATGAAAGTACTGAAATTGCCCATTAAGTTTTTGGGAATCAGGCTTCCGACAAAGCTTCCCACTACGGTAAAAACAAGCACGCAAGCCATCATTATCAAACCGTTTTTTATGTCAGTGTTCCCGTTCTTTTTATATGTCCAGGCACTTGCCGCGCTTGCGAGTATGTCGCTTGCCAAAGCGATCCCTACCGCCGTGTAAGGATCGACATTCAAAAAAACCGTCAGCATGGGCGAAATTACGGCTGCCGCGCTCATGCCGGCGAATCCGGTTCCTAAGCCTGCGCCTAAACCGGCTAAAATACAAATTAAGATTTTAAGCATTGTATTCACCTCTTTTTAATTCACGACGTATTCTAGCAAAATCATAAAACGATACTGTGTGTCGCATGTGAAAAAACGTTAAAATAATAAAATAATTCTATTTTTATGCTTTATGGCGATCGTTATGGAAAACAATTGAGTAATAAAAAGGTCGGTAACGAATTCGTTGCGATACGCCGCTTTCGGTCGCTGCGGAAAATTTTTTACAAATTGTCGCATCAACGTTTTTGCGTATTTATCTAAAAAATAAACCCAAACGCTTGAAATCGTAAAAACAAGTCGGGTTTGCGTTTTTTGTCGAAAAAGCGATTGACGGATGTTGAACTGAAAATTTTTTTAATTTTTTTGTCAATTGTGAAAAAATCGTTTGACATTTATTTTTATTAGTGATAATATATATTTGATGTTAGCAATCGCTAACACATATTTTTCGGTTAAAAGTTAGCGGCAACTAACGTTGTTGGTTACTAAAGCGGAAAATAAAGATCGAAAGGAATAAAGAAAGAAAAACGGGAGGCTTTTGTATGATACCGATAACATTGGCGGATACGGGCAACGATAACGTAATACGAAAAATAAGCGGTTCGTCCGACGTAAAAAAACATCTTGAAGATCTCGGATTCGTTGTCGGAGGAAAGGTTAGCGTTATCAGCGATATAGGCGGAAATCTCATAGTGAACGTAAAAAACGCGCGCATTGCGATCAGCAAAGAAATGGCGCAGAAAATAATGATTTAAAGGAGAGCGAACAATGAAAACGTTGCGAGAAGCAAAAGTCGGTGAAACGGTTAAGGTAGTTCGATTGCACGGCGAAGGTGCGGTAAAGCGCAGAATAATGGATATGGGCATTACGAAAGGTACCGACGTGTATGTGCGTAAAGTAGCTCCGCTTGGCGATCCAGTGGAAATTACCGTTAGAGGATACGAGTTGTCGCTAAGAAAAGCCGATTCGGAAATGGTTGAAATAGAATAAAATTTTTTAATGCGCGGTTAGCAAGAGCTAACGCAGATGCGAATAAAAAACGGAGGTTATAAATATGAACGTAAAGATAGCGTTGGCAGGCAATCCGAACAGCGGAAAAACCACGCTTTTCAACGCTTTGACGGGTTCAAATCAATTCGTGGGCAATTGGCCCGGCGTAACCGTCGAAAAGAAAGAAGGCAAGCTTAAAAAACACGACGGAGTGGTTGTTACCGATTTACCGGGAATATATTCATTGTCGCCGTACACGTTGGAAGAGGTCATCGCGAGAAATTATTTGATAAACGAAAAACCGGACGTCATACTGAATATTATCGACGCGACTAATCTTGAAAGAAATTTGTACTTGACGACTCAATTGACCGAGCTCGGAATACCGGTCGTAATTGCGCTCAATATGATGGACGTGATAGCTAAAAACGGAGATAAGATAGACGTTAAAGCTTTGTCAAAAAGTTTGGGTTGCAAAATAGTGGAAATATCCGCGCTTAAAGGAACGGGTATCGAGCAAGCGGCCGAAGAGGCGTTAAAAGCCGCTAAGGAAGGCAAATCTGTTTCATTGAACGTATTTTCGGATTCGGTCGAAAGCGCGATAGCTCATATCGAAGAGATTGCGGGCGATAATTTGCCGCAAGAACGTAAAAGATGGTATGCGATCAAAATATTCGAACATGACGAAAAAGTTATGCAGAGTATAAACATTTCGTCCGAAACGATGAAACTTGTAGAAGAGGATATTTCGAAGGCGGAAAAACAATTCGACGACGACGCCGAAAGCGTAATTACGAACGAAAGATACGAGTTCATAGCGAATACGTTAAAGGGTTGTTACAAAAAAAGAAAGACCGGAATGACGACGTCCGATAAAATTGACCGAATAGTTACGAACAGATGGTTGGCTTTGCCTATTTTCGCAGTTATAATGTTCTGCGTGTATTTTATTTCGGTTACGACGGTGGGTGGAATTCTTACCGATTGGATGAACGACGGCGTTTTCGGCGACGGTTGGCATTTGTTCGGAATAGGCGCGAGCGCTTACGAAGAAGTCGTCGAGGATTTTTCCGATGCGGATACCGTGCTTAACGCTTTCTTGGATTACTCGGAAGAAAACGGCGGAGATATCGCCGAAATACGCGAGATGCTTGACGCCGATGATGTCGACGCTGACGCTCTTAACGTTAAATTGAACGCGTTCGCTTCCGGGTTCGCTTCGGATTTCGAAATAGAGTATGAGGTGGAGAACGAAGAAACTCTCGTAACAGAGATTGAAAGTGCGACCGGTGCGGATCTTGTCGAATCGATAAAAGTTTTATACGAAAAATACGGATTCGGAGAGCCCGACGCGTCGGATTACGGCGTATGGGTACCGGGAATACCGGTGTTGGTCGAGAGCGGATTGGACGCTATTAATTGCGCCGATTGGTTGAAAGGGCTTATTCTTGACGGCATAATAGCCGGCGTCGGAGCGGTCCTGGGGTTTGTTCCGCAAATACTCGTGTTGTTTATATTCCTTGCCTTTCTCGAAGCTTGCGGATATATGTCCCGAATAGCGTTCGTGTTGGACAGAATATTCCGTAAATTCGGTTTGTCCGGAAAATCGTTTATTCCTATGTTGATAGGTTCGGGTTGCGGAATACCCGGCATTATGGCTTCGAGAACAATCGAAAACGAGAGAGATCGAAGAATGACCGTAATTACGACTACGTTTATTCCGTGCGGAGCAAAACTGCCGTTTATCGCCATGATTGCCGGCGTAATTTTCGGCGGAGCGTGGTGGGTTGCGCCGTCCGCATATTTCATGGGTATATTTGCCGTTATAATTTCGGGAATCATGCTCAAAAAAACGAAACTGTTTTCGGGCGATCCTGCGCCCTTCGTAATGGAACTACCTGCATATCATTGGCCTACGTTCGGCAACGTTATGCGCAGCATGTGGGAAAGAGGTTGGTCTTTTATTAAAAAAGCGGGCACTATAATATTGCTTTCGACTATAGTAATTTGGTTTACGAGCAGGTTTGGTTTCAGTGACGGAAGTTTCGGAATGTTAGCCGAAGAGGAAATGGGCGGAAGTATTCTTGCTTACATAGGTAACGCCATCGCATGGATTTTTACTCCTCTCGGTTTCGGTAATTGGCAAGCTGCGGTAGCTTCCATAACCGGTATCGTAGCAAAAGAAAATATAGTCGGAACGCTCGGTATTCTTTACGGTTCGGGAGCGGGAATGGCGGAAACGTTTACTCAAGTATCGGCGTATTCTTTCCTTGCTTTTAATTTGCTGTGTGCGCCTTGCTTTGCCGCGATAGGAGCAATCAGAAGAGAAATGAACAGCGCGAAATGGACTTGGTTCGCTATTGGTTATCAGTGCGGATTCGCGTACGTAATCGCATTTATAGTAAACAATCTCGGCAACCTGTTTGCCGGAACAGTTTCGGGTGCGTTGGGCGTTATCGGCGTAATATTGGCGTTCGTCGCGTTAGCTGCGCTTGTATATATGCTTGTTCGTCCCGATAAAAAATCCGATAAACACGCCGTAAAAAACAATGCTTAAAGGGAGGCTAACTGTATGACGTGGTTAATTCAGAATTGGGGAACTATTGTTGTCGGTCTTGTCGTTTTGGGAATAGTGACGGCTGTGATCGTATCCAAAATTCGCGCGTCGAAGCAAGGAAAGTCCTCATGCGGATGCGGTTGCGGCAATTGCGCGATGAAAGATTGCTGTCACGGCGGCGAAAAAAAGACTAAAACTAAATCGGAATGATGACGCGTTATCTATAAACAACGGACACGCGTGTCGATAAAAAACCGTTTCGGGAAATTAACTCTCGCCCGAAACGGTTTTTTATATTTATAAAAGTATATCTTATAAAATATTGTATTATGAACTAATATGAATGTTTAGAGGAAAGCGAACGATGCGGATTAGGATCGACTTTAATGACTGTTTCGGATATTGTATTTATATTAAAGATCGGCAGAAAAACTTTAAAAAAGTTATCGGATTAGTTTTTTATGTGTTTGATAATTTGATTGATCCATAGAAAATAAAACCAAATCAAAAATTTGATCGCGATGATTTCGAATGGCTTTTTTTAGATAACCTTCCCGCTCAAATCCTAATTTTTCCGCTAAACGCAAGGAGGAGATATTGTCCGAAAAGATTTGAAGAGAAATTCCCTCTATATGTCGAGTTTCAAAAAGGTGCGCTATGATTATTTCAAGCGCTTCGGTCATATACCCTTGGTTAGCCATATTTTCGATCAGCCACGCAGACAAAGAATGAAATTCCGTATGATAGCGAAGATAATCGTCGCGAACAGAAACGCATCCGATGATTTGGTGATTTTTTTTATGGACTAAAATAAAATGTTCGTTAAGCGACAATTCGTTTTGTATCTGTTTTTCGCCACACGGGAGATATAAATTATATCTCATGACAAATTCCGTGCTTCGTTCGGACGCCAAAATTTTCGCGTCTTCTTTTTTCGGAGATCTCAGGATTAATCTATCTGTTTCTTTATAAAAAGATAAATCGCCTTTCATAGATTTTTTATAATTTCCAATGCCGATTTTAATATTGCCGCTCGTTCCGAATCGGAATATTCGTTAAGTTGCTGTTTTTCAAACCGTTTAATTGCAAAATACGCTATGGCTTGAAACTGAATCATGTTTATTTTGCACATGCGCATATCGCGACGATAAACGTTTCCCGTTGTGGCATAATTGTTGCCGTAACAAGTAGGACACGTATTTCGTATAAAACAGGTTTTGCATTTTTCGTCGATTTGTTCGTTTTTTAAAGTAAAATTCGAAAAATCAAAGGAAAGAAGCTCCCTGCAGGTAAAACAGTAATTCGCAATTTTCTTGGAACAGGCATGATTTCGGTCATGCCTG
>CAZQAC010000006.1:0-41531 GCA_964591125.1 uncultured Lachnospiraceae bacterium
TCTCTCTGCTTGTAAGCATATGGTTTCAGGTTCTCTTTCACTCCCCTCCCGGGGTGCTTTTCACCTTTCCCTCACGGTACTATTTCTCTATCGGTCATCAGGTCGTATTTAGCCTTAGGAGATGGGCCTCCCTCATTCCCACCGAATTTCTCGTGCTCGATGGTACTCTGGATCCTCACTGCTTCGTGTCCGTTTCGTCTACAAGGCTTTCACTTCGTTTCGCCGTGCTTTCCAACACTGTTCGACTACTTCCACTCTTGCGTCTGTGAGTCCGAACCCCTTACATATTATTCATATATAAGGTTTAGGCTCTTACCCGTTCGCTCGCCACTACTTAGGTAATCATTAGTTTATTTTCTCTTCCTCCGGGTACTTAGATGTTTCAGTTCCCCGGGTTCCCCTCATCACACTATACTATTCATGTGATGATACCTATAATCTCTTATAGGTGCGTTCCCGCATTCGGATATCTACGGCTATTTCGTTTGTTTGCAACTTACCGTAGCTTTTCGCAGCTTATCACGTCCTTCTTCGGCGCCTGATGCCAAGGCATCCACCATACGCTCTTATTAGCTTGATCGTTTCTCAATCTTCTAACTCCGCTATATGCTTTTGGTTTCTTTCTTGACCAATTTTTCAGTTCTTCATTTTGTTCTAGAATTACAAGACATATTTTATACTCAATTCGTTCTTTAGTATCTTGCTTAATGCATCTACTCTTTACTCTTTCTCGTATACATATTATCTGTTTTATATGCAGTTGTCAATGTACAAAGTCTTGCGTCGCTCAGGTCTTCTTTCGCTAAAAAAAAGCATAACCGATAAATATCTTATTCTTTACTATATTTACCATTATGCCAGCGGTATACTTTTTTTCAAATATACATGACCTTTTTTGTTTCGCTTGCCGTCTCACGCGACAGCCTATATATATTACCATACTTCATTCCTTCTTGTCAACTGTTTTTATGCCCTTTTTTAAAATTTTTTTTCTTTTTTTGTAAAATAAATCAAAAACGGCATACACGCCCGCCTTTCCTTATCGAAAAAAGACAAAACTGCTCGGTTTTAAGCATGTTTTGTCTTTTCGAAAACGTATTTTATAAAGAAAAGCCGATTTCCTTTAGTTTCTTTGAATTATATTCCACAACGTTCAGCATGCGTTCATAAATCGCGATTGCTTGATTTTTGTCGGCAATGACTTTGGTTTGCGGACCGTAAGCCGAATGAACATAAAAATTCCTCGTAGAATTGTATTCGGTATACAACGAAGCCATAACTTCGGCAAAAACAACGCTCCCGATTTTGCGACGATAACTCGACTTGAGAACATAATTCCCGTCCGCGTCTTTTTCAAATGCCTGCCCGATCATTTTTACTTTTATGCCCTGTGCCCTTTGCAAATCGAAAATCAACATTTCAAGACCGCGATAAGGCGGAATAAGCAAAGACGAATAATCAGATAACACGATTTCGCCGGGAAGTAAATCAACTATTCCTATCGAAAAATCGATTTTTGCCTGCGACGACAGAAACATAATGCCGGTAGGTAGATATTTTTTCAATTGCTTTTCGACGTCGGCAGCTTTCGTATCGGTTTGTTTTTGCTCGATATGAGCGTTGAGTGCAGACTTAAAATCCACGCTTTCGCTAAAAACAGTTTGAATTTTACGCAAAAAATCGCCCGATTTGCCTTGAATCTGTAATATTTTTTTATGCGGCATGTATCTTGCGGTAATTTTATTGCCTTCACTCGAAATTTCGTAAATATTTACGATTTCGGTTGCAGTCCCTTGTGTTTCCTTTATCTTAATCTTAATTTTGTTTCGTTTAAGATTTTCGATGCAGGACTCCAATCTGTCCGACGAATATTTTTTCAGTGTGAAATCGTTTTTTATTTCCTCTTTCGCATCGGCACGTTTAACAGAAGTCTTTTCGCTTTTTTGATTTGCGTTTATCGAAACGTTTTTTGTTTTAGCGCGATCGTCTCCATGCTTGTCGCCGTTATCATTCGTTTCTACACAAGGTTGATTGTTATTCGACAACGCAACCGACACTCTTGTCTTTTGATTGGAAGTCCCTTCACGAACCCGACTTTTCTTTTCTTCGGAAAGATTGTTTTTTTTTCGCGGTTCTTTAACCTTCGAATGTTGGAGATTTTCAGATTTTTCCGATTCGGCTTTCTTATTTAAATCGGTACGCGTCTCGGCTTTAACTTTTTTATTCGAATCAGACGGCGTTACCGATTTTACTTTTTTGTTTTCCGATTTTTTATCCGATGATTGCGATTGCTGCTCTCGTTTTTCGGATGCTTTCGAATCGGACACGTTTGCGTCCTTAAGAAGATTATCGCATATTGCTTTAATTTCGGCAAATTGTTCCTCGAATGCGGTAATCGACAAAATCTTCGCCTTTACATCGTAAACCATAACCGATCGCTTTTGATCTTTCACAAACCCGTAACGATCAAAATGGCTTCTTTCGGTATGTTTAACGTGCGAAACATACTTGTACCCTGAATTCATAAGTTGCTTTGCGACGGATTCAGGCAAACCATCGGAAGCATTTTTATAGTCTTTTTTTTCTGGAATGACACCCATATGTCTCCTTATAAAAGCAAGCTGCTCTTTTTCTTAAGAACAGCTTGCATTTGTATTTATATTAATTTCCTGCTATTAGTTCTTTTTCTTGCGACTAACGATAAGATAAACAACCAAGCCGACAATCAAAACGCCAGCAACACTGAGAAGAACAATGCTCAATACGGTTATAGGCGATGTCGTCGTATTAGAAGCTTCCGTAACAGTAATCGTGTAAACAACGGTTGCCGTATTATTGTTAGAATCGGTTACTTCATACTTAACTTCATAAGTTCCTGCCGACGTAAATGTAATATTATCACCCGTACCGGTCTTGGTTCTTACAGTGTTAAGCGTCGTACCGTCCTTGCTTAAAGTCTTCAAGTAAGTTACGTTCGATTCGGTGCAATCGATAACCTTAAACGAGAATTTATCGCCGACTTTTGCAGTCTTTTCATGAGAAGCAACGGTAAATTCAGGCGCAGTAATATCACCGACTTTAACGGTATAAGTTACGGAATCGCTGCTTCCGCCTACTACAGCCGTATAAGTTACGGTATACGAACCGTGAGCATTCGGAGTGAACGAATAAGTTCCGTCTTCGTTCTCGGTTACTTTAAGAGTAGTTCCGGAAGAATGGCTGACTTCTACTTTAATATCTGCCTTCTTTGCGTTATCTACTGCGTTATAAGCAATCATTGCGGGAAGAACAACTTCTTTATCGAATTCCTCATACGAAGGTACGGACATTCCGACCGTTTCGAATGTAATGGTCGTGTTCTGCTTAGCTACAATGCTCTTCTTTTCGATAGCGTAGCTCTTAAGCCATGCGTCGTAACCGTCTTTCGTTCCTACATAATCGACAGTGTAATCCGCTTTTGTAACGATTACGGGTCTGTCGGTTACTTTGTAAGTTCCGGTGGTCATCATAACGAGTTCTTCGCCCATAAGACTGAATCTTCCGCCGCTGATACCGTGAGCTGTAGCAAGATAAACGTTTTCTTTCTCGGATTCGTCAAGATAAGTTCCTACGTTGTTAAGAGTAAAGGAACTGTTTGCAAGTTCAACCGTGGTATAGATATCCGCGGACGTAGGCAAAGTGCCTGCAGACGCGCCGGAATCCCAAACGCCGGTATCTTCTTTCTTGCCGATTTCGATCGGATACATTCTTACGGAATTGTTTCCGTAAATATCGAATACTCTTACTTCCAAATAATATGTTCCTTCGGAAGAAGGAGTAAAGGTAATGTTTCTAACGATTTTGGTGTTATCTGCCCAATAAATTTCCGCGCCGAATTCGCTGAGGTATGCGCCTTCGGAATCCTTAACGCCCAATTCAACGCCGACGTTCTTGATTTCTTCTTCGTAGATATTTCCGATCTTTATCGTACCGTAATTGATTTCGCCTACGCCGTTTCTGAGATCGGCATCTGCGTTTTTAACAAGCACAACATCGTAAGAAAGAGCCTTAGCGTCTGCTTTAACTACGGTAATTTCTGCGATTTTTTCGTTCTTGTTGCCTGCGTCCGAAGTAGCTGTTGCGATCAATTTAAGATCGCTTCCAATTTCGAGCTCACCGAGTTTTCCGTCTTTATAAGTCAAGACTTCGTCATCGGTAACGTCTATTTCGTTTTCGCCGGACACCAATTTATAAGTTACGGTCAAGTTGCTATCTTCTTTGGAATAGAAATTAGCGACAGGTACGGTAAACTCTACGCCTTCTTTAAGAACAACTCTCGTAGGAGCGCTGACAATAGTTACGGTAGGAATAGTGCTGTCGACGTAATCCTCAACGACGTTGATATAATAGTTTGCCGTGCTTGCGGTATTACCGGTAGCGTCTTTAGCCGAATAAACTACCGTGTAATTTCCGGTAACGGTATAAGCTTCGCCGGACTCTTTAACAGCGGCTTTTATCGCTTCGACATATTCTTTTATATCGAATTCGAAACCGTTTTCTTTGCTGAACGTATATTTGCGCTCGGTCGTGAAAACAGAATTGGTCGACGTATAAGTAACGTCTTCGTTTGTATTGATGTTATCAAAACGAGCAATAGTCTTACCTTGAGGATCTGTAACGGTAAGCGTTACGGTAATAGAGTCCTTAGCGGTATCGTTATCGTAAAATTCGGGCATACCGAACGTGATCTTATTGCTTTCGAGCTTTTCGTTCGCATTCGAAACGGAATTCCAACCCCAATTGGTAGGAATGGTAGCCGCGTCGTACTTAATGGTCGGAGCTCTTCCGTCGGATACCGAAATCGTGTATTCGCGTATTTCGGATTTGTTGCCGGCGTCGTCGTAAGCAACGTAAGAAACTTTGTAATCGCCCTTATATTGCGGATAGAAATACATTCCGCTATAAGAAGATTCACCGATAAAGGTTTTTCCGGAATAATTATCAAAATAAAGCTTGTCTTCGCTATACGAAGTAGCATATCCGGTTTCGGAATCTACGGTAGCCGCGGTAACAGCTTTGCCGTTAGGATCGAGAACGGAAATTTCTACTCTTACGGCACTGTCGTAATCGTCTTTAACCGTTGCTGCCGAAAGAGTTACTTTGCTGTTAAGCTGCCCGCTAGTCGGGAAATTGGTAACGGAAATAGTGGGAGCGTTCTTATCTTCAAAGCCCTTTTGAACCTTAATTTCCTTGCTTTCGGACAAAACTTTGCTTCCGCCGGCAACGGTCGCTTCGTATTTAACGAATACGGAACCTGCAGTAGCGAATTTGTATCCGGTGCCTTCCGAGGTAACTTCTACGCCCTTGAAAGAAGGTTTAATAGCTTCTCCAACAAAAGTGGTAACGCCGTTTTCGGTAATTCCGAGATATGCGGAAGGAATATTGTATACTTTATCCGTCGTCGCATAAGTAGGAATATCTGCTGCCGAATAGAATACGCCGTTTACGATTTCACCGATGTACAAATCGTAAGTAGCGTCGATTTTGCTGTTTACTTTAAAAGTATACTCAAGCTCGTCTTTCGTATAAGTAACGACATAATTACCGAGTTGCGACGCTTTAACTTTACCGTCGGCAACATCGACCACCTTTCCGCTGGGATCGGTTACGATTACTTCAAAACCGTCTGCCTGAGCAACTGTAAACTCATTGCCGTAAACGACCGAAGACGCTACGGTTGCATTAAGTTTATACTCTGCCTTGTCCTCGCCGCCGCCTGTTACAGCCGAAGCTACGAGTCCCATGTTGGTGACTGCCAACGTCGTTGCAATAGCAACCGAACACAAAGCAGTCAGAAATCTTTTAGCTTTCTTCATTCATGTATCTCCTGAATAAGTAGAATTTAGATATATTGCAATGCGATTATTATACATTTTTATGAAATATTTGTCAAACGTTTTTTCGCGTTTATCAAAGATATTATTAGCTTTATTTCCGAAAATTATGTAAAAGTCTCATTACAATCGAAAATACCCGACAAAAGTATATTAAAAACAGGTTATTGTATATTAAGATTATAAAGAATATTAAGCCCTCTAAGCGTAAGAGTCCTGTCCACGGCGTCGAACACGTCGCTTTCGGAACTGATTATTTCACTGAGTCCGCCGGTAGCGATTACTTTTACCGAAGGATAACCCAATTCTTTCTTAATATTTTTTACCATGTATTCGACCAACCCGATATATCCGTAAACGATTCCGGACTGCATGTTAGTGATTGTCGATTTGTTAATTATTTTAGACGGCTTGCTCAATTCGACCGTGGGTAGTTTCGCGCCCGCCGCCCCCAAAGCTTCTGCAGCAGATTTTAATCCGAAACTTATGGCGCCGCCCAAAAATTCGCCTTTTTCGTTTATAACGTTAAAAGTCGTCGCCGTTCCGCAATCGACGACTATGCACGGACCGCCGTAAGTCCTGTACGCGGCAACGCTGTTTACTATTCTGTCCGCGCCGACTTCTTTCGGATTATCGTACTTGATATTTAAACCCGTTTTTATTCCGCCGCCGACGAATATCGGTTTTACTCCGAAATAATGAGTAATCATGTGCTCTATCGTATAATTGATATGCGGATTGACGCTGCTCACGATAGCCCCGTCGACCACATTCAAATCGACGCTTTCGGAAAGCATGTTTTTAATCGTATAATAATATTCGTCCGCAGTTTTTCTGTTGGAACTTGAAAGTCGCAACGATTGGATAAGCTCGCCGTTATCAAAAACGCCGAGTTTTATATTGGTATTTCCGATATCGAATCCGAAAATCATTTTTACCTCCGATGAAATTTATCTTTTTTTATCCGAACGAAGTCCTCGTTCGATTCCGAACGTCGCAAACGGAGTTATTGCCGGCGGAACTAAAACTTCGAGCAAAGTATTGACGGTAAGAACAAGACCTATAACGTAACCGTAAGTAACGTCCTTTTCCAATCTCATAAAAAGAAAAATCATAGTCATGACGGTCGCGGTGTTTACAAGCGAACCGACTACGCAAGCAATTACGATCGCCAAACCTGCGGACTTATCGCCGAATATTTTTTTTAGCGAAACGTATATCGCGTAAACGGCTACGCCGACTATCATTCTCGGCAACACCGACACAAGCGGATTAACGAAATAAGGCGTAAATCCGCCCGGAAACATTATCGACGTCACGAGCGACATAATGCCGAAAATAAATCCGCAAGCCACGGCATTCACCCAAGACGGTTTAATAAACACGCAAACGTAGACCACCGAAAGAGTTATTATAGCCGCATTGATCGAAAGCCAACCCGTTACGACGTGATCAAGCATTCTCGCTACGAAAATAAGCGCGGCTACGGTTGCATACCAAACTATCGTTTTTGTATAATTTTTCATTTTTTACTCCTGTTGGACTTCTTAAAGATAGCCCACCGATCGATTATTTATTGCTGTTCTGCCGACATCTCGTGCAGACAATTTATATTGTAGCACAAAAACGAATCATTATCAAGCGTTTTCAAAATCTATCGATATTTTTTCTTTTTTTCTGAAATTCATTCTTTTATCTTTATAAAACGGAACGACTACGCTCATTTAAAAAACGCGGACCGCCGCGTCGAGCGACAGTCCTTTCGTCCGAAAATTTCGAACTACGTTATGTAGATTATTTGCAACAATTATTTCCGCAGCAGCATTGGAGCAACAAATACAGCATAATCATATCGCAGCAATCGCATCCTTTTCCGCAGTTGCCGCCGCAACCGCAGTTACCGCCGCAACCGTTTCCGCAACAATCGCCGCCTCCGCAACAACAAAGCAGCAATAAAATCCATATAATATCGTTGCAACCGCAATTACATCCCATGTTGAACATATCGATTATCCTCCCGTTTAGATTTTTCACGCCCTTTCTCGAAAGGCGCCTTCCGAGAAAAAAGCGTTCGCCCGTATCGGGTCATTTTTTCATGCGTGCTTTTTTAGATTCGTTTGTATCTGGGATATATCCTACTTTATAATATTGCGGAAAAAGACCGAGTGTGCAAAAGATTATTATATTTTGCAAAAGAATAAAATATGTTTTACTTGACAAATTCGCAAAAAAACTTTATCATATTGGAAACGAATATTTTTTTGGAGCGAATCATGTCAGAAAACAAACTTACAATGGATAAACTCGTCGCGCTTTGCAAAGGCAGAGGATTTATTTATGCCGGAAGCGAAATTTACGGCGGTCTCGCAAATACTTGGGACTACGGTCCTTTGGGAGTGGAATTAAAAAACAACGTTAAACGTGCATGGTGGAAAAAATTCATTCAGGAAAACCGCTATAACGTCGGACTCGATTCGGCAATTCTCATGAATCCTCAAACGTGGGTTGCGAGCGGACACCTCGCGGGATTTTCGGATCCGTTGCTCGATTGCAGGCAATGTCACGAACGTTTCCGCGCAGACAAGCTTATAGAAGATTGGGCAAAAGAAAACAACGTTGTTCTTCCGAAGCCCATCGACGCGTTTACTCAACCGGAAATGAAAGCGTTTATCGAAGATAATAACATTCCCTGCCCCACTTGCAAAAAACACGATTTTACGGATATAAGACAATTCAATCTTATGTTCAAAACTTTTCAGGGCGTAACCGAAGACGCAAAAAATACGGTATATCTGCGCCCCGAAACGGCTCAGGGAATTTTTGCCGATTTCGTCAGCGTTCAGCGCACGTCAAGAAAAAAACTCCCGTTCGGAATAGGTCAGATCGGAAAATCTTTCCGAAACGAAATAACGCCCGGCAATTTTATTTTCCGCGTTCGCGAATTCGAACAGATGGAGCTTGAATTTTTCTGCAAACCCGGTACCGATCTCGAATGGTTCGAATATTGGCGCGCTTTCTGTCGCGATTGGCTACTTGCAATCGGCATAAAAGAAGAACATTTACGTTTACGCGATCATGATCCGGAAGAACTTTGTTTCTACAGCAAGGCAACTACCGATTTTGAATATCTGTTCCCGTTCGGTTGGGGCGAACTTTGGGGAATCGCGGACAGAACGGATTACGATCTGTCGCAGCATCAAAAAGTATCGGGAAAAGATCTTTCTTATTTCGATCCCGATACCAACGAACGATTTATTCCTTACGTCATCGAACCTAGTTTGGGCGTAGAAAGAAGCGTTTTGGCGATTTTGTGCGAAGCATACGACGAAGAAGTGGTCGACGCAGAAAAGAACGATATCCGCGTGGTCATGCATCTGCATCCCGCTCTCGCGCCCGTTAAAGCGGCAGTACTACCCCTGTCTAAAAAACTTTCCGAACCTGCGCTCGAAATTCGAGATAAGCTTGCTAAATATTTCAACGTAGATTTCGACGAAGCCGGTTCGATAGGCAAACGTTATCGTCGTCAGGACGAAATCGGAACGCCTTTCTGCGTCACAGTCGATTTCGACACTCTCGAAGACAATCAGGTAACCGTTCGCGATCGCGACACCATGGAACAAATCAGATTGCCGATCGACCAATTAATAGAATATTTGAACGATAAATTGCAGTTTTAATTAAATCGTTTTAACATGCAAAAAGACGTTGCAAGTGGGGAACTCGCAACGTCTTTTTTATTAATTCAACAGAGTCATTTGTCTCAATTCTAAACGAGTTTAATCGAACAAAAACAAATATCGGAATCGCTACGACTATCCTTTCGAAAAACCGCGATGTTTTTACTTTACGAACGTTACTTTTAATTTTTTAACGCATTTTTCCATAATAAAATTTACTTTTAATTCGATACAAATAACCGCTTGTTTCACATTTCGACCGTTTTTATCGATTTATATTGATAATTTTTTAACAATTTAAATCAAGACAAACAAATTACCCCTCCCGATTTTTCGGAAAGGGTAATTTAATTTAAATTAAAAGATAATAACGCCGAGTTAAACGCGAGTAACTCCCGAAGCCGTATTTTTGTAAGTTTCGATCGTTTCTTTCATTTTTTCGATTTCCGCCTCGTATTCGGTCTTATCGTTTTTAAGCGAAAGTCCCTTCATTGCGTAAATCTTGCACGTAGTGTTCTCAGAGGAAATAGTCAAGCTTGTTCCCGAAAGATTTTTCCATACCAATTTCAAATCGCCGTTGACATAGAAATATGCGTCGCTATCGGTAACGACCAACTTCCATTCGAGCGTGAGCGTCGTGCCCGATTCTCTCTCATAAACGGCGTTTTGAGGCGCGTCGCTGTTATAACCGCTGGCGCAAGCCCAACCTATTTTCCACTTATCCTGAGATTTATTATCCCAAATCAAAATTCTATTGTTATCGCCGTTGAATTTAAAATGAATATGTCCGTTAGTTTCTTTATCGGTAATATCTATTTTACCCGAAAGAATATAATTTCGATTCAGCGTTTCGTTTTTATAAACAATCGTTTTTTCTCCGTTACCGATTTTTTGACTCTTATCTCTCACTATATCGTCGATACTCGCGGAAGGAACGGGCGCCGTCTGATCGTATTTAGCGCGCACGGCTTCATTGTCATTAACGACTATTTTAAGAGAAGATACCTCAACGGAAACGTTTTCGGCTCCAAACGCGAAGTACGCTCCGGATAACGCCGCGTCTTCGTATACTTTCACCGAATCGTTGATTTTGAACAATACCGATCCGTTGTATACGATGACGGTAAACTCGAACTGTCCGTTCGAAACGTTAGTTAAGCTTTCTTTTTTACCTTCGCTGTAATTGCCCCAGATTTCCGATCTACCATCGTTGAAAACAATATTCGAAACAGGCAAAGCAGACGACGCTAAGAACCAACCGTTGTTTGCAGCAGAATTGACGAGCAATTCCGCCCAACCGGTTCCGCTTACTTTCATGCTACCGCTTACCGCAAAATTTCCGCAATAATAATCATTTCCGTCCACAAGATAATATCTTGCTCTATTTGTCGAAGCCAGCTTAACCGTTCCGTTATCTTTATCGAACAAGGCGGTAGAGGCATTCCCCGTAACGTCGTTAAAATCAACGCTTTCTTTAAGCTGAGCGTCCGCTATTTCGATATCGGTCGATTTCAACGCGTTTACGAATACGCTGTAATTTTCAAGTTTCGGATGAACGTTATCTTTGAGCATATCGTTCGTAAGTTTACTACTCGTATCGATATAAGTCAACCACGAACGATTTTCGCACCATGACTTCATTTCGGAATTTACGCTGAAAACTTTTGAAATTTCGTCGTTGCCGTAAGAACGTTGCGAAATATTAAACCAATAAATTTTCGTATTCGGCAATTCTTCGTGCATAACGAGGAACATACGCTGCAATGCGCTCACCGCTTCGTTCGCACTGTTTTTGTCGTCGTAAACGTTATTCGTACCTATATGCATTACTATGTTTTTGGGCGCGGTATATTTAAGGAAGCTTTCGGTAAAAATTTCCCAATCGTAAGAAGTAGTCGAACTTATACCGAAACACAACGCGTCTTTACCCGCGTAAGTGCGATAAAAATCCGTCCAAAAATATCTTACGTCGAAGAACGAATCGCCGATAAACAAAGTAGTGTTTCCGTCGTTGCCGTCTTTTTCGTATTTGCTTTTTAATGTTTTTACGTAATCGTTGTAACCGGTGGTATCGTAACAGGTCGCGTTCTTGTCTACGTTTTCGCATTTAACGACGAACCGAGCGTTGAAATGTTCGGAAGTCGCATTGACGACGTGTTCGCCTGCAACAAGAGCTTTGACGGTAAGTTTTTGTTCGTCTATTTCGAGTTTCGTTTTATCGTACGAAAACGTCAAAGTTTCCTTTTTGTCCTCGAATTCAAACTTTATATCAATAGGTGACTCGGGATATCCGATCCAAGCATAAATGTCATCGATAACCAAACTGCCGTAATCGACAAGCGTACTTACTTTGAAAGTCGTTTCATGATGCGAAGTTTTAGCGGTAACGATAACCGTTTTTCCTCCGACAAGCGCGGTTACATAACCGCCTTCGATTTTAATGTCGTTTCCTTCAAAAGAATATGTAATTTCTTCCGCGTATTTTTTATTAGAAAACGAATACATTATTTTTGCGCGATTGGATGCGGTACTGAGTCCTTCTATATCTTTAATACTCAGCGTTCCGTAATCGACTGTCTCGACCGTTACCGTAAAAGTAGTTTCGTGATGCGCGGTTTTCGCTGTAACCGTCACTGCCGAACACGCCTTTATTCCCTTTACTTTGCCGTTTTCGATAGTGAACGCGTCGCTGTCGTAAGAATACGTTATATCGCCGACATATTCGGTTTTAGAAAACGTCGCTTTCAATTCGCTCTCTTCCGTTTCCGTTACCGTCACGTTT
This sequence comes from uncultured Lachnospiraceae bacterium, assembly GCA_964591125.1. Taxonomy (GTDB): domain Bacteria; phylum Bacillota; class Clostridia; order Christensenellales; family Pumilibacteraceae; genus Neoclostridium. The sequence goes on from CAZQAC010000006.1 coordinate 12,333, forward strand.
TCAATGCTCAGCGTTCCGTAATCGATTGCCTCGACCGTTACCGTAAAAGTAGTTTCGTGATGCGCGGTTTTCGCTGTAACCGTCACTGCCGAACACGCCTTTATTCCCTTTACTTTGCCGTTTTCGATAGTGAACGCGTCGCTGTCGTAAGAATACGTTATATCGCCGACATATTCGGTTTTAGAAAACGTCGCTTTCAATTCGCTCTCTTCCGTTTCCGTTACCGTCACGTTTTCAATGCTCAGCGTTCCGTAATCTACGGGGGGGGGGTGCATCGTCATCGCACGCAGCCAAGCAAAGCGTCAATACGAAACTCAGCATGACCGCAACAATAACCAATAATTTCTTTTTACTCATTATTCCACCTCTTAATTAATAAAATATATCGCATCGTTTGCGTTGGAAGCTCAAAAAATGAGAAACACTGATAAGCTGACCTTCGTTTTCTCGACTACGACACATATTTATATGATAATACAATTTTTCTCTTTTGTCAATGTTTTTTGCATGCATTGACCGTTATTTAATCCTCCAGATTAAATTATACGCGAAACAATTCGAAATTTACATTCATTTACAAAAAAACGTAGTTGAGTATCTATAATCGCAACCACGTTTTTATTAAAGCGTTTATAAAACCTTCCCCAATCGGCAGCAGTCATCTCTCCGCTACGAGTAAAATGCAATCAGTAAAATTAATATCGTCTTTAATTATATAATATCATAAAATTCGCGATTTACCAATAGGCATTTCTCTCGCTTTCACAGAGTTATCGCATTTTCACTCGGTAACGTAAAAAAAGCGAATACTTTTCTAAAATTTAAAAAAGTAACCGGCAAAAGTCGCAAAACCTCTACCGGCATTTATTTATAATATTTATTTTGACGTATCCGTGTTAAGATAATCCAAAGGATCAACCAACGCACCGTTCTTCGTAAGCTCCAAATGAACGTGCTTTCCCGTTTCTCGTTCCGAAATCATCTCGCCGGCATTTCCCAATATATCGCCAGATTTAAGCTCGTCGCCCGTCTTTACCGTCACCTGAGATAAAGATTTGTAATACGAAATCAATCCGTCCCCGTGATCGACCGTCACTATCCAACCCTCAAGCGTAGACTGTTCTACGTTCTTAACCGTTCCGTCCGCCATAACCTTAACTTTATCGTCGTTACCCGGCAGAAAATCCACTCCGTCATGCGTTTTCCACATATTAAGCGACGGCATGTAAACTAACTTGTTAAGCGACGCTTCGCGAGCTACCGTATAACTACCAAAAGGCAACTCATAATTAATCGGTTTTGTCGTTACCGGCTGATTATTGTTTATGTTTGCGTCGACGGAAACATCCGTTTTGCCGGAATTAACGATAGCAAGCGTTATAGACAACGAAATTATCGCCACTGTCACGACAAGCAAAACAACATACCACACCGTCGAATTCGAGCGTCTTACTTTATTTCCGTTCTGATTATATACTTTCATTTCAAATGAACCTCCGTTTAGCTTAATCTTTGCCTCTTTTTCGCAACTTTATACACACTTTTTATAATTTTAATAACTTCCTTTCAAGAGTGGACTTCCGACCGATATTTTTCCGTCGGACGTCGCCACGACAAGATTAACCTTAACTCCGCCGACAAGCTTGCTTTTGGGAATTTTACGAGTATAACAATAATAAATCGTAATGCCTTCGATTTGTTCGACGAACAATATTTTCGCATGCATGTCTTCGATGAATTTTTCTGCTTGCTCGTCGTTGCCGTCAAAATCCAAACGCTCGTAAATCGATTTAAGAGATTCTTCGGTTTGGTTATCGTCCGCTCCGAACATCGTATACTTCCCGACGTATTCGCTTCTTGCCAATTCCGACGGATACAGCCTGCATCCTATAAGCAACAAACCGACCGCTATAAACGCTATAAATCTTTTTAATTCAAACATCGATTCGCCTCCGCGTCGTTTTATTATAATGTTTGACGAATATTTATTTTTTTATACGCAAAAAAATGCGACGAACCATTTTAATTTTTCGATATTAAGCTGTTTTTATTTAAAATAGCTTAATATATATTATTCGAATAACTTAACGTATTTCGAATTAAAAACAATTAATGACTTTCTTTTACCCTCTCATATCTGTTTTCAACGTTTCTCTCATTTTATCAAAAGCGTCGACCATGCGCGAATTATACAAGTGCTTCCGCACGAGCCTAACGAAATTATAAAAACGATGCGAATAAACTTTCCGCATCGTTCTACGTCAAATTAAATTATATCGTCCACGTCGGTGTTGCCGGTAGAAAGAATTTCTTCTATCGAACCGCTACCGATATTTAATTTATGCTCCAATCCCGAATTTTCTTCTTCCGGCGGAACGGCGTCTTCTCCCATAATAAAATGTCCTTTCTTTTCGGGAACATTTTGCGCTTGCGCGTCTGCCGTCGCGCTCATGTCTATATCTTCGAAAGTAACGTAACTTCCGCGCCATCTGAGCGGAACTTTTCCGGTAGAACCGTTTCTGTGTTTTGCAATATGGATTTCGACTTTATTTCTTTCTTCTTCCGGAATATTGGTATCGGTTTCTTTATGCTCGCGATATATAAACAAAATTATATCCGCGTCTTGTTCTATCGCTCCCGATTCACGCAAGTCGGACATTTGCGGTTCTTTAGTGTTTCGCTTTTCGACTTCACGCGACATCTGCGACAATAAAAGAATGGGAACGTCGAGTTCTTTTGCCGCAATCTTCATTGTACGCGTGATATCTGCGACTTCCTGCTGACGACTGTCCGTTTTTTTACCCGACGACATAAGCTGCAAATAATCGATCATGACAAGATCGAGTCCGCCCAATTCGCGTTTTAATCTACGACACTTGGACAAAATTTCGACCGGAGTAGTCAAAGAAGAATCGTCGATATAAATTTTGGACGCCGACAGTCTTTTTCGAGCTTCTGAAATTCTCATCCATTCGTCCGGTTCGAGCTGCCCGCGAAGCGCTTTGCCCATATCCACTTTCGCAACCGAACAAAGCATACGATTCGCAAGCTGAACGGCAGACATTTCCAACGAAAATACCGCGCATTTATAAGGATTAACGGCTCCGGCTTCGGTTTTTCTCGTCATATCTAAAGCCGCTCCCGTAACAAAATTCATACCGATACTCGTTTTTCCTTGACCGGGACGCGCGGCGATAAGAACAAGGTCGGTCCGATGAAAACCGTTAAGGTAATTGTTGAGTCCTTTGTATTTTATCGGGACATGAACTTCTTCCTTTGGATGAGCGAACTTGTATTCCATTTGTTCGACCGCTTTACCGACTGCTTCTTTTATGTCGACGAGAGAACTTTTATCGCGTTTTTCCGACAACGCGTAAATCTCGCTTTCGGCGTTTTCTAGTGCTTTGTCCTCGGGATCGCCCCCGAAAGCGTTATCCGATATTCGATTGCTTACGGAAATCAACTGTCGTAAAAGCGAATTTTTTTTAACTATTTCGAGATAATGCCTATAGTTATCCGAACTCGGAACGAAATTGCTAAGTTCCGTAAGATAGGTTATTCCGCCTACTTTTTCGGTACAACCCATGGTTTCGACTTCCTGAACGAGCGTAACTATATCTACCGGTTTATCCGCAAAAGAAATGTTTTGCATAGCCTGAAAAATCAATTTATGCGCGTTTTGATAAAAATCATCTGGTTTAAGCTCGTTTAATATAGTAATCGGCGCGTTCTCGTCAATCATAACGCAACCCAAAACAGCTTGTTCCGCTTCGTCGTTATGAGGCAAAATCCGAGCCTTTACGTTGGGATGAGTTTCGTTTTTCGAAAAATTAGGCATTATCGTCTCCTTTCGCTCAATTTTGTTCGGCTTTTTTCTTTTTAGCTTCCGCTTTCAAACGCAATTCAGTATTAAGAATAATTTTTCTGAGTCTTATGGATTGCGGAGTAATTTCGAGATATTCGTCGTCGCCTACGAATTCGAGCGACTGTTCGAGCGACATAACGGTCGGCGGAGTAAGACGAAGAGCGTCGTCGCTGCCGGAAGCTCTCGTGTTGGACAAATGTTTTGTCTTGCAAACGTTAACAGCTATATCACCGCCCTTAGGATTGGAACCGACTATCATTCCTTCGTAAACCTTAGTGCCTGCGCCGATAAACAAATCTCCGCGTTCCTGAGCGTTATATAAGCCGTAAACGACCGCCTCACCCGTTTCGAAAGCGATAAGCGAACCGCCCATTCTGCGTTGAATCTCTCCGCGGTATTTGTCGTATCTGTCGAAAACCGAACTGATAATACCTTCGCCTCTCGTATCGGTAAGGAATTCGGACTTATAGCCGAATAATCCTCTCGACGGTACGCTGAATTCCAGCTTCATGCGATTGCCTGCGGGATTCATCGTAAGAAGTTCTCCGGCGCGCATACCCATTTTATTGATTACCGCGCCCACGCAGTCTTCCGGAACATCGGCAACCATAATATCGATAGGTTCGCACAAAACGCCGTCAATTTCTTTCAATAAAACTCGCGGCTGCGAAACCTGAAATTCGTAACCCTCTCTTCTCATGTTTTCAATAAGAATGGAAAGATGCATTTCGCCTCTGCCGCAAACCTTAAACGATTCGCTGGTTTCGCCGTCGTTAACTCTGATACTGACGTCGCGAATCGCCTCTTTATATAATCTGTCGCGCAAATGTCTCGAAGTAACGAATTTTCCTTCCTTTCCGGCAAACGGACTGTCGTTAACCAAAAAAGTCATTTCAACGCTCGGTTCGCTTATCTTGGGGAATTCTATCGGCGTAACGTCGCTCGGATCGCATAAAGTATCGCCGATTTTTACGCCTTCGAGTCCGCTTACGCAAACAATGTCGCCGGCATATGCTACGTCTACCGCAACGCGATTAAGTCCTTCGAACTGATAAATGTTAGTAACTTTTGTTTTTATTACAGAATCGTGATGATAATTGGTAAGAACGACTTGTTGATTCTGACGCAGCGTTCCGCGTTCTATTCTTCCGATACCGATAGAACCCACATAATCCGAATAATCGAGCGCGCTGATAAGCATCTGAGTCGGAGCGGAATCGTCGCCGTTCGGAGCCGGAATGTGTCTTACTATTGCTTCGAAAAGCGGAATAAGATTTTCGCCCTCTTTATCGGGACTGGTGCTGGCAATTCCTCGTCTCGCGCTACAAAAAACGACCGGACTGTCAAGCTGTTCGTCACTCGCGCCCAATTCCATTAACAATTCCAAAACTTCGTCCACAACTTCTTTTGGTCTTGCGTCGGGACGATCGATTTTATTTACGGCAACGACAACCGGATGATTAAGCTCCAAAGCTTTCTGCAATACGAATCTGGTCTGAGGCATGGTGCCCTCGTAAGCGTCTACAAGCAAAACGACGCCGTTTACCATTTTAAGTATACGCTCCACTTCTCCGCCAAAATCGGCATGCCCGGGCGTATCCACTATGTTTATCTTGTAATTTCCGTATTTAACCGCGGTATTTTTTGCGAGTATGGTAATTCCTCTTTCTCTTTCGAGCGCATTCGAATCCATAACTCTGTCGTTTACAACCTGATTACTGCGAAATACGCCGCCCTGTTTTAAAAGTTCGTTTACAAGCGTAGTCTTACCGTGATCTACGTGCGCTATTATCGCAACGTTTCTTATGTTTTCCCTCATTGGAACAACCTCTTTATAAAAAGCAAATTTCTCACCATTTTTCGCTCAAATTAACACTACCGAAAACTGCGTCAGTTACCGAATATATCCGGCAAATCGTTGTCGTCTTCGGTTTTTTTAACGTCGTCGCGCGGTACGGGCGCGAAATAACACTCGTTTCCGAAAACGTCGTATATTTTTCCATTCTCCGAAAACACTCCGTTTCCCTGATAGCCGTCGGGCGGAATCTCCGTCATTTTACTCCGAACGACAGACGTCTTGTCTTTTTCTAACTCAGCGTTCAACGAATATTCGTCAAGACCTCTGTAATCGGCAAGCGACGGTTTTTCCTCCTTTTTGAATCTCGAAATCAAGAACAAAACGCCTACCGACAAAAAAGACAAAATGCCTACTGAAATCGCCCAACTGACCGTATTCGGCACATAATACGAATACGTGATTTTGTCGTCTCCGAAATCCTCGTTAGCCGCTTTTGTCCAAACGCACGTATCTTGTTTCGACAAATCGTTTTGAGACGGCGCGTTCGACGACGCATACCATATCGGATGAGTCATTTCGTACGACAACTCCCATGATTTCGCGTCCGACAACGCTAACGACGGAAACGTCTGGAACAACGAAGCTAAAATAACGTCGCCGTTTTCGTCTTTTATTCCGTCGACAAGCCAAGCCGCGAAAGAATCGTTTGAATAAGTCCCCGTCTGAATTTCGTCAAACATAAGCTTAAGCGGATTAATTCTCGAAACGGTAATCTTATTCAAAAAGAATCCTTTATCGGTCACTGCCTCGTAACCGGTTTCGTTTCTCGCCTTAGGCGATTCGTAAACGCCTGCGTAAACGATTGTATATATTACCGAATCCCCCGAAACGCTGCGGACGACAGACAACTCGGAATACTTGCAAAATTGCTCGAGATAATTTTCGAGCGTCATTAACGCTCCGTCGTTCAGATTACGCTCTTCCTCGACAAACAATTCTATCGTAACGGTATTCATTTGCATAACGCCGTATTTACGTTCGTTAAAAGTTATGCTCGTATTCCCGGCAAAGCCGAAGCAAGCGAGCGAAATAATAACGATTAGCGCCATCCGAATGAATTTTTTCATACTAAAACCTCTTATTTAACAATGATTTATCGCTCAGTCTTCCGCAACCAGCATGTCGAGCGTGTTTTTGAACTCTTTCATCGCGTTTTCGAACGGAACGGTCGAAGCGAGATCCACTCCGGCTATTTTCAAAATTTCGTAAGGAGAATCGCTTCCGCCTGCCGATAAGAATTTTTTGTATTTAGCGATATTTGAAGCGTCGTCCAATATCGAATTCGCGATATTAACCGCGCTAATAATACCCGTAGCATATTTATAAACATAAAATGCATTATAAAAATGCGGAATTCTCGCCCATTCAGTTGCAATGGGTTTATTGTGTTCAACAGCCGAACCGTAATATTTTTTATTCAGTTCAAGATAAGCGTCCGACAAAGATTTGGCAGTAAGCGGCATACCTTCCTGTTCCATGTCGTGGCTAATTTTTTCGAATTCGGCGAACATTGTCTGACGGAACAACGTCGTGCGGAACATATCCAGATAATACGACAGCAGATATTTGCGCATATTTTTATCGGTCGAAGTCTTTAACATATGTTTCAAAAGCAAGACCTCGTTCACGGTAGACGCGACTTCAGCGACGAAAATAGCGTAACTGCTCTTTGCGTACGGTTGATTTTTGCACGAATAATAGCTGTGAATGGAGTGCCCGAGCTCATGCGCAATAGTAAAAATATCGTGCATGGTGGAGCTGTAATTTAAAAGCACATACGGTTTCGTACCGTAACAACCGCTACTGTAAGCTCCTCCGCGTTTATTTTCGGTTTCGTACACATCCATCCAACGCTCGTCTTTAGCTTGCTGCAAAAGTCCGACATATTCGTCGCCGAGCACCGAAAGTCCTTTCTTAACCAAAGCAAAAGCTTCTTCGAAACCGAGCGACAACTCTTGTCCCGCAACTATCGGAACATACATATCGTACATATTAAGCGTTTCTACTCCGAGAGCTTTTTTTCGATAAGCGACGTACTCGTGAACGTATTTAAGATTTTCGCTTACGCTTTTAAGCAAATTGTCGTACACACATTCGGGAACGTTTTCGTTAAACATCGCTTCCGAAAGGCAATTATCGTAATTACGTGCGGTCGCCATAAACACGTCGCTTTTTACCGATCCGGAATATACTTCGGTAATTGTATTAAGAAGCTTTTCATAAGCCGCGTAATAAGAATAGAACGCGTTAGCGCGGACGGCTTGATCGGGATTCTGCAATAATTGCGAATACGTTCCGTGCGTAAGTTTTACTTTTTCGCCGTTCACATCTATTTCGGGAAGCGGAACTTCGACATTGTCTATCTTACTGAAAGCCGATTGAAATTTCGAAAGCGGCGCCGACGCCAAAGACAACAGCTTTTCTTCTTTTTCGCTTAAAATATGTTGTTTCTTTCTCAAAACGCCTTTGAGCATATAATCGTAATCGGCAAAAGCGGAATTTGCTATAAGACTTTTTATATATTCATCCGACTGAGAACTCAATTCCGGACTGACGTAACTGGTCACCGTAGCATATTCCACGTACAGCTTGTGTATTCTTGCCATAAGACCGTTGTAATGATCGTCCGAAACGTCCTGATCCAATCTCATGTGAGCGTAAGCGTAAAGTCTTTCGAACAACGATTCATACTCGTCCGTACTCTTTAACAAAGCGAGCAATTGTTCTTTATCCGACAATTTTCCTTTATAGTCGGCAAAACTCGGAATCGCTCCTGCGAATTTTTCGTAGTCCTTTTCCCAAAGCTCGTCGCTTGCATAAATGTCTTCAAGCGACCACAAATATTTTTCTTCTACTTCCGATCTCTTCATAATTTATTCTCCTAATTTTTATTACTGTGAATAGGCGCGGGAACAAGACCGCCCCTGTTTATAAAACGTTCCGCTCCGTAATTTCTGACAGACATTACTGGCGCGCGTCCCAATAATCCGCCGAAATCGAGATATTCGCCCTCTTTTTTTCCTATTGCGGGAATAACTCTTACAGCCGTAGTTTTATTGTTTATCATGCCGATCGCGCTTTCGTCCGCGATAATCGCGCTTATGGCTTCTGCGGGAGTATCGCCCGGCACGGCGATCATATCGAGTCCGACCGAACAAACGCTGGTCATCGCTTCCAATTTTTCAAGAGTGAGATTGCCTTTTTCGACTGCGTTTATCATTCCTATATCTTCCGAAACGGGAATGAACGCGCCCGACAAACCTCCGACGGCGCAAGCCGCCATTATTCCGCCTTTTTTAACGGCGTCGTTCAATATCGCAAGACACGCGGTCGTACCTACGCCGCCGACGCTGCCTAATCCGATGGCTTCGAGAATATGAGCTACCGAATCTCCCGCGTTCGGAGTAGGCGCAAGCGAAAGATCCACTATTCCGAATTGCGCGTTTAATCTTTTAGACGCTTCCTTTGCGACGAGTTGTCCGACTCGAGTAATCTTAAAAGCCGTCTTCTTAATGATTTCCGCAATCTCGCCTATGCTTGCTCTCGGATATTTTTTAACAGCCTGTTCCACGACTCCCGGTCCGGAAACGCCGACGTTAATCACCGCATCGCCTTCGCCGATACCGTTAAAAGCTCCCGCCATAAACGGATTATCTTCCACCGCGTTACAAAAAACCACCAATTTGGCGCAACCAATGCACCCGTCGTCTTTTGTAAGCATAGCGGTTTCGACGATTTTTTCGCCCATTAACTTAACCGCATCAAGATTGATTCCGCTTTTGGTAGAACCGACGTTCACGGAACTGCATATCTTTTTGGTTTTGGCGAGCGCGGTCGGAACGGTCGAAATAAAATCCAGCTCCTGCGGCGTAAAGCCTTTATGAACGAGTGCGGTATATCCGCCGAGGAAATCTATTCCTATATCTTCGGCGACTTTGTCCAAAGCTTCGGCTATTTCCAAATAACCGCCGCTCGACGCACCGATAAGGCTTACAGGCGAAACTGAAACTCTTTTGTTTACGATAGGAATCCCGTACTCGCGACCTATTACGTTACCGACGTCGACAAGATTTTTCGCTTTCGAATATATTTTTTCGTAAACGCGTTCCGCAGTTTCTTTTTTGCTTGACGAAATACAATCGAACAGCGAAATCGCCATGGTTATGGTACGCACGTCCAACTTAAAGTCGTCAATCATTTCAATAGTTTCGTTAATTTCGTTTTTGTTTAGCATAAAATCAAATCCTGTGCATCGTATTAAATATGTCCTCATGCTGAACGTGTATCACCACGTCGATGCTCTTCCCTTTTTCTTCCAAAAAACAAGCGACGCGATCGAAATCGGTCACGTTGGTAACGTCTACAAGCATCATCATACTGAAAAAACCGTGCATCACGGTCTGAGAAATATCCTCTATGTTCAAACCTAGTTCCAAAAGCCACCCGGACACCGCGGCAATTATGCCGACTTTATCTTTTCCGCTAACAGTTATTACAGCTTTCATTTTCGTTCCTCCGCAGTTTCGATTATTTTATATCCTATCATTATTCCCGAATGGGCTATAAATTCTATTTTGTCGCCCGGTTTAACGTCTATCGAATGATTACGTTCAATCAACAAAGTCCGAACGTTTCGTTGTTCTCTCCTTATAGGCGGACATTCAACCTCCATGCCGTAAAATTTAACCGAATCTTTTTCAATCGAATCTTGATTTACTGACAAAACGACGCCGCGCGATTTGTCTCTGTTTCCGCTTTTCATGTCGGCAAACATTTTTACGTACGCTTTCGTATAACGATATTTCACGCCGAAAAAAGCAAGCGAACAAAAAGAATAAATTATCGCTACGATAACGGACGCAACCGTAAAAGGCGTTTGCAAACTTCTGTCCTGCGCGACTTCCACCTTAACCAAAAAAACCGTAAACATCGCTATTTCGACCGCAAGAAAAACAAACAAAGTAATCAGCCAAATCGCTAACTGTTTATGCTTTTCTTTAGTCGCTTTTTCAATTTCTTCATTCGTATAAATTGTATTCATACCAAACATTCCTTTTAACGCAATAAAGCCTTACATTATATTTTAACACATTTTAACCGAAAATCAAAACGATTTCAATAATTATACCGGCTATTCTCCATATTTTTTGCGCAAAGCGACGTTTTTTATAATATTCTGCACACAGAACCCTCGTCTTCGCTCGCCTGCGACACGAGAAGCGTCATCGGAATACGCCCCAACAATTCGTTTCTATGCGTAACTATTCCGACTAACGACGATCTCGACAACCGCAACAAAACCTCCAAAGCTTGTTCGAGAGCTTGCTCGTGTAACGTTCCGAATCCTTCGTCGATAAAGAAAAAGTCGAAATTCCCGTAACGCGCTATTTCCTGCGACAACGCTATCGCCATCGAAAGCGACGCAAGAAAAGTTTCTCCTCCCGAAAGCGTTTTTATTTTTCTTTGTTCGTTGTTATTCAAAAAATCGGTTACGTAAAACTCGCCCTCGCCCTCATCGTAAGTCAACGAATATTTTCCGCCCGTAAGCTCTCGAAGCGTATCCGAAGCGTTATACGTAAAATCTTTTATATATTCCGCAGCAACGAAAGCATTGAATTCACCCTTAATCGCTTTGCTTATATCGTAAATTCTGTCGTATTTTTTTTGCAATTCGGCACGTTCTGACTTAAGCGCTTTTTTTTGCTCCCAATCCTCGCTCATACGTTCCGCGGCGGCTTTGGCTCCCGCGCTTTCGACAATTGCTTCGTTTCGTTCGTCCTCGGCTTTTTTTACCTCGGCGGCGTATTCCGCAGACGTTTTTTCAAGCTTTTTCGGTTTTTCAGATAATATCTTCTCCAATACCGAAAGCGATGCATCCGTTTCCGCCTGAATTTTCAATATTTCGTTATTTTCTTTTTCTGTTTCCGATTTAATCTTTTCGTAACGTAAAAATTCCTCGTCTATTGCTTTCAATATATCGGCGATTTTAAGCGTCTGAGCGTCTATTTCGGCAATCGATCGGGATTCTATGCCTTTTTTACGTTCGTCAAGTTCCGATCTGTTTTGTTTGCCTTGTTCCAATTTCTGTTCCGCAAGCGCAACCGCCTTGTCCGCCTCGGCGTTAAGTTTAACAAATTCGAAGTTCATTTGCTCCGCCTTTTTAAGCGTTTTTTCTGCTTTTTCGAGTTTTTCCGTTTCCGCGTTCATTTGTTTCAAATCGTATGCCGCCAAACTTACCGAATATTTTTTTTCATTTGCACGTTCCGCCGTCAATGCCGTTTCCAAACTAGCCCGCTGTACTTCGAGCGCGTTAAGTTTTTTCTCTGCCTCCTTAAGTTTTTCTTCGGCTCGCGACAAATCGTTTTCGACGTTTCGGAATTTACTTTCGTCTGAAAAAACGGGATCGGACGAAAGAATTTCGCCGCAAACAGGGCAGACGTCTCCGCATTTCAGCCCTCGTTTAAGCGCGTCGGCGCATGTTTCGAGTCCGGCTTGTTCCGTAATACGCTTGCAATCGTCACGTTCTTTTTCGGCAACTATAACCGTTTGTTTCTGCTCTGCAATTACGCTTTTGATTTGTTCGACTTTAATTTCGTATTCTTTTAACTTCGCTTGAGTTTCGCTAAGCGCCGACTCATTCTTTTTGTATTCGCTCAACAATATTTTTATTTCGCTCAAACGCGCGGTGACCTCCGCGTACGTTTTCCCCGAATATTCGCCGACCGTTTTAACCAAATCTTCTATTTCTTTTTTGAGCGCGTCCGCTTTCGCCTTTTTGCTTGTTGCTTCTTCACTCGCCTTTTTATATTCTTCCCTTCGTTTTTTGAGTTCGTTTTCTCGAATCGCTATGTCTTCGAGCTGTTTTTTATCGCTTTCGAGCTTGACTTTTCGCTCTATTAGCCCTTCCCTTTCAATGCGTCTCGCCTCTACCTTTTGAGTATATTCGCTAAATTTCGACTGATTTTCAACAAGAACCTTTTTTCTGCGGTCGAGTTCTTTCACTTTTTTTTCGGTTAAAATTTTCTGAACGACTGCGTTTTCATATTCCGCCTGTTTTTTTTCGCAATCTTTAGCTTCGATTTCGAGAGCTCGTAAATCGCGAATGATTTTTTCGTATTTGTTTTTTCGTTCGTCCGCGTTCTTTTTCTTTTCTTTGAGCTTTGCCAAAGCCTCCGCTCCTACGTTTTCGTAACGGCTTAAACTTTGATCGAGCTGCTTTAATTGTCCGTCAAGCAATTTTTCCGCGTCGGCGAATTTTTTTGGAACGGATTCAAAACGACTCAATTTAAACAAATTAACTATCATTTTGTTTCTTTCGGCTTTGGTTGCTTTCAAAAATCGAGAAAACTCGCCCTGTTGCAAAACGATTACTCTCGTAAATTGTTCCACGTCCAAGCCCAACTTCTCGCTCAAAAACGAAAACGTTTCGTCGTGTTTCTCTTTTATCGTCACTCCCGTGTCGACGTCTACGAGCTTTGCCGTGTTCGCGCCGGCTTTTCGGGATATGACGCGTTCCGAACGATACAGCTTGCCTTCAAGTTCGAAAGTCAACTTAATAACCGCTCTGTCGCATCGTAAATTAATGTAATCTTCCACTTTTCCGCGAGAAGAACTGCTCGGCAATTTTTCGTAAAGCGCAAGTATCAGACTGTCGAGAATGGTTGTTTTTCCGCTACCGGTTGCTCCGCTGATGCAAAACAAATTATTTGCCGCAAGCTGTTCGAAATCAATCGTTTGCTTATCTCGGAAGCTGTTTACGCCTTCTATTTCCAATTTCAAAGGTTTCATAATATTTCCTCTCCGCGCACCGCTTTCATAAATAATTCTACCGACGTTTCGTCCGGACTTTTTCCGCGTTTCTGCTCGTAAAACAGTCTGAACAAAGCTTCGTCGGACATAAACTTTCGCTCAGCTCGGCTACGTTCTTCTCTGACGGCGCAAGGCGTAAACTTCAAAAATGCGGGGCAAGCTCTGAGTTTGCCCATCTGAGAAGTATTTAACGGAACGATGCTGTCGTATAAAATTTCGGCGTATTGATCGCACGCCGAAAGTTTTTCAAATGCTTCGTCGTAATCTCGAGCCTCTATTTTTATAAGTTTTTTGTAATTATTTAACGGAATCGCACGCACCTCGGTCGTTTCTCCGATCGTAACCGAATTCACGGATTTTTGCTCGGTTTCTTCGAAGTTACAGGGAATAATCGAGCCGGAATAATAAGCGTGACGCGACGCGCTTATCGTCATCGGCTTATGAACGTGTCCGACGGCGCAGTAATGCGCGTTTTGCGGAAAAATCGTTTTGGGAAGCAACCTTGCGCCTCCAAGCATTTCCTCGGTTTCTCGCCCCGACGAAAACAAATGCGTCACAAAAATATTGACGCCGTCCGCTGTAAAACACGAACAACATTCGTCCGCCGCGGCTTTAACCCTTTCGGTATATCCGCCCTCCGTAAGCGGCAAAATACTCTCCGTCGGATAAGGCAAAAGCGCGATATTCAAAAGCCCGGAATTCGTTTTTATCTTAATAAAGCCCTTACCCGCGCCTATAGTTAAATCGTCGTAATAACCGTTATCCAATCCGCCTATCAAAAAGATATTATGCTTTTTCGCCAACCCTCTAGCCGCACACAGCCTGTCGGGATCGTCGTGATTGCCCGCGAGAGCGACAACGACTCTTCCTTTTGCCAAAGCCTTCGCGCTTTCATAAAAAAGTTCTTCCGCTTCTGCGGGCGGAACAGCCGTATCGAAAACGTCCCCGGCAATTATAACCGCGTCGGGATTCTCGTTTTCGCAAATGGTTTGAATTTCTTGTAGGACAGCGCGCTGACTGTCCAACATGGATTTTCCCTCGATTTTTTTTCCGAGATGCCAATCCGCCGTATGAAGAATTTTCATTGTTTTGCTCCCGAGCTTATTTCCGTCGCATATTAAGCCTAAAAAAGCAAACGCGAAAAAATTACAAAAAAATGTTCGGAAATAAAGCGTTTTAATGTTGAAAAAAATACGTTTTAATGTTATTATATTAAGTACGGAGTCAACCGAAAAGAAAAATGCGATAACACGCAATTAAAACTTTAGAATTATTATACAACACAAACCGAATTTAATCAAGCGTTTTAGCAAGACTCGGATAGGAGCCAAAACCATGCAAATGAAAATAAGCCAAGAAAAAATGTTAGCGGAAAAAACGTTGCTCGACAACGCTTTCGTCATGAATTATATGCCGTACGCGCCCGAAAATTACGTCAAAATTTACATAACGGGATTATGGGCGGCAACTTTCGGAACGGCTCAAACCGAACCGACGCAATTTATTTCCGACAAACTTTCAATAGAACCGGCGATTGTCGACGAAGCGTTTCGCTATTGGGAAACTCAAGGCGTCGTCAACATAATCAAAACGGATCCGCCGCAAATCGAATTTCTACCCGTGGGAAAATCGTTGCCTTCCATGCAAAAATTTTCAAAAACGAAATACAAAGATTTCAACAACCAGCTCCATGCGATGTTACCGAACAGAAACATTCTTCCCTCCGAATACAACGAATATTATTCTCTTATGGAAGATTCGCATCTCGAACCCAACGCAATGCTCGCCATTATCGCGTATTGCATAAGACAGAAAGGCGAAACCATTTCGTATCCGTACATACTTGCCGTCGCTCGAAACATTGCCGGACAAGGACTTTTAACTTTCGACAGAGTAAACGAACAGCTTTCGGAATTCGATCTTTACGAAAAAGACATCAAACCTATACTCGCCGCTTTGGGTTCCAAAAAGAAACCCGATCACGAAGATAAGCGATTGTTTATAAAATGGACCAAGCAAATGGAATTTACGCAATCGACCGTTATAAAAGTCGCAAAAACGATTAAAAAAGGCGGAATGGAAAAACTCGACGCGCTTCTTTCCAAATATTACGAACGCCATCTGATGAGCATCGAAGAAATAAACGGTTACAACGAAAACAAAGAAAAACTCACGGCGTTGGCAAAAAACGTCAACCGCATTATCGGCGTTTATTACGAACAACTCGATTTTATCATCGAAACATATATTTTGCGTTGGCTGGAATACGGTTTCGACGAAAATACCGTCATAAAAGTCGCCACATACTGTTTTGAACACAACGTCAGAACTTTACCCGGGATGAACGAAACGGTAGAAAAATTCTACAAGCAAGGTTTGATTTCCTCCGAGAGCATCGAACACTTCATCAATCGTTCAATCGAAACCGACGTCTACATCAAGAATGTTTTTACCGTTGCCGGCATCTCGAGAAACATAACCTCACGAGATCGCGACTGTTTCAAAATCTGGCAAGAAACGTGGGGAATGCCGGAATGTCTTATCGAACTCGCGGCAAAAAAATCGGCGGGAAATTCCAATCCGATAGCATACATGAACGCCACTCTTTCGTCTTGGTTCAAAGCCGGAATAACGACGACGGAACAAGCGGAAAATTACCGTTTTACTCAACAAACGCCCAAAAACGATAATAAAATCACAAAGACTTATACAAGCGAACAACTTAACGCCATGTTCGACAATCTCGACTACGAGGATTTATAATGAACTACAAACAAGCCATAAATTTCATACAACAACGCAGAAAAAATCAGTTGATTGCAGCGGAAAACGCGTATTTCGACGCTTTGGATAAATTTCCCGAACTGAAAGCGGCGGACGAAGAATACCGAAAGGAAACTCTTGCCGCGTTAAAATCGGGAAACACCGAAAAAGCTCAACGAGCAAAGAACGAAATTTCGAAAGTATTGAAAAAGCTGGATTTATTGCGGACGGTAAACCCTGTTCCTTATTGTTCGAAATGCGGAGATAAAGGATTTATAAACGGAGGGTACTGTGACTGCGTCCGCGCGTTAACTATCGGAAACGATCTTATATCCTTTCCTTTGCACGATTTCGACGATATAGATTATAATTTGTTTTCCGAAACCGAATCGAACAAATTCATGAAGGTCGCCAACGATTTAAAAACTGTTTTCGACAAAAAATTTCCCGAATCAAAAAAACGCATTTTCTCGCTTTTGGGCAACAGCGGCACGGGAAAAACCTATCTTGCGTCATGTTGCGTCAACGCCGTATTGAAAAGAGGATACACGCCGGTATTTATTACGGCTTTCGAGTTTCTTTCTCGCACAGCCAAATACCACACGACGTTCGACGAAACGCGCGACGAATATATTCAGCCTCTGCTCGATTGCGATTTGCTTGCAATAGACGATCTCGGCACGGAGGCCGTTTACAAAAACATAACGCTCGAATATCTGTATCTCGTCATTAACGAACGTCAAATAAGAGGTCGTCACACCATGATCACTTCCAATCTTTCGTTAAACGAACTGCAAAAACGTTACGGCGCGCACATTACCAGCCGTTTATTGGATGACAAAACGTGCTACACTCACGAATTTAACGGACAAGACATACGAAAAAAAGACATATCGCTTTAAGCATTAAGTAAACTCGTCGATTCCTTTCGGTTCGAACGAGTTTTTTTATCGTATAAACGGCATTAACTTGACAATACAAACGATTACGGTTATAATATATGTGTGTGTATACGCACATTAATTTCGCTTTGCGAATTCGCAAGGAGTTCCACGTGTCAAAGAAAAGAAACGCCGTCGACGGCGCCGTTAATAATAAGATGTCTAAAAAATTTTTGAATATTCTGGGGTTAGTCGCTTCTCTTATAGCTGACATATCGATTTGTATATTTTCGTTCTGGTTGTCGGATAAAATAATGTTTCACAGCATAACCGCGCCTCAGGAATACGAAACGTATAAATGGATTTTGTGGTTGCCGTTTTCGGTATGCTCCACAATTTTCATGCTTGCTTGCTTTCGTTGCTACAAAGTCATTTGGAAATATGCGGGCAGAAACGACATAATGAACTTTTTATTCGCCAACATATTTTCCTTCTTTATAATATTTATAGCGAAATTGTTTCTCGAATTTTTCGAAGTCATATATTGGGCTCCGGTAATTCTCATGTACGCGCTGTTTTCCGCTTTGTTATGCGGAACGTGGAGATTCCAAAATTCAATCATAAAAACGATATTGCATTACAAAAAAACAGACAGAAAAAGTTCCGTCGGATTTAAGCGCACTATCGTGATCGGCGCAGGTTATACGGGAGCGTTGCTCATTTCCAGATTTACGCAAAATCCGGACGACGGTTACATTCCCGTAGCCGTGCTCGACGACGACAAAAACAAACACGGATCGCGCATAGAAGGAATTCAAGTTGTCGGACCGATTTCGGACGTTTCCGTAGTTGCGAAAAAATATTCCGCGGCAGCCATCGTAATAGCGATAATGAGCCTGAATAAATCACAACTCAGACATATTTACAATATGTGCAAACCGTTGAATCTTCCCATTAAGTTCGTGCCGAGTTATCTCGACGCAAACGAATTCGTTTCGAGTTCGATAGCCTTACAAGACATAAAAATCGAAAACCTGTTAGGTCGCGACGAATTCAAAGTCAAGCAGGAACTTATAGATAAATCCGTAAAAGATAAAGTCGTAATGGTCACGGGCGGAGCCGGTTCCATAGGTAGCGAATTATGCCGTCAGGTACTGCGTTTCGGTTGTAAACACCTTATTATTTTCGATATGCACGAAAACGGTATGTTCTTTTTGAATCAGGAATTTTCCCAAAAGTTCGATACCTCGAAATATACTCTTATAATAGGTACGGTTCGCGAGCGAGCCAAACTTGAAGAGGTGTTCGAAAAATATCATCCCGAAATAATTTTTCACGCCGCTGCGTACAAACACGTTCCGATGATGGAAATAGCATCCACGGAAGCGATAAAAAACAACGTTTTCGGAACTCTTAACGTTATCGAATGTGCACAAAAGTACGGCGCGGATAAATTCGTTTTGATTTCCACAGACAAAGCGGTTAATCCTTCGAACATTATGGGCGCAAGCAAACGCATTGCCGAAATGCTTATCCAAACGCGAGGAAAAACAGGTTCGCTGAAAATGGCAGCCGTTCGTTTCGGAAACGTTTTGGGAAGCAACGGCTCGGTAGTACCCATTTTCCTCGAACAAATCAGAACGGGCGGACCTATTACCCTTACCGATCGTAACATAAAAAGATATTTTATGTCCATTCCGGAAGCCGTTCGTTTGGTTTTGCAAACGGGCGCGTTCGCCTCTGCGGGAGAAGTTTTCGTTCTCGATATGGGCGATCCCGTGTATATTTACGATCTCGCATGCGATTTAATCAGACTTAACGGGCTTATTCCCGAAAGCGACATCGAAATACAAGTTACGGGATTACGCCCCGGAGAAAAATTATTCGAAGAGTTGCGTTACGACAAAGAACAAGTGGATAAAACCGCGCACGAAGGCGTTTTCGTAAACAAATTGCAAGAAATAGACAAAACTCATTTCGACGAGGATTTGGAAGACTTGCGAAAAGTCGCCTTTGCGGAAGACGAAGCGGCAACCGAGAAAAAGATTTTCGAAATTGTTCCGAGTATTTACAGAGGAACGCAGCAATGACATCCGTTTTAAAAAGTTTACAGGTCGAATACAATCGTTTTGCGGCGTCAAAATATTATATTCCCTCAATAACCGCGTTCGCAATTGTTTTTTACGCGACGGGAGCGGATCTTTTGGGAATCGTTTTATTCGCGGCGGTAATCGGAACAGCATTATTGTTTACGGACGACGCTCGTTTCGCGATGCCTCCGCTTTTTATGATCGCGTTGCAGTTGTCCTTTCGACACGTAACTTACGGAAACATGTCTTATTACACGCAACCTTTATCGATCGCTTGTTTTTCCGCTGCGGCAGCGATATTACTGACTTCGATAACCACTTTTGTTATAAAAAGCATAAAAACGAACAAAATTACATTTAAGAACAAACCGAGTCGACTATTCGTATCTTTATCGATAATGGCAGCGTCCATGCTTACGGCGGGACTGTTTCACTCTCCTTTCGATTTTTCTTCGTTATTATACGGATTCGGCGAAGGCGCGGCGTTCGTGTTACTTTATTTATTTTTCGCCGTATTGACAGACAATTCGGAACAAACGCGTGTTTACGCAGCGAAAAGCATGGTCGCAACAATGATTTTGATTTGTTTGGAAATAGCGACGTTTTACGTTTTCCGTTTTAATCGATTCGGAATAATGGACAGCAACTGGAAAAGCAATATGACTCTCGGTTGGGGAATAAGCAATACCGCCGGCGCACTCATAGTCATGCTGATTCCTTCCGCTTATTATCTGATTTACAAAAACATAAACGTAACTTTCAATTATTGCGTCGTTTTCATCGCAATAAACGCGGTTTATTTCACGATGTCAAGAGCAGCTCTGCTCATCGGTTTTCCGCTCGTGGTCGCGCTCGCAATATTCTGTTTTGTCAAGAATAAAACTTCGAGAAAAAAAATAGGCATATTAACCGTTCTGTTTATAACTGCCGAGATAGCTTTCGTCATAATTATGATTTTGACCGATTCGGTAAAAACTTTCACCGATTTCTTTATCGCCTCCTCTTTATCCCCCTCTCCGGACGACGCGACAAGCGGAACGATCCTTCCCGACACGAGAGGCAGATCGAGAATTTGGAGCGATTATTTCGGATTTTTTAAATCCGCACCCGTATTCGGCGTAGGTTTTTACAACGCGTTCCGTAACGCAATGAATCCGAATATGACTCTTTTCAGCGGAATGGCGCACAATACCTTAATTCAGTTTACCGGCAGTTGCGGTATGGTCGGATTGCTTGCTTATTTGTACCACCGCTTCGAAACCGTAATTGTCCGCGTAAAAAATCATTCGCCCGAAAAGATTCTATTTTCGATCGGAATAACCGCGCTTGTTTTAATGTCTTTATTCGACGTATATTTTATGTCGCCTTATTTCATAATGTTTTATGATTTAATTCTCGTTATTTGTGAAAAATTCGATAAAAAGGAAAACGAAAATGTATAAACCCAGAGTCGTATTCGCATTCGTCGAAGCGGGCATGGGACATATTGCTCCCGAAACCAGCATTGCCGATGCTTTTGAAAAAAAATACGGAAAATATACTCAAATAATCAGAACGAATTTTTTTCAGGACAGCAATAAAAAACCGCTGATCCGTTTCGAAAAAATGCTGTGCCGAAACGTAAGAATGTACAATAAATGTCCGGCTTACGGTTATCTCAGTCTGTCGTTAATGAATCTTATGGGTCCACGCCTTACAAGCGAAATTATCATGAATTTCATTCCTCACTCGCAAAAATACGCAGTTCGGTACGTCGACAGTCTTCGCGCCGATATGTTTCTTTCGACGCATTGGGCAAGCGCGTATTACGTTTCTCATAGCGAAAGCAAGCCGATAAACGTCAGCTATGTTCCCGACGTAGAAATTATTCCTCTGTGTTGTTATCCCAACGACATGACGCTTGTTTCGTCTGAAACGGGCTACAACAGAGCCATTAAACATTATCCCAAACGTTTTAATTCGGACAACCTCGAATTAGTACCGTTCGCCATACGAAAAGAAGCGTTTTCGGTTCCGCTCGACAAAAAAACCAATCGCAGAAATTTGGGATTGGACGAAAATAAATTTACCGTCGTTCTTTTCGACGGCGGTTACGGAATCGGTAAAATGGGCGACATAGCCAAAATACTTGCAACGCGCGATTTGAATATAACGTTAATCCCGATATGCGGAAAAAACACCAAATTATACGAGGAATTAAAAGCCGTCAAACCAAATGAAAACGTTTGTTTCCGTCCTTACGGATTTACCGACAGAATTCTCGAAATATTAGGTTCGGCGGATATTTTTCTCGGCAAAAGCGGCGCAAGTTCGGTAGCAGAGCCCTGTTTCTTCGGAGTGCCCGAAATCATAACAAGCTACGCGACTCAAATGGAACAGCACAACGCGGAATACTATATTAACAACGTAGGAAACGCAATGCGTATATTCAATCCGCAAAAAGCCGCAGACAAAGTCGAATATTTTTATAACAACCCCGACGAGCTCGCAAAATTCTCACAAAAAGCGCTCGCTTATCACGACCGCTACGGTTCAGAAAAAATAGCTGACGTCATGTGGCGACTGTTAGTAAAAAAACATCCTTCTCTCTCCCTATATCAGGAAGAAATCGATAACGCAAAAAATTCCGATTAAAATTCCAAAATAAAAAAACAATGCCCGTAAAACAATAACGAGCGTTGTTTTTTCTTGTCAATTACAATATTTTTCAACAACAACCGACTAAAACAAAATTGTTTTCCCTTTTTTAGCCGACAAGAATATTGCATAATAAATATCGATTCCAAAATAAAAAAAGTCTCGGAAATAAAAATCAATCCGAAACTTTTCACATAATTATAATTCCACTCGCGACTCTATCGCTCTCGCAAGTGTCGCCTCGTCGGCATATTCTACTTCGCTGCCCATACTAATTCCCTGAGCCAACCTCGTTACTTTTACACCCGTAGTTTTAACGCGTCTTGCCACCGTAAAAGCGGTAGCTTCGCCTTTGACGTCCGGGTTTGTCGCGATAATGACTTCTTTTACTCCGTCCAATCGTTTCAAAAGCCCGTCAATGTTCAAATCGTCTTCGAAAACGCCGTCGATAGGACTTATTACGCCACCCAAAACATGATAAACGCCCGTAAAGCCGCTTACTCTGTCCAAAGCTAAAATATCCTTAGGATAGCTTACGACGCAAATAACGCTTTTATCGCGTTTCTCACAAATCTCGCAAACAGGTTTTTCAGAATAATTTCCGCAAATCTCGCAATGTCTAATGTTGCTTTTTACATCCTCGATTGCTCGAACCAACGTCGCCGCTTGTTCGTTATCCCATTCGATTATTCCGTAAGCATATCTTTGCGCCGTTTTTTTCCCTACGCCCGGTAATTTGCTTAATTCGTTTATCAAGCGTTCTATACATTCAGGAGAACGCATCAAAGTCCCAAACCGCCCGCCATAGGCATTATTTCGCGTTCTTTTTCGGTAACTTTCGCCATAGCGTCGTTAACCGCCGCAGTGATAAGATCTTCCAACATTTCGATATCATCCGGATCCACCGCTTCCGGTTTAATCGAAACGGCAACGACCTCTTTCGTTCCCGTCACGGTAACGTTTACCATTCCGCCGCCGGACGTTCCGGTGAATTCGCTTTCCGCCAATTCTTCCTGAGCCTTTTTAAGTTGTTCTTGCATCTGCTGAGCCTGCTTCATGAGCGCTTGCATGTTCATTCCACCGCCGAATCCTCTTCCGCCATATGCCATAATAATTTACTCCTTAATAATAATTTTATCGTTTACAACCGTTTAAAGTTGAATATTAACGTTTGTTTATGTTTATTTTCGCATTTCCGGCAATTGCCTTTATGCGAGCTATTTCGTTATCCATATCCACGCCGCCGTCTCTTTTTTCGATAACCGTATTAAGCCGCGGATGAACGAATTTCGCCGCTCGCGATAACGCTTCCGTTGCTTCGGGCGTACTTAGAATCATAAAAGAATCTTCGTCGCAAGCATACACAGTCAATCTGTCTTCGTTAAGTTCGAGATCGTCTTGTTCACCCGCCGCCGAAAAAACAGTCATACTTTCGTTCTGACGTAAAAAAGTCAGCATTTTACCCCAACATTTATAGGGATCGCGAGGTAAAGCCGTCTTATCTACACTTTCGCCATGAACCTGTTCGTTTGTCTTGCGAACCGAAATTTCCGTAACTCCGGACGATATATCGGCGAGTTTTTTCTCTAATCTCAAAACACGCTCGGCAAACGCAGTAAAATCGGTTGACAATAATTTACACGCGCTTACGATCGCACATTCCAAAACTATTCTCGGGCTAACGGAATACCTTAATTCGGCATCCAACTGAGAAAACGTTTTCATGATTGTTATCAACAATTCCGCCGAATACTTTTCCGCATCCTCTCGAAGCATTCCTATCTTATCTTCGCCGGCAACGACGCTATTGATTCCCCCCGATTTAACGACCAATACGTCTCGAGCGTAAGACGCAAGTTCTTTAGCTATGAGTCCCATGCTTTTTCCAGAAGAAGCAAGCTTATCGAGAGTATCGAGCGCCGCGCCGATATCGCACGAATCGATATTAGAAACAAGCGTAGACATAGTTTCCCAACCGCTTACGCCTAATATATCGGATACGGTTTCGTAAGTTATCGCGCCGTCTGAACTACCCATACATCTGTCAGCAATAGACAAAGCGTCACGAGCCGAACCTTCCCCGGCTTTCGCTATAAGCCTGATTGCAGAGTCTTCCGCACGAACGCCTTCGCTCGAATATATTTTCTTTACAAGCTCATATATTTCGTCCGTAGGTATCAATCTAAAATCGAACCGCATACAACGAGACAAAATAGTCGCCGGCAACTTATGAGCTTCCGTCGTCGCAAGTATAAAAACGACGTGCGAAGGCGGTTCTTCCAACGTTTTTAATAACGCGTTAAAAGCGCCTGCGGTAAGCATATGCGCTTCGTCTATAATATAAACTTTTTTCGCGGCTGCGACGGGAGCGTATTTCACCTTTTCGCGTATATCTCTAATTTCGTCTACGCCGTTATTCGACGCAGCGTCCAATTCGATAATATCCACCGCCGAAGAAGATT
The DNA here is from genome assembly GCA_964591125.1 of uncultured Lachnospiraceae bacterium. Classification (GTDB taxonomy): domain Bacteria; phylum Bacillota; class Clostridia; order Christensenellales; family Pumilibacteraceae; genus Neoclostridium. Next base: position 36,698 of record CAZQAC010000006.1, read on the forward strand.
CGAGGCGACGACAAACTTCGCACTTTCCGCAAGGAGAACCGTCCACCGGATTCAAACAATTGACCGCACGCGCAAAAATTTTCGCGCAAGTGGTTTTGCCCGTTCCTCGACTGCCCGTAAACAAATACGCATGTCCGACTCTGCCTTTTTTTATTTGATTTTTCAACGCTTCAGTAACGTTTTTTTGTCCTATTACGTCATCGAAAACACAAGGACGAAATTTCCTGTATAAAGCCGGCATAAAAACTCCTTTTATCTGATTTTGCCTACTCGCGCCATATCGGCGATTTCTCTGCGCGCGGAACGATTAATATCCCTTTCTTTTATAGTTTGTTTTTTATCGTAAGCATGCTTGCCTTTTCCCAAACCGATCTCAACTTTGACGAGATTTCCGCTGAAATACATTTTTACGGGAACAAGCGTATAGCCTTTTTCTTTTACTTTGCCTATAAGACGACGAATTTCCTGCTTGTGAAGAAGTAGTTTTCGATCTCTTCGCGCGTCCACGTTATTGTAAGAACCTCTTTCGTACGGCGCAATATAACTGTTTTTTAATATCAATTCTCCCGAATCGAAAAAGCAAAAACAATCGTTAAGAGTAACGTTGCCTGCCCGCGCGGATTTTACCTCGCAACCGACAAGAACGATACCTGCCTCAAATTTTTCTTCTATAAAATAATCGAAATGAGCTTTTTTATTAGTTGCGATAACGCTGCCTTTCATAAAACTCTCCTATTTTCCGACGCAAAAACGAGAAAAAATTTCGCCGACGATTTTATCGCTGCTTGTTATTCCCGTAATATGTCCGAGCGCGCGATACGCGTTCATGAGATCGTCGCCGACAAGATCGGGCGGCATTTTGTTTTCGATTGCAGACATAGCGTTTTCCACCGCCTGCAAAGCGTTTTCCACTGCCTGTAAATGTCTAAGATTATTTATCCCTGCGTCCGAGCACACTAAGCCGAGCGCATTTGTATACAAGCTCTCCTTCAAAGAATTCAAGCCTTCACCAGTCAACGCGCTTATTTTTATGCTATCCGAAAGTTCGGGCGTCAATATATCGATTTTATTTTCCGCATAAATAATATTATCAACATCCGTTTTTTCCGCAGTATCGCCGGCTTCCAACACATATAAAACGATGTCCGCGCTTTTCATCATATTAACAGACCGCTCCACGCCAATTTTTTCTACCGTATCGTCGGTATCGCGTATTCCTGCAGTGTCTATCAAACAAAACCGCATATCGCGATAAATAAAGCTTTCTTCGACGTAATCTCGCGTAGTTCCGGCAATATCGGTAACTATGCTGCGTTCGTAACCGAGCAATGCGTTCATGAGTTTGCTTTTTCCTGCGTTAGGTTTTCCGACAATGGCAACTTTCACACCGTCGCGCATTATTCGCCCCGAACGATAGGTATTTTTAAGTTCAACGAGCTTATCTCTAAAAGCTGCTACTTCGCCTTTTATTTGTTTTTCGGTCAACTCTTCTATATCTTCTTCCGGATAATCTATCGCAGCTTCCGTCTTCGCGATTATGACGGTAATTTCGTCTTGTAACAACGTGATTTTTTCGGATAAACTACCTGACAACTGATTGTACGCGCTTCTTGCTTCGGCTTCGCTTTCAGCATTGATAAGATCGATTACGGCTTCGCTTTCAGTCAAATCCATTTTCCCGTTCTCGAATGCTCGACGCGTAAATTCGCCGCGTTCAGCCATTCTCGCTCCGAGTTCGATAAACCGCTCTATAATAGCTCTCGTAACGGCAATCGAACCGTGACAATATATCTCGACCACGTCTTCGCCCGTATACGAATGGGGCGCCTGAAAGTATATGCAAACGCAATCGTCTTTAATCTTTCCCGTATCCAAACGACCGAAATACGCCTTTCTCGGAACGACGGAATCCCCGAAAGCGGAAAAGAGCGACCGAGTCAACGTCAGCGACTCCTCTCCGCTCAGTCTTATTATCGCAATCGCCGACTGTATCGGCGGCGTAGATTGTGCTACTATAGTACTCAATTATCCGAATTCCCGTTATTGTCATCAAAAGGATTGGCGTGCGTGCGATTGGTCGCGTTGTCGTCTGCAAACGGATCTCTGTTTTTGAAACCGCTTCCGAAATCGGGCGAACTCGAATCGGACGATTCGTGATACGCGCGCAATTCCTGTTCTATTTTGTCGCGATAGGAACGCGTTGTATCGACATAAAATACAGCTTCCATCATGTTGGAAAAAACGCCGACGCCGATCGCTACAACCGCCGTTACGACAAAGCTTAAAACTCCGCCGACAATATAATACGCGATCGTTCCGTAGAAATAAACGAAAAGCATAGATACAACAGCAAGAACAATCTCTCCGACGGAACTCGCTATACCCGCTATAACGGCAACTGCCAACATTAACAGGAAATATTTGCCTTTTCTGCCTTTCATCATATCTTCGCTACGCTTAATACATTCATTTGCGGACATTTCGGGATTTTCCGCTTTAACATAATACGCCTGCGAATAGGCAAACGCCTTTATTATTCCCGGTACGATAAGCAACAAAGTCCACGCCAAAATCTTAACGAACATCAAAAGAGTCAACGGAATGCTTTTTACGATAAAACGACATGCCTCCTTAACGGAAACGCAAGTTTGATTGACGGCTTTTACAAAATAAAAGGCAAGCGGCAAAGAAAAGCACAAAACTCCGATAGCGCTTAAAATTTCGGGAACAGATTCTATCAACAACGACAACTTATAAGCTTGACAAATAAGCTCGTAATCCACTCCTTCGAACTGCGAGCCATAAACAAGATAAGCGTTGTAATACTCGACGATGTCCGCACTCGTGTATCCGTAATTATACTCTACCAAAGCAGAACCGGCGTAATTCAGCGCATAACCGACAATGGTCGGTAAAGATAAAAGCAAAAACGCAATAGCATATTTCAGCCAATTATTTTTTAATCTTTTAAGAGATATATTGATTATTTGACCTATAGTCATATTTTTCCTCCGAAAACGTTTTATTTAAATTATAAATATTTTATTTCCGTTTGTCAATCGTTATAAACGCATTATTCGTCATAACGGATTTTTACGCGGCAAATTTTTTCCTCGCGGATATTTTGACGGAGACGACGTAATCTTCTTGATTACGACCAAACTTCTGACGGTATCGCAATCCAACTCTCGTTTTTCGATAATCGGTTCGCTGCCGCCGAGAATCTCGACCGCCTTTTTCGCCGCGATCGTTTCGTCTTCGCACACATCCGCTTTATACGCCAAAAAAATGCCGCCTTTTTTTACGAAAGGCAAACAATATTCGCAAAGAACATTGAGCGGCGCAACCGCGCGAGCAACTACCACGTCAAAACTTTCTTTTCTCACAAAATCTTCCGCTCTCGAATGAACAGCCGACACGTCGCTTAATCCGAGATATTCGATAACCTCATTTAAAAAGAATATTCTTTTTTGCAAACTGTCCAACATCGTCAATTTAATATCCGATCGAACGATGCGCAGAGGAAGCGACGGAAAGCCCGCACCGGCGCCGACATCCAGCATTTCGGCGTTATCGGGAATGAATTCACAACCGAGCAAACTGTCCGCAAAATGTTTAGAATACACCTCTTCACGCTCGGTTATCGACGTCAAATTGAATTTTTCGTTCCATTCGACCAACATTTTATAATATATTTCGAATTCGCGAGAATGTCGATTTATCAAAGCCGCAATTTTACTATCCATGCCGAAATTGTACTATATTAATAAACATTTGTCAAGTTATTCAACAATTTAAGTCAAATATAATGATTTTATTCCCTCAAAAAAAGAGATTTTTCCAATCTTTTGCCTGAAATTTTTTCAATTTTTCGCATTAAAATTTTAAAATTCATACTTGATTTTAAATTAAAATTATGCTATAATATAAATATCATACAAAGACATGTATTACGTATAAATACAATCGTAAAGTCGGGGTAAAAATGAAAATCACCAACCTTAACTCAAAAAATATCGTTACGGAATTAAAAACCGCAACTCGTCCTTCCTTAGTCTTTTTTTATTCGGATCTGTCCGGTCCGTGCAGAATGGTTTCTAAAATAATCGAGCAAATCGCCGCGGAAAAGAAAGATCTATCCGTTTTTAAAATAAATATAGACAACAACAAAAAAACAATCGACGATTTTCGTCTTCAAAACCTTCCCACGATAATTTCGTTCGTAAAAGGCACGGAATTACGCCGTCGCGAAGGCTATTCCGGAAAGAACGAAATTTTATCGTTGCTGGATTAAACGCTTAATTTTTTCTCTTAATTAATTCAAATGTGAATTCAAGTTAAAAAATAACGACAAAACTCGATTCAATCGCCCTTTGTCGTTATTTTTGATATACAAAAAATTCGATAAAATATATAAATATCTTTAATATAATCGAAAAAATCGACAGGAATCACATTAAAAACGTTCCGTTTATTCTTTAATCAATTCGTCGATAGAGCAACCGTCCGACGGCAAATTCCAACCGTATATTTTAGCCATCGTGGGCGCAAAATCGACAGACGGACGACGCTCTATAGTTACTCCTTTTTTGAACGAAGGTCCGCAAACAATCATCGTGGGCTGATAAGATTTATCCGGCAAATAACCGTGAGTAGCTTTTCCCGTGCGAAAATCGTTCGTATCGTACGAAGTAAAATACGGTCCGTAATGTTCCCAGCCGAACGAAGTACTTCCGTCCGTTTCCAAACAAAAATCGAAATTTCCGCCCAAACGTTCTTTTTGTTTTATTTCCTTTTCCGTAAAAATTTCCGAAAAACCGTATAAACCGGTTTT